>JBKBSV010000105.1:0-6584 GCA_046291115.1 Novosphingobium sp. | reverse complement strand
CTTGCTGCGCTGGAACAGCGAGGAGCATGGCTTCGTCAGCCCGGCCAAGTTCATCCCGCTGGCCGAGGACACCCGCCTGATCGTGCCGATCGGGGAATGGGTGCTGCGCGAGGCCTGCCGCGAGGCGACCCGCTGGCCCAAAGGCGTCAAGGTGGCGGTCAACGTATCGGGCGAACAGCTGCTTGATCCGGGCTTTGTGCCGAGCGTGATCAGTGCGCTCAGCTCAAGCGGGTTGCCGGCCCAGCGGCTGGAAATCGAAGTGACCGAATCGATCTTCGTGCGCGATGCGACGACGGCGCGCTCGGCGCTGGAACAGATCATGGCGCTGGGCTGCGGGATCGCGCTTGACGATTTCGGGACGGGTTATTCCTCGCTGGCCTATATCCGCAACCTGCGCTTCTCCACTATCAAGGTTGACCGCAGCTTCGTGCAGGGTGCCGCCGCCGGCAGCCCGGAAAGCCTGGCGATCATCCGCGCCGTGGTTGCCATGGCCGAAAGCCTGGAAATGTCGACCACGGCCGAAGGGGTGGAGAACGAGCGCGAACTGGAAATCATCCGCGAGCTCGGCTGCCGCAAGATTCAGGGCTATTACTTCGGCCGGCCGATGGGCGCGAACGATGCACGGAACCTGTTTTCAGGAACCCAGCTGCGCCAGGTCAACGGCTGAAGCGCCAGTTCAGGCCGAAACCAGCGCCCTGACCGCGCTTTCGAACAGGGCCCGGCCATCGGTGCCGCCCTGTTCGGCCTCGATCATCCGTTCGGGATGGGGCATCATGCCCAGGACGTTGCCAGCCTCGTTAAGCACGCCGGCGATCTGGCGGGCCGAACCGTTGACGCTTTCGGCATAGCGGAACGCCACCCGGCCTTCGCCTTCGAGCCGGTCGAGCGTGGCATCGTCGGCGAAATAGTTGCCATCGTGGTGGGCCACCGGGATGATGATTTGCTGGCCCGTGCTGTAGCCGGCGGTGAACAGGCTCTGGCTGTTCTCGACTGTCAGCTTCACATCGCGGCAGACGAAATTCATGCCGGCGTTGCGCAGCAGCGCGCCGGGCAGCAGGCCGCTTTCGGTCAGGATCTGAAAGCCGTTGCACACGCCCAGCACCGGTACGCCCCGGCCGGCGGCGGCGATCACCGCCTGCATGATCGGGCTGCGCGCGGCCATCGCGCCGGAACGCAGGTAATCGCCATAGGAAAAACCGCCCGGCAGGGCGATGAAATCGAGACCCTGCGGCAGATCGGCATCGCCATGCCAGACCCGGTGCGGCGCGCTGCCCGACACCTTTTCCAGCGCGTCGGCCATGTCCCGGTCGCAATTGGAGCCGGGAAAGGTGATGACGGCGCTGCGGAAAGTCATGCAGCCAGCCTTTCGATGCGGTAATTCTCGATCACCGTGTTGGCGAGAAGCTGCTTGCACATGGTTTCCAGCTGATCGTCGGTGACGCTGTCGTCCACGTCCAGCTCGATCATCTTGCCGGCCCGGACATCGTTGACGCCGTGAATGCCCAGGGCTTCGATCGCGTGGTGGATCGCGCGGCCCTGCGGGTCGAGCACCCCGTTCTTGAGGGAGACGAAAACGCGGACCTTCATGGCGCTGGAGCCTTTCGCTGGGGTGGGATTCGTCCCGGGCCTATGCCGCCACTCACGCGCCAGGGCAAGCGCGCCGGGGTGCGCCATCCTCAGCTTTCGCGTGAATCCATTACATAGCCGAGCGCGCGCACCGTGCGCAGCGGATCGGGTGCGCCCTGGGCAGTCAGCGCCCGGCGCAGCCGGCCAACCCAGACATCGACGGTGCGTTCATCGATTACTTCGCCGTCCTTGCCCAGCCGTTCGATCAGGGCCGTGCGGCTGAACACCTGGTCGGGGTGTTCCATGAAATGGGCCAGCAGGCGGAACTCGTTGGGGCGCAGAGGCACCGGGGCCCCGCGATAGCGCAGTTGATGGGCGGCCAGGTCGATCGTCAGGTCACCATTGGCCAAGCGCGCCCGGGGCGGGGCAGGCGCGATCCGGGCGGCTTCGTAACGCGCCATTCGTTCGGCCAGGCTGCGCGCATCGAGCGGGCCGTTCATGTAATCGTCGGCCCCGGCCTTCAGCGCGCGGCGGCGTTCGTCGCTATCCCCGTCTTCCAGCACCATGGTGATGTGGGAATCGCGGGTGGTGCGGGTTTCGCGCAGGCGGCGGACGATTTCCAGCCCGGACATTTCCGGCAGCAGCCAATCGACGAAACACCATACCTGGTCCTCGCCCTTGACCGGCGGAGCGGCGGCCGGGTCGAGCGGGACCACCCGAAGATCGGGACGCAGGCTGGCAATGCCCTGGATCAGCGCCTCTCCGGGAGCAGTCACAAGCAGGGTTTTCGATCCGTTGAGGCTGGTCATGATCAGAACTTCCGACCCTGTAGATGCCGGGTTGAAGTGACGGTTTTGTGACGGCTTTCAGTCATTTTCGTGCCGCCAGCCGGTGGTTCAGGAAAAGAACGGGACGCGCCGGGCATCGGCTTCACACCAGGCTTTCCGAAGCGGCGATGGCGGCAATGCCGCGCTTGCCATCGACACGGTCGAGCTGGACCACGATGTCGATCACCGAGGCGGCATAGTCCAGCGTTTCCGCGCGGGTCAGGCCGATCCCGGTCTGCATCGCCATCAGCGCGATCTGTTCCAGCGCGCCGCGCGGGTTGTTGGCGTGGACCGTGGAAAACGATCCGGGATGCCCGGTGTTGATCGCGCGCAGGAAGCTGACGGTTTCGGTTCCGCGCAGTTCGCCCAGCACGATCCGGTCCGGCCGCAGCCGCAGTGCGGCTTGCAGCAGTTCGTTGGCGGTAACCCTCGCCTCGCCCAGCTCGCCCTTGACCGCAATCAGGCCGACGCCGTTGGCGCCGGGCAGTTTCAGTTCGGCCGTATCTTCGACCAGTACGATCCGTTCTTGGGACGGAATCTCGCGCAGCATCGCGTTGAGGAAGGTGGTCTTGCCGGTTGAAGTGCCGCCGGAAATCAGGATCGTCCGCCGCCGCCGCACCGCATCGCGCAGGAAGGCGATCGGTTCGGCTTCGGGATCGGGGCCGGGCGCGGCAACCGGATGCCGGATCGGGCCGCGATCATAGGCATCAAGCGGCAGATCGAGCAGCCGGTGGCGGCGGATCGCCAGCGCCCAGTGGCGCCGCGTGGCGGGCGGGCCAACCAACTGGATGCGCGCGCCATCGGGCAGAGTAGCGGCCAGCAGCGGATGTTCGCGGTTGATCCCCTGGTGGCTGACCCGGGCGACCTGTTCGGCCAGCCGCTGCAACAGCTGGTCGTCCAGCGCCGGCAGCACGATCCGCTGCATTCCGGGCTGCTCGGCATCCTCGATCCACAGCTCGCCGGGGCGGTTGACGAGGATTTCGGTTACCGTCTCGCGCTCCAGCCAGGGACGCAAGGGGGCGAGGTAAGCATCAAGGTAGACGCTGCGCGGCATCGGCACCGGGGGTTCGGCCGGGTCGGGCAGGGTCAAGGCGCGAACCGTTGTGGTCACTGCGCGCTGACCCGCGAAAAATCCAGATCACGGGCGGTGAAGACGCGGATCGGTTCGCCCTGGCGGACGCGGACCGTGGGGCCGATCGCGCCGGTCTGGCCCACGGCCGCAGCGGCAGCCGATTGCCCCCCGCCCGCCACGATCACCCCGGCATTGCCGCCGATTGCCGACAATCCGCCCACTACCGACAGCAGCAGCGCAGATCCGAACCGGGCGAAGAAATGGGTATCGACATCGCCGCGCAGGCCGGTTTCGCCGTTAAAGCCGATCGCCGGAGAGGCTATGTTGACCGATACGCCATCGGGGCGGATCAGCCGGGTCCAGATCACGTAGGCGCGCTTTTGCCCGGCCTGAAGCCCGCTCTTGTACTGACCGACCAGCCGCGAGGACCGCGGGACCAGCACGCGGCTGCCATCGAACGAGCGGACATCGGCCGAGACGACCGCGCGGACATAGCCCGGCACATCGGTATCAATCGCGGTTTCCAATACCGCCGGGATCAGCGTGCCCTGGGCAATCGTGGTCTTCGGGTTGAAGCTGACCGCCGCTGTGGTCGATGATCCGCCGACCCCGCCGATCCGGCTGGCGAAATCGTCGTTGCTGTTGCCAGTGGGCGCGGCGCTGGGCGTGCCTGTCGGCACCGCCGGTGCGGGCAGGCCCGGATCCACCGCGATCCGGCCGCCCGGCAGCGGCGCGGCGCTGACATCGAAGATCACCGTCGGGGTGGCATAGGGATTGGCCGCCGGGCCGGGCAGCGGCGCGGCCTGCGGCGGCGGGCCGGCCAGCTCTTGCGGGGGCGGGGCGGGCAGCGAACCTGGCGGCGGGGTGATGGCTTCAAGCGGCACCAGCGGCGGCTGCTCGATCGGCATGGCCGGTGCGGGAGCCGCCGCCTGCGGGGCCGGGGGCGGGGCGTTCTGCGCGGTGCGGGCCGAATCCATCGACCACAAGGTTACCCCGCCCAGCACGGCCACCATCACCAGCCCGGCGGCCAGGCCCAGCCCTTCGGCAGCGGGGCGGCGCTGGGTAACGGCGGGCAGGACGTTGCGGGTCGCCAGGTCGATGATCTCGGCGCCCTGGCTGTCGCGCGGATCGGCGCGGGCAGCATCGTCTTGCCGTTCGGGAACACGGTTGAGGCGCATGGCTTACTTCCCCTTCCTTTTCGCCGGGCCCTTGCCTTTCGCCGAGGCGGCACCGGCGCCCCGGAATTCCAGCTCTGCGCTGGCCTTGCCGGCGCGCAGCAGGATGATCGGCGGCACCCCTTCGATCACGATCACATCGCCGCGCACGGCATAGTTGACCGGGCCTTCGCTGCCCTTCTCGTCACGGACCAGGATGGCTGGCTGGTCTGCTTCTGCGGGCCAGGTCAGGTAAGTCATCGTTCCGTCGTCATAGACCTGCGAAGGCAGCAGCCGGGCATCGCCGCGCTTGCCCCAGGCGAAATTCAGCGTGGCCGGATCGACCGGCCTTTCCCCTTCGCTCAGGCCCTGTTCTTCGGGCTTGAGCGGTTCCTTCGCCGCGGCGACCGGTTCGTTCTCCGGCGCTGGCTCTGGCGGGTAGGCAAAGCGCAGCATGTAGACCGGGCGTGCGGTGGGCGAGGCGACCAGGTCGAAGAAGTAGGTGCGCTTGTCGGTCACCACGGTCATGTTGGTCCGGGCGCGCGGGGCCAGGGGCTTGACGAACAGCATGTTGGCCCGCTTGTTGGGGGTGACCTGCCACGATCCGGCATCGCCGATCGCCACGTTCTCGATCTGCTCGCTTTCGGCAAAGGCGATCGAGGCCTGGACCCCGGCCTGGCCTTCGATCACCACCACATCGTCGGCAACATAGGGCCGCGAAACGACCCGGCGGTCGGCAGCGGCGGCGGGAACGGACAGGGCCAGCGCAGTGGCGGCCAGCACAAGGGTGCGGATCATCGGATCATTTCTCTTCTGGAACCGGCGGCGTTGCCGAAACGGCTGCCGACCCCGCGCGTGCGCGGGGGCTGGCGCGGCGGCAGGGCGGCATTCTCGCCGCCGGTCTGGGTGATGACGGTCCGCGAGCTGGAACGGGTCGTCCCTTCTGCGGGGCTTGTGGACGGACTGGAACTTTCGCCCCCCGCCATGATCGCCACCGGCACCAGTCCGGAACCGCGGCGGGCGAAGGCGGCGGGAGCGGCATCGGGCGCAGCAGCGGGTGGGGCGACGGCTGCGGCCGCCGCAGCCTGCGCGACCGCGCCATCGCGGCCAGCCTCGCCCTTGCCGGCGAGGCCGAAGACCTGCCAGCCGGCCACCATCGAACCGGCCACCCGCAGCACCATCGCCATCAGCGCGACATGGACGGCGGCAATCATGAACAGGGAGAGCGCGGCGCGGCCGTTAATGCCCTCGCCGCTACGCAGGGTGGAAACCACGGGGACCAGCAGTTCCAGCATCAGCCCGCCACCGATCACGACGAACAGCGGCGTGATCGCGGTCAGGACAACCCCGCGCAGCCACCCGGCGGCAAGGCCGCGGGTGCCGGAAAACAGCGCCATGACGACGAACACCGGGCCAAGCGCAAGCAGCACCGCAAGGGCAATGCGGGCCGTCACCAGCACGCCGACAGTGCCCAGCAGCAACAGCAGGGCCCCCAGCCACATCAGGTTGCCAGGCGTGAAGCTGCCCGCAGCGCTGTTCTGCAGCGATCCGCCTTGCCCACCGCCGGCGGCATCGGCCACTTCGGCCACCGCAGCAAAGATCAGGTCGATCCGGTCGGCAAAGATCTGGGTGGCAGAGCCCTTGGCCCCCATCAGCACACTGGCGATCTGATCCGGCGCGCCGATTGCCAGGTTCCAGACCACGCCCTGATAGGCGACCCAGCTGGTCGCAAATGTCAGGACCAGACCCAGTGTCATCATCCGCGGCGTCAGCGCGGAAATGCCGATGCTGCTGCGGCCGGTCAGCAGCGAGACGGCGAAAAAGGCAATGTACAGCGTCAGCAGGATGGTCAGCGCGGGTATCAGCGCCCCTTCGCTGCCGAACAGCCGGCCAACGGCGCTGGCCGTCGCCTGATTGGCCAGGCAATCGACCGCGCGCAGCGCCGCCGCTACTCCGGACGAGGCA
>JBKBSV010000007.1:0-44159 GCA_046291115.1 Novosphingobium sp. | reverse complement strand
AGTACAACCTCGCCCTCTCGGAGCGCCGCAACGCTTCGGTCCAGGCCTACCTGACCTCGCGCGGCATCCCCGCCGGTGCCATCACCAGCCAGGGCTTCGGTGAAAGCAACCCGCGCGTCCCGACCGCCGATGGCGTACGCGAACTCCAGAACCGCCGGGTGGAAATCACCTACGGTCCCGGTTCGGGCATGTAAAAACCCGAAGATTCGGGAAAGCGTTCAGGGGGCCGGAGCAATCCGGCCCCCTTTTCGTTATGATGCGGCCGAATCACCCGATTGGAGGCCCCTTGATCCGCTTTGCCCTGCCGCTAGCCCTTGCCACCACCATGCTGGGTGGCTGCACCACCACTGCCGACCTGCCGGCGGTCAAGCTGGCAACTGCGACGCTCAAGCAGGGCAATGGCTTGCCCGCCGGAACCGCCGTGCTGACCGCTGCGGGTGACACTGTTACGCTGGCTGTGGCAGTGGCCGGTCTGGGCGCCGGGGACCGGGGGATGCACCTGCACATGGTGGGCCGCTGCGACGGGCCGGACTTCGCTTCGGCAGGGGGGCATCTCAATCCGGGGGGCCGGCAGCACGGCGTACACAATCCGGCCGGCAGTCATCTGGGCGATCTTCCCAACCTGACAATCGGCAGCGATGGCACCGGATCCGCGACCGCCACGCTTCCCGGCACACGCGCCGAACTGGAAGCGGCCCTGTTCGATGCCGACGGCACGGCCATCATCATCCATGCCGCTGCCGACGACTACAAGACCGATCCCGCCGGCAACAGTGGCCCGCGGGTGGTCTGCGGGGTGCTGACCCGCAGCTGATCGCCCGGCTATTCGCCGGCGCGCTCGTTGAGAGTCGCTTCAGCCTTTGGCACGGCGCGGTAAGCATAGAGCAGCAGCGCAACGGCGATCGGAGCAACCCCGATCAGCGAGAGGATTCCGGTACGCAGGTCACCGACCGGTTTGCCGTTCACCACGGTGCCCGCGAGGTCGGAGATCTGCCCCACCATATAAGGTCCGAAGCACAAGCCGACCAGCGTTGTGCCAAGGAAGAACGACGCAGTCGCCGTGCCGCGCATCCGCGGCAGGACGAGGTCCTGGGTGGTTGCCGCGGCAGCACCCAGGGCCGCCGCGCCGAACATCCCCGCAAGAAAATTCATCATGTAGAACAGCGGGACGCTTGCCGTGGTATAGCCGATCCAGATCGGCACGATCGGAGCCACCACCCCGAACATGATCACCAACACGCGCCCGGCGGGATTGCGGGCCCGCAACCAGTCTGCCGTGCGCCCGCCGATGATCACGCCCACAAACCCGCTGACCGCGCCGCTGGCGCCAAGCCAGAAGGCGAGGCTGGCCTTGGGCAGGCCCAGCACGGTTTCGGCATAGGGCGGTGACCAGGCCGCAAGGCCATAAGCGGCCAGCGAGACCATGCCATAGCCCAGGGTCGTGCAGATAAAGGCCGGAGTCTGCCAGATCAGCTTGAACGTGGCAGGGTCCTTGGAACGCAGCGTGCTGGCCCAAGAAAACACCGCATAATACCCGATCGCAACGGCGGTCCACTGCGGAGCGTTACCGGTCAGCCCGATCATCAGCCAGGCAAAGGCCGAAACCGCAGCCGCAAAGGCCAGATTGATCGCCAGCGCCACAGGTCCGCGCTTGGCCGCGCCGATCAGCGTGAAGGGGGGGATGATGGTCGAAAGGTCCGCGAAGAAGTCAGCGAACGGGTTAGGCGAGCCAGGGCTGGCAATCCCGTCCATCGCGCCGCGAACGGGTTCGCGCAGGCTGGCCACCCACAGTGCCAGCAAAACGCCAGGTATGCCGACCACCAGAAAGGCCGCCTGCCAGCCAACCAGGCCCAGCGGGCCGCCGCCGGGATGAGCGTCGTTCCAGGCCTGAACCACCTTGGCGCCGATAAAGAGCGAAACGCCGCCACCGAGATACAGGCCCGAGGAATAGATCGCCAGCGCAGTGGCCCGCTGCTTCTTGGGGAAGTAGTCAGAGATCAGGGAATAGGCAGTCGGGCTGGCAGTTGCTTCGCCTATTCCGACCCCCATTCGCGCCAGCGACAGGGTCAACTGGTTGCGGGCAAAGCCGGACAAGGCCGTCATGCTCGACCACAGGGCCAAACCGATGCTGAGCAGCTTCACCCTGTTCCAATTATCGGCCAGTCGGCCCAGCGGGATGCCGAACAGGGCATAGAAAACGGCGAAGGCGGCCCCCATCAGGAAGCCCATGTCCCCATCGGTCAGATTGAGGTCGCGCTTGATGTCAACGGCCAGGATCGCGACGATCTGGCGGTCGATGAAGTTCAGGATGTAGACAATCACCAGAACTGACAGGACGTACCAGCTATAGCCGCTGGCCTTGGGTTCGGCCGGCGGGCCATCCTTGCTATCGATCACCTGGTGTCTCCCTGAACCGCTAGTTCGCGTAGCGTGTGGTATCCGTAATCCCGGCTTTCGCAAAGCCTTCCCGGCGCAATCGGCAGGAATCGCACAGGCCGCAGGCCGATCCATCCGGCTGAGGATCATAGCATGACCAGCTGAGCGCCGGATCGAAGCCCAGGCGCGCCGCTTCTGCAGCAATCTCTGCCTTGCCAAGATATTGCAGCGGGGCATGAATGCGGAATTCTTCCCCTTCAGCGCCGGCCTTGGTCGCCAGCCGGGCGGTTTGGGCAAAAGCGGCGATGAACTCAGGCCGGCAATCGGGATAGCCCGAATAGTCCAGCGCATTCACGCCAATCACCACGTCGCGCGCGCCAATGGCCTCGGCCCAGGCCAGGGTCAGGGACAGGAACACCAGGTTGCGGGCCGGAACATAGGTCACCGGGATATCCTGTCCGACCCCGTCCTTGGGCACGGCTATATCGTCCGTCAGCGCCGAGCCGCCGAACCGGCGCAAATCGAGCGGCAAGACCACGTGACGTTCGGCGCCCAGCAGGGTGGCAATCTTTCGCGCAGCGTCAAGCTCGCGGCGGTGACGCTGGTTATAGTCAATTGTCAGCGCACTGATGGCATAGCCGGCCTCGCGCGCCAAACCCGCACAGACCATCGAGTCAAGACCGCCGGAGAGCAGCACGACGGCCTTGCGGCCCATGCCGGGGGAAAGTTCGCTCATGCCTTCGGGCTAGCCGCTGGTTCCAACCAAGGCAACCGTGCTCAGTTACCGGGACAGTCCCCGACCCGCCGCGCTTCGGCGGCGAATTCGAACGGCAGGCCATCGGCAATGCCGCGACTGTCGATCTGCACCAGCCGGCCGCTTTCCCGGCGGATCTGCGTGCGACCATAGCCGCGTCCCTTGCAGGTGTACTGCACCACGACCTCGCTCGGCGAATCCTCGACCACAAACCGCTCGCAGGGGGCGCCGGGATGACGCAACTGGATCAGCCGGTGTCCTGAGGTCAGGCACATCCGCTGCGGCTGGGCCCCGGCCTCGCGCAGGCGGACTTCCCAGTTGCCCGAATCCAGCCGATCGAGCATCGCCAGCGAGGGACCCGCGCCCATCACCGGGGCGGCAAGAGCCAGGAGCGCAGCACAGATCGCTCCGGCAACTGGCATAATCCTGAACACTGGTCCCGGTTCTCCCACCATAGCCATCCATTATTGGGGCTAAAGGCACCGGGGACCTTGTAACACGTCGCCATCCCGCGGCCAAGCGTGCAATAATGGCGACGAATTGAGAGGCTAAACCTCGATCTCGAACAGCTTCGAGCAAAAAGCACAGTCAACCACGATCTTGCCGGCTTCGTTGCGCATCTCCGCGCGTTCTTCCTCAGGAAACTTGCCCAGCACCGAGATGTAGTGCTCGATCGTGCAGCGGCATCCGCGCGAAATCGCGCCGAACGGCTGGACCCGCACTTCGCTCTCGTCATGAAACAGCCGCCAGATCAGCGCTTCAAGCGACAGATCGGGATCGACCAGTTCCTCGTGCCGGATCGATCCGGCAAATGCCGCGACGTGCTCCCATTCGGGATGATCAAGCCGCACATGCAGGCGCTCGCGCCCCACTTCCCCGTCAGCCAGATGCTGGACCAGCAAGCCGCCCGCGACCGCGCCTTGCCCGTCGAACCGCACCCCGATCCGGATCAGGGTGGGAACCTGCTCCGACTGGACGAAGTAGGCTTCACAGGCTTCTGCCAGCGAAGCTCCTTCAAGCGGCACGATCCCCTGATAACGCTGCCCGGTGGTGGCAAGATCGAATGTGATCGCAAGGTAAGCGCCTGCCCCGAACAGTGCGAACAACGAGGGGTTGGGACCGAGCGCGGTCAGCCGATCGGCATCGTGGCGCACATAGCCGCGCAGTTCGCCGCCGCGATAATCGCAGACCAGCAGATCGACCACGCCGCTCTCGGACTGGGCCTGCATGGTCAGCTGGCCATCCCCGTCTTTCAACAGCGAACCGATCAGGGCCGTGATCACCAGGGCTTCGGCCAGCAAATGGCGGATCGCCGGGGGATAGGCGTGGGCCGAGAGAATCGTGTCGAGCGTCGGCCCCAGTCGCACCACTCGTCCGCGCGCGTCCCGTCCGGGGAGGGTCAGGCCCAGTACGCGGTCATAGCCGGTTTCCCCCGCCAGGATATGTTCCGGCGCGCTCACAGCTGACCAAAGACCCAGCGCAGCACGCTTTTCTGGGCATGAATGCGGTTCTCCGCCTCGTCCCAGACAGCAGATTGCGGGCCATCGATCACGGCCTCGGTCACTTCCTCGCCGCGATGCGCCGGCAGACAATGAAGGAAGGTTGCCGATTCCTTCGCCAGTCCCAGCAGCTGCTGATCGACCTGGAACGGCGCCATCGCCGCCAGCTTGTCATGCGCGTGATCCTGGCCCATCGAAACCCAGGTATCGGTCACGACCACATCCGCCCCGCGTGCAGCCTCGGCTGCATCGTTGGTCAGCGAGATCACTGCGCCCAAAGCGCGGGCGCGTTCGATGTATCCGGTGTCGGGTTCATAGCCCCTGGGTGTTCCAACCCGGACATTGAAGCGCAGCAGACCCGCCGCCTCGATAATGGAGTTGAGCACATTGTTGCCATCACCCAGCCAGGCAACTTCCAGTCCCGGCAAGGCCTTGCCCCGCTCCAGCAGGGTCAGGAGGTCGGCCATGATCTGGCAGGGGTGCGATGCGTCGGTCAGGCCGTTAATCACGGGCACAGTGGCATGGTGGGCCAGCTCCTCGATCTTGGCGTGATCGTCGGTGCGGAGCATGATGGCATCGACCATCCGGCTCAGCACCCGGGCGGTATCGGCGATCGTTTCACCCCGGCCGAGCTGGCTGGTGCCCGACTCCAGCGTGATCGCGCTGCCCCCCAGCTGCCGCATCGCCATGTCGAAGGAAACGCGGGTGCGGGTGGAGTTCTTCTCGAATACCATGGCAAGAACGTGGCCCGCCAGCGGTGCATCGGCATCGGCCCGACCCTTGGGCCAGCCGGCCCGTGCTGCCTTGCGGTCAAGCGCATCGCCAAGCATCGCGGCCAGACCATCGCCCCCGGCATCGACGAGGTTCAGGAAATGCCGGGTCATGCCGCCAATTCCGGCGGCTGGAAGCTGGCGGCACCGGCCGAAAGCTTGTCGAAGAACTCGTCGATTTCGGCATCCCCGATCACCAGTGGCGGAACCAGTCGCAGGGTATTGTCTCCGGCTGCAACCGTCAGGAGGTGATGGTTGTCGCGCAGATGGGCGACGAAGCCGCGGGTTTCGAACTTCATCTTGATTCCCAGCATCAGGCCCTTGCCGCGAACCAGTTCGAACAGGTCAGGGTAATTGCCGATGAACTGTTCCAGCCGGCTGCGCAGCCGTTCGCTGGTGGTCCGGACGCCTTCGAGGAACTCTTCGTTGGCAACCGCATCGAGCACAGCTTCGGCGGCGGCCATGGCCAGCGGATTGCCGCCATAGGTCGATCCGTGAGTCCCGATCACCATGCCGCGTGCAGCCTTTTCGGTGGCAAGACAGGCCCCGATCGGGAAGCCGCCGCCCAGGCCCTTGGCCGAGGCGAGCACATCCGGGGTGATGCCGTATTGTTCATAGGCGTAAAGCGTGCCCGAACGGGCCACCCCGCACTGGACTTCGTCCAGCGCCAGCAGCAGGTCATGCTCGTCAGCCAGGGCCCGCAGGCCCTGGATGAATTCGACCGAGGCCGGGCGGATTCCGCCTTCGCCCTGCACCGGCTCGACCAGGAAGCCGGCCGTGTTCGGACCGATCGCCGCCCGGGCGCCTGCCAGGTCGTCAAAATCGACGTACTTGAAGCCCTGCAGCAACGGCATGAAGCCCTTGTGCATCTTCTCCTGATTGGAGGCACTGATTGTTGCCATGGTCCGCCCGTGGAAGGCATTCTTGAAGGTGATGATCTCGTAGCGGTGCTCATCCCCGGCATGCTGGTGATAGGCACGCACCGTCTTGATCGCGCATTCTACTGCTTCGGCACCGGAATTGGTGAAGAACACGGTATCGGCAAAGGTCAGGTCGACCAGCCGCTGGGCCAGATGCTCACCTTGCGGGCTGCCATAGAGGTTGGAGACGTGCATCAGCGTTTCGGCCTGCTTCTGGATCGCCCCGATCAGCCCCTGGTGCGAATGGCCCAGCAGGTTGACCGCAATCCCGGCGGCGAAATCGAGGTATCGCTGCCCGTCTTCCCCGATCAGATGGCAGTGCTCACCGCGCACCGGCCGGAAGCCGCAGCGGGGATAGACTGGCATGAGCGGGGTGATCGACATCGGGAACTTCCTTCGCTTCAACGGGTGCAGGCCGGAAATCGGAAACAACAAATGGCGGCCCCGGAGAGAGCCGCCATCTGCGTGTATCTAAGCTGCGGCAGCCCCCGGGGCAACCCCAGGGTGCGTGCAATCGGGATCAATCCCGACGCGGCTGCAGGTTGACCGCCGAGTACTTGCCTCGTCGATCGACCTCAATGTCAAACTCGACCCGGTCGCCCTCGTTGAGGCCCGACATGCCAGAGCGTTCCACCGCGCTGATATGGACGAAGGCATCGGCCTGGCCGTCATCGCGGGTGATGAAACCAAACCCCTTCATCGCGTTGAAGAACTTGACCGTGCCGGTCGCACGCTCACCGGTCAGCTGGCGCTGCGGTGCAGCCTCGCGCTTCTGGACGGGGATCACGTCGCCAACCACTTCGAGATCGCTGGCGGAAACCTTGCCGCCGCGATCAACCAGCGTGAACTTCAGCTGTTGGCCTTCGGCCAGGCCATCCAGCCCGGCACGCTCGACCGCGCTGATGTGTACGAACACGTCTTCGCCGCCCTGATCCTGCTGGATGAAGCCGAAGCCCTTGGCCGAGTTGAAGAACTTGACCGTGCCGCTGCCTTCGCCAACCACCTGGGCCGGCATGCCGCCGCCGCGCGGGCCACCGCCCCCGAAGCCGCCGCCACGCGGGCCACCGCCAAAACCGCCGCCGCCATAGCCGCCACGATCACTTCCACCGAATCCGCCCCGGGATCCGCCGAAGCGATCCCCACCGCCGAAACGGTCACCACCACCGGCAAACGGATCGAAACTGTCTTCTCCGAACCCATCCCGCTTGTCGCGCCCACGGCCGCGACGACCTCTGTCAAAACCCATAAACCTGATCGAACCTTCGCATCGCCCTTGTCTAAAACCGCCCGGCAGCGCGGACGAATCGCGCCGGACGACAAAGCAAGATGCCGCAAGGCCCCTCCTCTGCACTTTTCCACATAGCCGAATCGCCCGGCAAAGGCGAACGGATTCACACCGCCGCATTGCGAGGCGCGCGGGTGTGACATTTCTGCACGGGCCAAGCGGGGCGCTTGCCAGCAAGGCAGGGTCTTGGCAAAGCGTCGGATCAGGAGACCCGCCGATGTTCAGACAGTTGACCGATCGCGTTTTCGTCAGCCCGCAGATCGGCCTCGCCGAAGTGGCGGAGGCAGCCAAAAGCGGTATCGGCCTGATCATCAACAACCGCCCCGAAGGCGAAAGCGAAGACCAGGTTCCGGGCGCGGATATTGCCGCCGCCGCCCGCGCCGCCGGGATCGGCTACGTCGCCATTCCTGTCACGCATGCCGGATTCTCTCAGCCGCAGATCGCCGCAATGCGTGCTGCGTTGGACGGGGCCGAGGGCAAAGTGCTGGCCTATTGCCGATCAGGCACCCGCTCCGCCCTGCTGTGGGCTCTGGCCGAAGCAAGCGCCGGCAGGTCACCCGACGAACTGGCCGCCAGCGCCGCCGCCGCCGGCTATGATCTTGGCCCGATTCGCGCGCTGCTCGACATGCTGGCTGCCGGCAAGGCCTGAGCATTCAGGATGGCGGCAGAGCTGATCCAGCTGGGTGCATCGCTGGTCGCGATCCTCGCACTGGCAGGGCTGGTCCGCTGGCTGGCGTTGGGCAATGACGTGCGGATTACGAGCGAGGATCACGCCCGCGCGCTCGCTGCCGAGGCAGTCTATGGCTTTGCAGCAACAGACCTCGCGCTCGACCGGGCCGGGATCGGCGCACTGCTGCGTGATGATCAGGGCCGAATCCTGTTGCTGCGCCGCCATGGTGCGCATTTCGCCGGTCGGCTGCTGGACAGCCACGCCTTCGCCCGGCTTGACCGGAACTTCCTGACCATCGGCGCGGGTGAGAAAGCCTTCGGACAAATCACGCTCGACCTGGGGGACAAGGCCCAGGTCTGGGCCAGCAGCCTGCGCCACCTGGAGAGCTGAGCCATGCCCCCCGCCTTCAACCCGGTTGACTATGCGGTGCCCGGCTTCATCCTGCTGGTGCTGATCGAGATGCTGTGGGCGCGCCGCCATGCGCCCGATGCCTATGAACCGCGCGACACGCTGGTCTCGCTTGCCATGGGGCTGGGCAGCACCGTTGCGGGACTGCTGAGCGCTGGCGCGATCGGCGCGCTGTATTTCAAGGTGTTCGAAGTCCGGTTGTTCGAAATCGGCTGGGCCTGGTGGGCGTGGGCCGCGTGCTTCGTGCTGGACGACCTGGCCTATTACTGGATTCATCGCTTCGGCCACCGCGTGCGGTGGATGTGGGCAGCCCACGTCAACCACCATTCCAGCCAGCACTACAACCTGTCGACCGCGCTGCGCCAAAGCTGGACCGGCACCATCGCGCTCGGCTTTCTGTTCCGTCTGCCGCTGGTTGCGCTGGGGTTCCATCCGGCGATGATCGCGGTCTGCGTCGGCTTCAACCTGATCTACCAGTTCTGGTTCCACACCGAGGCGATCGACAAGCTGCCGCGCTGGTTCGAAGCGGTGTTCAACACCCCCAGCCATCACCGGGTCCATCACGCGACCAATCCGATCTACCTTGATCGCAATTATGCCGGGGTGTTCATCATCTGGGACCGCCTGTTCGGCACCTTCCAGCCCGAACTGCGCGATGAACCGCCGCATTACGGGATCATCAAACAGCTGGGCAGCTTCAATCTGCTGTGGGTCGCTTTTCATGAGTGGATCGGGATCGCCCGTGATCTCTGGACCGCGCCGTGGGGATCAAAGCTGGGCTATGTCTGGAAGCCGCCCGGCTGGAGCCATGACCACAGCCGGGATACATCCGATGCCCTGCGCGAACGCTGGCTGGCCGATCATGCCAGACAGCCCGGCGAATAGCATTGCACGGCCTTAATCGAACGCTTAATCCCTGATCCGAACAACAGAAGGAATCGGGTGGATGCAAGAGTTCGACGTGATCGTGATCGGCGGTGGCAGCGCGGGCAGCGCCGTGGCCGGACGCCTGAGCGAGGACCCGCGCCGGACCGTCTGCCTGCTCGAAGCGGGCGGCAGCAATGACAATTTCCGGATCAAGACCCCGGCTTTTCTCGCCTTTCTGCCCAAAGGCGCCAACTGGGCCTTCGAAACCGTCCCGCAAAAGGGCCTCAATGGCCGGATCGGCTATCAGCCCCGCGGGCGGGGCCTGGGCGGATCTTCGGCGATCAATGCCATGCTCTATATCCGGGGCAACAGGTTCGATTACGATCAGTGGGCCAGCTTGGGCTGTACCGGCTGGTCCTATGACGATGTGCTGCCCTATTTCAAACGCTCGGAAGGCAACGAGCGCGGCGGGGATGAGTTCCACGGCGCCGACGGCCCGCTCAACGTCATGGACCAGCGCTGGCCCAACCCCGGCAGCAAGGCCTTTGTCGCCAGCGCCGAAGCATTGCAACTGGGCGCCACGCCCGATTTCAACGGAGCCAACCAGGACGGCTTCGGCCTCTACCAGGTGACCCAGAAGGGCGGCGAGCGCTGGTCCTCGGCCCGTGCCTATCTGTCGGACAAGCCCAACCTGTCGGTCCGCACCGGCGCGCTGGTAGAACGGATCGTGGTCGAAAACGGCCGCGCAACCGGTGTAGCGGTCAGCTTCGGCAGCCGCCGTGAAGTGCTGCGCGCCCGTGGCGCCGTGGTACTGAGCGCCGGGGCGTTCGGATCGCCGCAGATCCTGATGCTGTCCGGCATCGGCCCGGCCGCCCACCTCAAGGACCGGGGGGTGGAAGTGGTGCTGGACAAGCCCGCCGTGGGCGAGGGCCTGCAGGACCACATCGACTACGTGCACGGCTGGAAGACCCAGTCGACCGACTTCTTTGGCGACAGCCTGACCGGATCGCTGCGGATGGTGAAGGCCTTCATCGAACACCGCCGCAAGCGCACCGGCATTCTGACCACGCCGTTTGCCGAAAGCGGCGGGTTCTGGCGGTCACAGCCGGGCCTTCCGGCCGCCGATATCCAGTATCACTTCGTCCCCGCCTTGCTGGAGGACCACGGCCGCGACAAGGTGAAGGGTCACGGTTTTTCCATTCACGCCTGCGTGCTGCGCCCGGAAAGCCGCGGCACGGTGCGGCTGGCCTCGGCCGATCCCGCCGCGGCCCCGCTGATCGATCCCAACTTCCTGTCCGATGACCGCGACATCGCAACCCTGCGCCGCGGCGTGCGGATGATGCACCGGATTGTCGAAACGCCGCCGCTCAGCAATTACCAGCCTGAAAACCGTCACCCGATAGACATCGACAACGATGCCGAGCTGGACCAGCTGATCCGCAACCGCGCCGACACGGTCTATCATCCGGTCGGCACCTGCCGGATGGGCGGGGATGAAGCTGCAGTCGTCGATCCGACCCTGAAGGCGCGCGGGATCGACGGGCTGTGGGTGGCCGATGCCAGCATCATGCCGCGACTGGTTTCGGGCAATACCAATGCCCCCTCGATCATGATCGGGGAACGCTGCGCCGACTTCGTGAAGAACGCGCTGGCCTAGTAAGTGCCGGCCAGTGCCTCGACCACATCGTCGAGGCGGGCCGGATCGCCGAGTGCAAGGACATGGCCATCGCTGGCGGCATGGAGCGGCTCGCCATTCCAATCCGCCATTGTGCCGCCTGCCCCTTCCACAATCGGGACCAGCGCGGCCCAATCGTGGAGCTTCAGGTTCGCCTCGCAGACAATGTCGATGTGGCCGCTGGCCAGCATGGCATAATTGTAGCAGTCCCCGCCCATGACCATCCGCTTATGATCGGTCCTGGCGGCAAGGCCCATGAAGTGTGCGCCCTGGTGATCATCGAAATAGTGCGGGCCGGTGGTTGCCAGCGCGGCATCGGCCAAGGCCCGGCAGGCCCGGGTCCGCGCAGGCTGCCCGTTGAACAGGGTTTGCTGCCCTGTAACCCCCAGCCAGCGTTCGCCAAGAATCGGCTGGTCGATCACCCCCAGCACCGGCCAGCCATCCACCACCAGCGCGATCAGCGTGCCGAAGATCGGTCGGCCAGCCATGAAGGCCGTGGTCCCGTCGATCGGATCAAGCACCCAGGTCCGCCCGGAATTGCCGGTGGTCGCGCCGAATTCCTCGCCATGCATGGCATCGCGCGGAAACTCCGCCTCGATCAGCCGCCGCATGGCTTCTTCAGCGGCGCGGTCGGCCTCGGTCACTGGTGTCCGGTCGGCCTTGCGCTCACTGCCCAGCGGCGCGCGGAACAGCGGCCGGATCGCCTCGCGGGCGGCATCGGCGAGGCGGTGCGCCAGCGCAATCTCGTCGTCGAGCTTCATCAGTCGAACAGCGAACTGACCGAGCTTTCCTCGGCGATACGGTGAATCGCCTCGCCCACCAACGGGGCAATGGACAGCACGCGGATCTTGCTGCCGGGGGCAATGGCGGCCTCGCTCGGCTGAATCGAATCCGTGATCACCAGTTCCTTCAGCACCGATCCGTTGACCCGATCGACAGCGGCGCCCGACAGCACACCGTGGGTGAGATAGGCCGTCACGCTTTTGGCGCCGGCATCCATCAGCGCCTCGGCAGCATTGCACAGCGTCCCGCCCGAATCGATGATGTCGTCGATCAGGATGCAGTCCCAGCCCTTCACATCGCCGATGATGTTCATCACTTCGGACACGCCCGGCTTGTCGCGGCGCTTGTCGACAATCGACAAGGGGGCATTGTTCAGCCGGCGAGCCAGCGCGCGGGCGCGGACCACCCCGCCGACATCGGGCGAAACCACCATCAGGTTTTCCCCGCCGGAGCGCTGCAGGATGTCTGCGGCCATGACTGGCGCGGCATAGAGGTTGTCGGTCGGGATATCGAAGAATCCCTGAATCTGCCCGGCGTGAAGGTCCACCGCGAGGACCCGGTCGGCCCCGGCCGTGGTGATCAGGTTGGCGACCAGCTTGGCCGAGATTGGCGTGCGCGGCCCAGGCTTCCGGTCCTGCCGGGCATATCCGAAATAGGGCACGACCGCCGTGATCCGCTTGGCCGAGGCGCGGCGCAGCGCATCGATGCAGATCAACAGTTCCATCAGGTTGTCGTTGGCCGGGGCACTGGTCGACTGGACCACGAAGACATCCTCGCCGCGCACGTTCTCGTGAATTTCGACGAACACCTCGTCATCGGCAAAGCGCCGCACGTCAGCCTGGGTCAGCGGTAGCTCAAGATATCCGGCAATCGCCCGGGCCAGCGGCAAGTTGGAATTTCCAGCCAGGATCTTCATGTGCCTTATCCTTCCCCGCACGCGATTCAACCCTCGGCCGGCCTTAGCCATGGGACGCAGGATTGCAACCGTGTCGGGCGGCTTTTGCCGGCCGGGGCTTTGCGGGTGGCTCTTGCCTCGATCGCAAGATAAGGTATAACTAATATAAGCAAAGCTTAACTTATCTGGATACATCATGCCGGCATCGTCTCGCATTCTGCCGTTTCGCCCTATCCGCTCGGACTGGTTCCGGCCCGCTGTCCTCGGCCTCGGCGCCCTCGCGGCAGCCGCGTGCTCAGGCAACAGCGGCAAGATCGACGAGGGCGCAGTGCTGCGCCAGTCGGTTCCCGTTGCCGATGCGTTCCAGGCCGAATTGAAGCAGGCTCTTGGCGGCGCGCTCAAGCAGGGCGGTCCCTTGCTGGCGATCGGGGTATGTCAGGAAGCGGCCCCAGCGATCGCCCAGGCGCAAAGTGCCGCGAGCGGGGCAGAAGTCCGCCGAATCGCCGAGCGTACCCGCAATCCGGCAGCAGCAATCCCGGCCGAACTGGCGGGGGCCTATGCAGAACTGGCGGCCAATCCGGTGGTTCAGGGTAAACCGGCAGAACAGATCGTTCGGACCGGGACCGGCAATGCTGCCCGCATCCATTACCTTCGCGCCATTCCCATGCAGGCCGAACCCTGCGCGGCCTGCCATGGAACCGCGGTGAAGCCCGAAGTCAAAGCGGCTATTGTCCGATCCTATCCGCAAGACCGGGCAACTGGCTTTTCGCCGGGGGAAATGCGCGGGGCCTTGCTGGTCAGCTGGCCGGCCGAGAAGTTCCGGCCATGAAACAGGCCTTGCGCCCGATACCTTTGCCAACAGGGTGACCTGCCGCAGGGATCGTGCTGGCTCTCGCTGGCTATCCCGCGGCCAGGCGCGACACCGATGATCGCTGCCTCACCGGCCAAGATACCGATCGCTGCAAAACGGCGCTGATCGCTCGTGTCAGCTCTTGTTGCGGTGTTGGCCCGAAACCCAGCGGACGGTCCCCGAACTGGCGCGCATCACCACCGAATGGGTTGTGATCAATCCGTCCTTGAACCGCTTGACACCCTTGAGCAGCGAACCATCGGTCACCCCGGTGGCGGCAAAGATGCAATCGCCCTTGGCCAGTTCGTCGCGGGTGTAGATCTTGTTCAGATCCTCGATTCCCCACTTGCGGGCACGGGCGCGTTCATCGTCGTTGCGGAACAGCAGGCGGCCGTTGAACTGACCGCCGACGCAGCGCAGTGCCGCGGCGGCCAGCACGCCTTCCGGCGCCCCGCCCGAACCCATGTAGAGATCGATCGTGGTTTCCGGGTTGGTCACCGCGATTACGCCCGCCACATCGCCATCGCCGATCAGCACCACACCGCAACCCAGTCCGCGCAGTTCGGCAATCAGCTCGGCATGGCGCGGCCGATCGAGCACGCAGACGATGACTTCGCTGGGGTCAACGCCCTTGGCGGCGGCCACGGCCTTAACGTTTTCAGTCGGGCTCTTGGCAAGATCGATGATCCCTTCCGGATAGCCCGGACCAACCGCCAGCTTGTCCATGTAGACGTCCGGCGCGTTGAGCAGGTTGCCTTCCTCGGCCACGGCCAGCACGGCCAGCGCGTTCGGTCCGGCCTTGGCGGTGAGCGTGGTGCCCTCCAGCGGGTCGAGCGCGATGTCGATCTTCGGGCCAGTGCCCTGCGCCGAACCAACCTTTTCGCCGATGAACAGCATCGGCGCCTCGTCGCGCTCGCCTTCCCCGATCACCACGGTGCCGTCCATTGCCAGTTCGTTCAGCGCGGCGCGCATCGCCTCGACCGCGGCATGATCGGCGGCCTTCTCATCGCCGCGCCCGATCAGTTTCGAGGCACTGATCGCGGCCGCCTCGGTCACGCGCACCATTTCGAGCACCAGGACCCGGTCAAGCACCGAGGAAATGGGGGTATCGGTCTTGGTCATGATGCTGGCTCGGCTCCGTTCCTGCTTGGGCACCTGATACATAGGTATGTGAAGCGCGCGCTTATACCTCCCGGCCAAAGCTGTCGAGGGGGACTGCGTTCAGCCGTGATTAAGCGCGCCGCGTCTTTCCCAGCCGCCTGGCGAAGCTGGCAAGAGGATACGGGGCAGGTGCGGCAACTGGCCATGGCCTTGCTGGTGGTCCTGCCGGCCCCGGCGGCCGCGCAGGCCGAGCCGGCCGACTCCGCAGCGCTGGACGAAGCGGTTTCGGCCCGGCTGGATGCGGCCAGGCGGGTCTATGGTGTCCCGGATCCCCGGCTGCGCTGCCGCCCGCAGCCGGGCAGCGATGAAATTGTCGTCTGCCCGGATCGCGGCGAGGATCTGGTTGTTCCATCAACATCGGAAAGCGATCCCGACTCGCTCGCCGCGCGTCGCGCCCTGAATGGCGGCGTGCCGCGCGCGCCGCAATTCGACCGGGGATCCTGCAAGGGCAAGCCGGGCTGCATTACCGGCGGCTGGGCCCCGCCTCCGGTCTATTATGTCGATCTGACCAGCCTGCCCCAAGCGCCCGAGGGATCGGACGCCGAGCGAATAGCGAAAGGCGAAGAGCCCGCGCCCTAATCGGCCAGAATCGGTCGGCCCGAATCAGTCGGCCAGAATCTGGAGGACCAGAGGCGGCTCGGTCAGGCTGTCGGAGCCTTCGAGCAGGCTGAGCGCCTTGCGCACCGCGCTTTCCGGACCCTCATGCGTGACCATGGCGACCATCACCGCGTCGCTGGCCCGGCCCTTCTGGATCAGGCTTTCGATCGAAACCCCGGCATCGCGCAGCGCGGCGGTGATTTCCGCCAGCACGCCAGGCCGGTCGGCGACCATGAAACGGACATAGGCGCGGCTCTGGCGGTGCCCGGTCGCCGCCGGACCCAGCGCTTCCAGTTCGCTCACTGGCATCGAGAAGGGGTGGCCCGCTTCCCCGCGAGCGATGTCGATCAGGTCGGCAACCACTGCACTGGCCGTCGGTCCATCGCCGGCCCCGGCACCCTGGAACAGCAGCCGGCCAGAGAAATTGCCTTCCGCCACGACCGCATTGGTCGCACCGTCAACGTGGGCCAGCGGATGATCGACCGGCACGAGGTGCGGCTGGACCCGCTGGAACAGTGTCTTTGCGCCGTTCGCGGTTTCAGTTTCGGCCATGCCGATCAGGCGGATGACATAGCCTAAGGCAGCAGCCTGGGCGATGTCGGCGGCGCGCAGCCGGGTGATCCCGGCCGTATCAACCGCACCGAAATCGATCCTCGAGCCGAAGGCGATCGCCGCCAGGATCGAAAGCTTGTGTGCCGCATCCGTGCCTTCGACGTCGAAGGCCGGGGGGGCCGCGGCCAACCCCAGGGCCTGGGCCTCGGCCAGGACATCGGCAAAATCACGGCCGGTGTCCTCCATGGTCGAGAGGATGAAATTGCAGGTGCCGTTGAGGATCCCGTAGACCCGCTCGATCTCGTTCGCGGCGGCGCCTTCACGCAGGCCCTTGATCACCGGGATCCCGCCCGCCACCGCTGCTTCGAACTTCAGCGCGACACGCTTGTCCTCAGCCTTGGCGGCGAGTTCCAGCCCGTGATGGGCAATCATCGCCTTGTTGGCGGTGACCAGCGCCTTGCCCGCCTCGATCGTGGTTCGGGCCAGGGCCAGGGCAGGCCCGTCCGAGCCGCCGACCATCTCGACCACCACATCGACATCCGCCCGCTCCCCCAGGATGACCATGTCGTCTTCCCAGGCATAGGGTGTCAGATCAATCCCCCTGGCCTTGTTGCGGTCCCGCGCAGAAACGACCGTGATCTGGATCGGGCGACCAGCCCGGCGGGCGATCAGCTGGGCATTGGCCTCGACCAGCCTAATCACCCCGACCCCGACAGTGCCCAGTCCGGCAAGCGCAATCTTCAGCGGTTCGGCCATTTTCGTCCCTTTCACGCCGCGCGCCTTAGGCATCGGTGTGACCGGCGGCAAGCTCGAAAACCGGCTGTTCCGGCTTGCCGGGCATCAGGTCCGGCTGCGCGGACAGGAGCCCAATTGCTCCATCACGAAGCGGTAGTCGCGGGCCGCAGCCGCGCGGTCCGCCGCAGTCGGCGAAATGTTGGCCGAGGCCGGCAACTGGGCGGGAAGGAAACAGGCCAGCCGGTACCAGGCCAGGGTGTCGCGGGCCGGCGGCGCGGCATCGCCTGCCACCAGTTCCGAAAACGACGCCGACCAGCGCGGGGCCGCACCGGGCCGGCGGCTGACCGTGATCGCAGCCGGCTCGCCGCTGGCGGTCGTCAGGAACAGCTGACTTTCGCCTTCTCCAGCAAGATCGCCGCCGACATGAATCGCCTCGCGCACGCCGGTTACCCGAGGCGGGGCAGCGGGAGCGAACAGTTCGGTGATCACGGCGCGCAGCCGGGCATCGAGCGGGGCATCCCACAGCAGCAGGGCATCGGGCCGGACCAATTGCAGTTCGCCGGGACGGCCCGGCACGGTCCGCGCGAACAGGATCACGCTCTTCTTCTTGATCTGCGGCGGCTTGCCCTTGGCGTCGAGCGGCAGGTCGACCAGGTATTTCAGCTGCTGGCCCAGCGGCTGGGCCCCGGCAATCACGGCTTCGGTCCGCGCTTCGACATAGAATCGGCCCCAGCCGGGGCGGACGCCGCGGGCCCGTTCCGGCTCCACCAGCACGATCTTGCGCGGCTGGGCGCGAATCACCATCGGCGCCCCGTCGGCCAGATCAGCCAGATCGGCATAGGTCAGCGTGGCCGAGGCCGGCGGCGCAACCGGCCGCGAATCGGCCCTGGCCGAAGCGGCTGCGCCAAGGGCCAGACCAGCGCCCAGCGCACCATGAAGAAAGATTCGCAGCATCAGTCCGCCCTTTGTCCCTGGCCTGGCCCGACCCCGCGATGGTGCAGGTTGAGACAGGCGATGCCCCTGTTTTCCGGCACTTTCCATCCTAATACAGGTGAATCCCCGGTTAATGGATAAAGCGTTGCGCCATTCGGCGGGGACCGTTAAAGCACGCGGAAATAAGGACCAAACAAAAACAAGGGTCCGCAATCTGGCCAAGCGGGCGTTCGGGCGCCCGTGCGGTTTCCCGGATTGACCCGCAGGGTGGAAATTAACAATCTGGCCGTCTGGCCCGGGCGATTCTCGCTCTGGTCGGGTGCCGGGGCCGGGCCTTGGCCTGGTGGGACTGTTTAGGAGTGATGCGTCAGAATGGCTTACGCTGACCAAGAAGTTAGCGGCAATCGTATTGTCGCCTTTGTCGTCGTTGCCTTGCTTCACGTGGCCTTGGGCTATGCGCTGGTTACCGGCCTTGCCTACGAAGGGGTCAAGAACATCGTGAAGAAGGTGACCACCGTCGATATCAAGAAGGAGGAGCCCAAGAAGGAGCCGCCGCCGCCGCCGCCGAAGAAGGCTGCCGCAGCGCCCCCGATCGTGGCTCCGCCGCCGAAGGTGAACATCAATACGAGCGCTCCCCCGGTCGAGATCACCAACACCATTCCGCCGCCGGCTCCGCCCCCGATCGTGGTCGCTCCGCCGGCCCCGGTTGCTGCCCCGCCGCCGCCGCCGCCCAAGTTCACGCCCAAGGCGCCAACCCCGAAGGGTAATCCGGCCAGGACCAACGACTATCCGACCCGCGCCCTGCGCGAAGAGCGCGAAGGAACCTCCGGCTTTCGCGTCACCGTTGGCCCCGATGGGCGGGTGACGAGCTGTGAAATCACCAGTTCCAGCGGCAGCCCGGATCTTGACCAGGCCGCCTGCTCCAACGTCCAGCGCCGCGCCCGGTTCAACCCGGCTACCGATAGCGAAGGGAACCCCACCACCGGCACCTATTCGAACCGTGTGCGCTGGGTCATCCCCAAGGATTGATCGTTCGTTTTCCCCGATTTTCGGCCCGGCGGGCCAACCGGTTTCAACCTATTTCTCTTGAGAGGACCTTCACATGATTTTTGAACTTCTTGCCGCTGCTGCCGAAGCGGCCCCGCAGAACAAGTTTGGTTTCAAGGAAGCGCTTGAGCAGGGCGGTTTCATTGCTTACGCCACCGTGGTCATTCTTGGGATCATGTCGTTCGGCTCGTTCTTCATCCTGATCACCAAGTGGATCGAGCAGAACAAGATCATGGGCCAGTACAAGGACCTCAAGGCCAATTTCTGGCGCGCGCCGAGCCTCAAGGAAGGCGCGGCCAAGCTTGAGAAGAATAGCGCCTGGCGCCAGCTGGTGGATGATGGCCTGGCCGCCGAAGAAGCCCATGGCAAGATGACCGACGCGCTCGAAGCCCATGACTGGCTGCACGGCTCGCTGTCCCGTTCGGAAGCCTCGATCAACGCCCGTCTGGCCGGCGGCCTGCCGTTCCTCGCCACCGTCGGCGCCACCGCACCGTTCATCGGTCTGTTCGGCACCGTGGTTGGTATCTACCGCGCGCTCATCAACATCGGGATCGCCGGTTCGGCCTCGATCGACAAGGTCGCCGGTCCGGTCGGTGAAGCGCTGATCATGACCGCGCTGGGTCTGCTCGTCGCCGTTCCGGCCGTGCTCGCCTACAACTACCTGCAGGCCCGCAACAAGCGCATCGGCGAACTGCTGGGCGGCTTCTCGACCGACGTGCTGGCCAACATCAACTCGAAGGGCGCGATCAAGCCTGCCGTGTCGGCCGCTCCGGCCGCCAAGCCGGCTGCCGCTGCCCCGGCCGCCAAAAAGTAAGCCACAAGGCCGGCACCTGCCCGCAGGGGCGGGGCCGGCCCTTCGAACGCCCTGGTTCGGGCATGACCGGACCGGAGCTCAGGCAAGACAAAGATAGGAATTAGCCAATGGCGATTTCGATGGGAGGCGGCGGCGAGGAAAAGCCGATGTCGGAAATCAACACCACGCCGCTTGTCGACGTGATGCTGGTGCTTCTGATCATCTTCCTTATCGCGGTCCCGGTTGCGATCCAGACGATCCAGAAGCTGAAGATTCCAGTGCTCGTTTCACAGGAATCCAAGGACAAGGTCGAAAACCTGTTGCTCACCGTCAGCACGACCGATGCTGCCGGACGGAGCGCGGGCGACCCAGGCTTCGAGGGTGCCTCGCTGGGTGGCGAATGCCGGGTCTATTTCAACAATATCACGCCGGTGGATTCGACCGAACTTCAGAAGAAGGCCTATGACCGTCTTTATGCGATCACGAAGCGGGCTGGCGGGCCTGAAGCTCTGAAGAAAAATCCGGAACTGATCCCGCAGGTGCACATCCGCGGTGACGTATCCGCTCCGTGGCGTTGCGTGGCCGGTGCGATCTTCAACGTTCAGATGGCCGGTTACCCGACCGTCGGCTTCATTTCGACCCCGGTTGATCCGAACGGCTGACCCGGTCCGGACCTGCACCACTTTCAGGAGTAAACCACCATGGCAATGTCAGCCGGACAAGATGATGGCGAGCCGATGATGGAAATGAACACGACGCCGCTTATCGACGTCATGCTCGTTCTGCTCATCATGTTCATCATTACCATCCCCGTGGCGACCCACGCTGTGAACATCGACCTTCCCAATCCGGCTGCCCCGCCGCCGGACGTGGTAGTCAAGCGCGACAAGAACAAGGTCGTGATCATGCCGAACAGCGAGATCCTCTGGAACGGCCAGCCGGTTACCGCCGGTCAGCTGACCAGCCTTCTCCAGTCGACCCTGGCGATCAAACCGGAACCGGAACTGCAGTATCAGCCGGATGCCCAGGCACCCTACGATACTTCGATCCAGGTCTTGAACATCATCAAGAACTCTGGGGTTACCGCGTTCGGCTTTGTCGGCAACGAACAGTATGCCGGCTTTGGCAAGGCTCCCAACGCCGCCGCCGCCGAGTAATCAAACCGGCCCAGCGCCGACACAGGATCAAGGGGCGGAGCAATCCGCCCCTTTTTTCATGCCTGCGTTCCGATGCTAATCCCCTTCTGGCCCCGCCAACGGATCGATCCGCATGGCGGCTCCGGCCAAGCCCTCGGCTTCGAGCAGCAACTCGTCATCGGCCGCGCCCTGGCCAACCGCCTCGCGGCCGATCAGCACCATCAAGGGTACGGCCAGCGGGCTGACCCGGTCCAGAACGACATGCCGGACCTCGCCCGCCGCGCGATCGAGCAAGTCAGCCAGCCGCCCGACATCGGTCATCCGCGTCCGGGCATCGGCCCAGGCCGCATCGATCAGCAGGTGATCTGGCTCATGCCGGCGCAGCACGTCATAGATCAGGTCGGTCGAAAAGGTGACCTGCCGCCCGGTCTTGCGCCGGCCCGGCTGCTGGCGCTCGACCAGCCCCGATATCACCGCGACCTCGCGGAACGCCCGGCGCAGCAGGAAGCTGTCCTGCACCCAGGCAACGAATTCATCGGTCAGGATATCGGGGGAAAGCAGCGCGGCGGGATCGTCGACCGGGCGCAGGCTCCATATGGCCAGGGCATAGTCGCTGGCGACAAAACCCATCGGCGCGAGCCCGCGTTCTTCCATCCGCCGGGTTACCAGCATGCCGAGCGACTGGTGCGCCGGCCAGCCCTCGAAGCAATAGAACACCGTGTAGTGCCGCCCCTCATGCGGGAAACTCTCGACCAGCAGGCGGCCGGGCTCGGGCAGCTCGGAGCGCCAGTCCTGCACTTCCAGCCATTCGCGCACATCATCGGGAAACCGGGCCCAGCCGGCGCGGTCGGCCAGCAGCGCCTGGACCCGCCCGGCCAGATGGGCAGTCAGCGGCAGGCGCTGGCCCATATAACTGGGGATCTGTCCCGCCTTCTTCGCTGCGCGAACGATCAGCTCGGTCTCGCGCAGCGCCTCGACCTCAAGGTCCAGCCCGGCAAAGCGGATCGTGTCGGCCGGCCGCAGGCTTGCAGCAAAGCTCTCCTCGACCCGTCCCAGCGACCGCCCGTTACGGAAGCGCACTTCGACCATCTCGCTGTCGATGATGATCCCGGCGTTAAGCCGGTGGCGCGCGGCGTGTTGGGGATGGGTCAGCCGCCACAGCCCGTCACGGCCCCGGGTGATCCGCTGGAACCGGTCATAGGCCTTCAGGGCATAGCCCCCGGTCGCCACGAAATGCAGAACCCGGTCCCATGCGGCCGTATCCAGCCAGGCATAGGACCGGGCCGAGCGCACTTCGGCAAGCAGCGCCGCACCGTCGAACGGTCCGGCGCAGGCCCGGGCCATGACGTGCTGGGCCAGCACATCAAGCCCTCCGGGGCGGAACAGTTCCCCATCGCGCTGGCCTGCTGCCACCGCCTGCTCGGCGGCAAAGGCCTCAAGAAACTCAAACCGGTTGCCCGGCACCAGCAGCGCGCGGCTGGGTTGATCGAGCCGGTGATTGGCTCGGCCGATCCGTTGCAGCAGCCGCGATGAGCCCTTGGGCGCGCCCATCTGCACCACCAGATCAATATCGCCCCAATCGACCCCCAGATCGAGGCTGGAGGTGGCAACCAGCGCGCGCAGTTCCCCCCGCGCCATCGCCCCTTCGACCTTGCGCCGCGCCTCCTTCGACAACGAGCCGTGGTGGATCCCGATCGGCAGCACCGCCTCGTTCACGTTCCACAGCTGCTGGAAAATGAATTCGGCAAGAAAGCGGGTGTTGCAGAAGATCAGCGTGGTGCGGTTGCGCTGTATCTCGTCATACAGTTGCGGCACCGCCCAGGCAGCGGCGTGTCCACCCCAAGGCACCCTTGCCTCGTCCGGCAGCAGGATCGCCAGTTCGGGCAGCGCGCCCGCCTCCCCTTCCACAATCGCCACAGTTTCAGCCGCGCCGTGCGGAGCAAGCCATCCGGCAAAATCGCGCGGATCGGCCAGGGTCGCCGAAAGCCCGACCCGCTGCATCCCCGGCGCCAGCGCCTGCAGCCGGGTCAGCGCCAGAGCCAGCAGATCCCCGCGCTTACCAGGGGCAAAGGCATGAATCTCATCGATAATCACCCGCTTCAACCCGGCGAACAGGGTTTCTGCTTCGGGGTAGGAAAGCAGCAGCGAAAGCGATTCGGGCGTGGTCAACAGCACGTGGGGCGGATTGGCACGCTGGCGGGCCTTGCGCTCGCTGGGTGTGTCACCGCTGCGAACCTCGACCCGCAGCGGCAGGCCCTGCTCCGCCACCGGTGCCAGCAGGTTGCGCTGCACGTCATGCGCCAGGGCCTTGAGCGGCGAAACATAGAGCGTGTGCAGCCCTTCTGGCACTGGCCTGTCACCAAGACGCGAGGGACAGAAATCCGCCAGCGTCGGCAGGACCCCCCCCAAGGTCTTGCCGGCCCCGGTATCGGCCACCAGCAGCCCATGGCGGCCCTCGCCCGCGACTTTCAGCATCTCTGCCTGGTGCCGGCGCAAGCGCCAGCCCCGGGCCGAAAACCAGCCGGCAAGTTCGTTTGGCAGGATCGAGGGTGTGGCGGGCATCGGGGGTTTAGTTGAAGCAGGTCATACGCGGGCGTCCCTTTTCCGGCGCTGGCCGACCGGAGGCGGAAACCCGCCCATTCAGGATAGCAGGGTCCGCTGGTATAGGAAAATCGCGCTTCCTCTTACCCGGTCCGCCTGCCATCACACCGGCGATGCACCCGCTTGATTACACCGAACTGACCGCGATCGGCTTCGCCCTGGCGCTGGGCCTGCTGATCGGGGTGCAGCGCGGCTGGGCAAGCCGCGACCGCGCGCCGGGACAGCGCTTTGCCGGGATCCGCACCCATGCGCTGTTTGGCCTAGCCGGCGGGATGGCCGGGGCACTGCACGAGCGCGCCCAGAGCCTCGCCACCGTGCTGCTGGCCGCCACGGCGACACTGGTGGTGCTGGGATACTGGCGCAGCACCCGCGGGCGCGCCTCGATCAGCGGCACAGCCAGCCTGACCGGGCTGATTACCGTGACCTGCGGCTTTCTGGCGGGCAGCGGTGACTATGCCCTGGCCAGCGCGATCGCCGGAACCACCGTGCTGGTGCTGGCCCAGCGCAGCCGCTGGCACCACTGGCTGCAGCACATCGACGAGGCGGAGATGCTGGCCATCGCCCGCTTTGCCCTGATCGCGCTGGTGATCCTGCCGCTGCTGCCCGATGCGCCGATGGGCCCGTACGATGCCTGGCGGCCGCGCACGCTGTGGCTGGTGGTGGTGCTGGTATCGGGCTTTTCCTTTGCCGGATACGCCGCAGTCAAGCTGCTTGGCCCAGCGCGGGGCGTACTGGCGATGGCAGCGGCCGGATCGATGGTCTCTTCCACCGCCGTGACCGCCTCGCTCGCCGGCAAGCTGCGCGCCGGATCGGGCGACCGGATGCTGCTGAACGGCGCAGTGGCGCTGGCCAGTGCGACCATGTTCCTGCGGGTCATGCTGCTGACTGGCGCGCTCGCCCTGTTTGCCCTGCCCCAGTTCGTGCTGCTGGCCGCCCCGGGCATGGTGGTCAGCCTGATCGCCTGCTGGCTGATCCTGCAGCGCCGCGGCGATGGCACGACCCTGCCCGACAGCGCCATGACGCTGCGCAACCCGTTCGACCTGCTGCCCGCGCTGCTGCTGGCCGGACTGACCATGGTCCTGACCCTGGCGGCGCACTGGGTGCTTGGTCGCTATGGTGATGCCGGGCTTGCCACGGTTCTGGCCATTTCCGGCACGGTCGATGTCGATTCGGCGATCATCACCATGGGCAGCCTGCCCCCCGGCACCCTGACCGCCCGAACCGCCGCGCTGGTGCTGGGCGTGCCGGTCGTGCTCAACACCCTGTTCAAGACCGCGACGCTGATTTCGATTGCCGGCTGGCGGCAGAGCTGGCCGGGGGCCGCCGCGATGCTGCTGAGCCTGATTGCGCTGGGCGGGGGCGCGCTGGCCGTCCTTTAGTGCCCCGCTTGCGGCCCGCGCTTCAGCCCGCTGGCGGCAAGCTGTCCGTCGATCTGCGCCATCAGCCGCTCCAGCCCGGCCTCGTCATCGCTTTCGGCGCGGGCGACCAGCACGTCCTGGGTGTTCGAGGCACGCAGCAGCCACCAGCCGTCCTCGGTCGAAACCCGCACGCCGTCGGTGGCATCGACATCGGCTCCGGCGGCAGAAAGGCGCTCCTTCACTTCGTCCACCACGGCAAACTTGCGGCTTTCATCAACCTGGAACCGCATTTCCGGGGTGTTGACCAACGCCGGCATGGCCCCGCGCAGCTCGGTCACCGATTTGCCCAGCCGGGCCGAGGCGGCAATCAGGCGGATCGCGGCGTAAAGCGCATCGTCGAAACCGTAATACTGGTGCGCGAAGAACACGTGGCCGCTCATCTCCCCGGCCAGCGGCGCGCCAATCTCCTTCATTTTGGATTTAATCAGGCTGTGTCCGGTTTTCCACATAGTCGGCCGTCCACCAAGCCGAGAGACATGGTCGAATAGAGCACGGCTGGCCTTCACATCCGCGATAATCGCGGCCCCCGGCTCCATTTTCAGGAGGTCTTCGGCGTAGATCATGAGCAGCTGGTCACCCCAGATCACCCGCCCTTCGCCGTCGATCGCGCCGATCCGGTCGCCATCGCCGTCAAAGGCTATTCCGAAATCGAGCGAATTGGCCGCAACCAGCGCCTTCAGATCGGCCAGATTCTTCTCCTCGGTGGGGTCCGGATGATGGTTCGGGAACGTCCCGTCCACTTGGGTGAAAAGCAGATGGTGTTCGCCAGGAAGCTGTTGCGTCAGGAGTTCAAGGGCGGGGCCGGCGGCGCCGTTGCCCGCATCCCAGCCAATCCGCAGGGCGGAGAGGGCGGCGGGATCGATGCCGGCCAGCCCTTCGAGCATCCGGGCGATGTAGGCATGGAGCACTTCACGCTGCTCGCTGATCCCGGCACCCTCGGCCCAGTCCCCGGCAGCAGCCATCCGGCCGAGTTGCTGGATATCCTCGCCAAAGAACGGCCGACCAAGAAATACCATCTTGAAGCCATTGTAATTGGCGGGATTATGGCTGCCAGTTATCTGAATGCCGCCCTGCACATCTTCTGCTGAGGCTTCGGCGTAATACAGCATCGGGGTGGGCCCCAGGCCGATCCGCACCGCATCCAGCCCGGCATCGGTGATTCCCCGGACCAGCGCCGCTTCCAGCATCGGCGAGGAGGTGCGCCCGTCATAACCGACCGCGATCCGCTGTCCCCCGGCGTGGCCCAGCAGGGTCGCAAAGCCGCGGCCGATGGCATAGGCATCGGCCTCGCCCAGGGTTTCGCCGATGATCCCGCGAATATCGTATTCGCGCAGCACGGTCGGGTGGAACTGGTGGCTCATGACTTCTCCGTTTCGGTGCGGGCCAGCCGCGCCAGCAGGGTGTCCCGCGCGGCGTTGGCGCGGCGGGTCGCCTCGGCACTGCCGCCGCGGTCGGGGTGGACCTGCATCAGCAGGCGGCGATGGGCTTGAAGGATTTCGTCACGGCTGGCGGAATGACCGAGGCCGAGCAACGCGCGGGCCGAAGCCTCGTCCTGGCTGCGCTGCGCGGCCTGCCACAGCTGCCACGGCCATTTGCCAGTGGCCATGCGCAAGATCGCGCAGACGAGAATGACGAAGATCAGCAGGCGGGCCATCGCCGCGCCCCTTATCAGGCCGAGGCAGCCAGCGCCAGTTCGGGTTCGCGGGCACCGGGCAGAGGCAGGGCCAGGGCAGCAATCAGCGAGCGCAGTTCCTGCCGGGCGACGAGGTGGCTGGTGCCCAGTTCACCCAGATGGCCCTTGTCCAGCAGGGTCAGGCCCGAGGGGAACAGCTCGCGGTAGATCACCCGTTCGCTCAGGCCGCTGGCAATGCGGAAGCCGACCCGCTTGGACAGTTCGGTCAGCGCCTGATCGAGCCGCTTCATGTTGCGCGCCTCGGTGTGCTGGGTGCGATTGCGCACCACCACCCAGTCCATTTCGCGGCGCTTTTCAGTGATCGTGGTCATCGCCCGCTTCTTGCGCGCTTCCCAGATCAGTTCGGCATAGAATGACAGGCGGCGGACCTTGAACGTTTCGGCATCGACCTGCCCGATCAGGTCGAAATCGACAAAGCTGTCATTAAGCGGGGTGACCAGGGTATCGGCCTCGGTCGCCACGTGGCGGGCGAAGGGATCATCGCGGCCGGGCGTGTCGAAGATCAGGAAATCGGCCCCTTCGGCCAGCTCTGCGGCCTCGGCATCCAGTTCTTCCACCGTGGCCCCGGTGAACACCCCGAAGCGGGCACTGGGCAGGGTAATCCCGCGCCGCCGTTCGGTCTCGGCGCGGTTTTCCAGATAGCGGTGCAAGGTGCGCTGGCGCGGATCGAGATCAAGCGCAGCCACTTTCGCACCCTGATAGGCCAGCGCGATCGCGGTGTGGACCGCCGTGGTCGACTTGCCGGTGCCGCCCTTTTCGTTGGCGAAGACGATCTTGTGCGGGGTGGCAGGCAGGGACACGGGTGAGGGAACTTTCTCTGGCTGTTGCAGTTTACCATGCAGCGGGGCTAGGGCTGCGGGACTGTTCCTATCGCAAGGACCTGCCCGGGTGCAAACCGTTAGCCAGCTTGATCCACTGCGAGATTGTGTCGCCGCGCTCAAAGCCGCTGGCCCGCTGGCGCTGGTGCCGACCATGGGCGCGCTGCACGAAGGCCACCTGACCCTGGTGCGCGAGGCAAAGCGCCGCGCCGCCCATGTCGCCGTCTCGATCTTCGTCAACCCGCGCCAGTTCGGCGCGAACGAGGATCTCGACAAGTATCCCCGCCAGCTGGAGGCCGATTCGGCCCTGCTCCGGGCCGAAGGGGTCAGCCTGCTGTGGGCGCCCGATGCGGCGGCGATGTATCCGGCCGGCTATGCCACCAACGTTTCAGTCACCGGGGTCAGCGACGGGCTGTGCGGCGCGGCCCGGCCCGGCCATTTCGATGGTGTCGCGACGGTGGTATGCAAGCTGTTCAACCAGGTCCGCCCGGACCTTGCCCTGTTCGGGGAGAAAGACTGGCAGCAGCTTGCCGTGATCCGCCGCATGGCTCGCGATCTTGACCTGACCCTGCCTCATGCCGAAGCGATTATCGGCGTGCCGACTGTGCGCGAGGCGGACGGCCTCGCCATGTCATCGCGCAATGCCTACCTCTCGGCCGCTGACCGCCAGCGCGCCGCCGCTCTGCCGGCCGCGATGCAGGCCGCGATTGCCGCGATCCGCGCCGGAACCCCGCTGGCCGAGGCCTGCGCCGCACTGACTGCCGCGCTGCTGGCAGGTGGCTTTGCCGCGATCGATTATGCCGAAGTCCGCGATGCCGATTCGCTCGCCCCGGTCGCGGTGCTGACCGATGCCCCGGCGCGCCTGTTCGTCGCCGCGCGGATCGGCACGACGCGGCTGATCGACAACATGGCGGTCTGATCCGCCGGGGGCAGGGCAGGCCTGTTTGGGCAGGTCCGTCCAACTTGCTTGGCGTGGCAGCAATTTCAAGATTGGCGCACCCGACAGGATTCGAACCTGTGACCTCTGCCTTCGGAGGGCAGCGCTCTATCCAGCTGAGCTACGGGTGCGTGAGGGCGGCGGTTAGCAGCGTGGGGGCGCTTGCGCCAGTGCCTTTTCGCTTGTGCCGGACGGACATTAGCGAATTGGCAATGGCGGCCGGGTTAAGGGGCGAGGATGAATATGCATTCCTCTTTCAACCCGGCCGCCCCGCTTGGCGGCGGCGCGCTGCCCGGTTCGGGCCGGGCCGAGTTCGGCCAGGCTTCGGCCAGCGCCATGAGCATGCAATGGTCGGCGCTGCACGACGCGATCGGCGTGGTCGGCGCGCTGGCCGGCTTGGCGACAGAGCCGATGCGCCCCGAAGTGCGCAATTTTCCGGCGGTGATGCGCGATGCCGGTGGCTGGCGGCGTGAATTGGCCGAACAGGGGATCGAGGACCTGTCCGCCGTGATGCAGCCGGGCATTGCTGCGCTGCTGGCGATCCACGCCCGCGGCGTGAACCCGGCGGCCGCAGCCCTGGCGCTGTGGCAGGAATTCCACGCCGCCCGCGCCGCCTTGCTGGCGCTGGCGCCGCCACCCGAGGAAAATGCCCCGCGCCGCTTTACCTGAGGCCGATCCGCTGGAAGCCGCTTGCGCTGTTTCTATTTTGTTCCTAGGCAGGGGCGATGCCTGTCGCCCCGATTCCCGATGATGCCGATCTGAAGGCCGCCCAGGCTGTGGCCCGCGGAATCTGCCGGCTGTTTGCCCGCAACGACATTTTCTGCCTGGCGGAAATGCCGCTGCGCTCCAACCGCCGGGCCGACCTGATGGGGATCGACGCCAAGGGCCACCTGGTAATCGTGGAGATCAAGGTCAGCCGGGCCGATCTTTTGGGCGACGGCAAGTGGACCGACTACCTCGATCATTGCGATCGGTTCTATTGGGGGCTGGCCCCGCATCTTGACCGCGCCTGCCTCGACGAACCGCCGTTCCTGCCGGAGCGCTGCGGGCTGATCGTGGCCGATAGCTATGACGCGGAAATCCTGCGCCCGGCGGCCACCGTGCCGCTGGCGGCCGCGCGCCGCAAGGCGGAAGTGGAGCGGCTGGCCCGCGCCGCGCTGCGCCGCCAAATGGGCCTGATCGATCCGAAGCTGTCGGGCTGGAGCGGTTGACGGGATCGCGGCGGCGGGCCTAGCCTTGACTGGTGAGCGAAGTGCGGCCCGCTCGTTCCGGCCCGACCACTCCCAGCAAACCGCTCGCCCCGTTCCGCCACCCCACCTTTCGCGCGATCAGGATCGCCAATCTCGCGCGTAGCGTCGGCCCGGCGCTGGGCGGCGCACTGGTGGCGGGCGGTGGCTGGGTCGCAAGGCTGGCCAGCCTCAACGTCACCATGCAGCTGCGCTCGCCAGAGGAAATCCTCGGCCGGTGCATGGCGATCTACCAGGCCATGACCTTCGGCGGCATGGCGCTGGGGGCCTATGCCATCGGCCTCCTGTCCGACTTGATCGGGGTGGCCGCTGCGATCCGGGTGGCGGCGGCTGTGCTGCTGGTGCTGCTGCCGCTGCTGCACCGGCTGGCCGCGATGCCGGGACCGGGCGAAGGCCGCAGCAATGCCTGAGGCCAAGTCGCGCCGGCTTCCCGCGCAACTTAACCTTTAATTTACCATGTTGCGCCAGAACCGGCTGCGACAGGGACTTGGTGGGGAAACCACATGGATACGTATCGCGGGAGTTACATCGATCGCGCCGATCCCGGCGACGATTGGCCCGAAGTCGGCTTTGGCGAGGAAGAGACCCCGCGCGAAGCGCCCCCCAGCCCGATCGGGCAGGACGAGCGGCGCATGCAGGTGCGCGCCTACAACCACTGGGCCAGCCTGCTCGACAACCGGAATTTCCCTTCAATTGAGGATCTTGACCCCGAAAGCCTGCCGGATTTCGGCCCGCACAGCGTGCTGCTGGACTTCACCGTGGGGATCGAAAACCCGGCGATTCGCTATCTGGGTGACAAGCTGGCCGAAGAATGCGGCACCAACGACCGGATCGCAACGCTGGCCGATGTTCCGGCCCGCTCGCTGCTGTCGCGAATCACCGATCATTACATGCAGATCCTGGCCAACCAGGCGCCGATCGGGTTTGAGGCCGAATTCGTCAACCAGCGCGGCCGGACGATCCTCTATCGCGGGATCCTGCTGCCATTCTCGTCCGACGACGAGACGATCGACTTTATCTATGGCGTGATCAACTGGAAGGAACTGGCCGACCAGGCGACCACCGACGAGCTCTTGAGCGAGATCGACCAGGCGCTGGAAGCCGCCGTTCCGGCCCGCCGCCGCGATCCGATCACCGAATGGGCCGATGGCCCGGCCGATAGCGCCGATGCCGATGCGCTGGACCTGTCCGGTCTGGAAGCGGCCGAAGAAGTGGACAATGGCCTGCCGCAGCCGCGCTTTGCCCACCTGATCGGCAGCACGGGCGACGACGAAGACGATTACACCGCCCCGCCACTGGGCTTTTCCGCCGGGCGCGCCGCGCCGGTGGCAGAGGACGCGCTGGATCTGGCTGCCTTTGACGAGGCCGGCGAGGAAGCGGCCGACGATCTCGGCCTGGCTGACTGGCTGGCGAGGGCCCGCGAGCTGGCCGAAGCCGCGCGCGGCTCGGAAGACCGTACCCGCCATGCGCTCTATGCCGCGATCGGCAAGGCCTATGACTTCGCGCTGGCCGCAGCCGAAGCGCCGCAGGAATTTGCCGAACTGGTCGCCGATTCCGGCCTGACCGTGCAAGACCGGGCGCCGATGACCCCGGTGGTCAAGCTGGTGTTCGGCGCCGATTACGACAAGACCCGCCTGACCGAATATGCCACCGCGCTGAGCCATGCCCAGCGCATCGGCCTCGCCCGCGGTTCGCTGGCCCAATACCTCTCGGCCGCGCCGGGCGGTCTCAAGGGCGTGGTGACCGAAGAACGCCGTCTCAAGCGCGAGGAAAGCGGCAAGCACGGCGAACCGCGCCTGACCCCGCGCGAAGCGCTGGCCCGCAAGCTGCGCCAGCTCGATCATGCCCCGCTGGACAGCATCGCGGCCGAAGGCGCCGAATTCACCCTGCTGGTGGCCCGCCGTCTCCCCACCGGCGAAGTGGTGCTGCTGGGCGAAGTGGCAGACGATGTGCCGCTGCTGGAAAAGGCCGCAAAGAAGCTGCTCGGCTAAGACCCGGCGACAAGTGCAGGCAGGGGCGCCTGTCCCATCGGGGCATGGCGCGTCTGTGCTTTTGCGGCTAGGCTCTCTGCATGAAGCAGGCTGCGCCAAAGGGAAAGCTGGGCCGCATGGGCTGGATTGCCGTAACCCTGGGCGCGCTGGTGCTGGGCCTGTTCGGGCTGTGGCGCTATGCCCTTGCCACCAATTCGGTTGCCCTGTTGGACTGGGCCGACCAGACCGTGGACCGGACCGCCGGAACCACTGTAGCCGCCAGCGGTGTCGGTTTCGGCCCGGATCCGGCCCAGCGGCTTGACGTTATTGTGCCCAATGCGCCCGGGCCGCACCCGGTGCTGGTGTTCATTCACGGCGGCGGCTGGCATGCCGGCCGGCCGGAGGATTACCGCTTTGTCGGCCGCCAGTTTGCGCGGGCTGGTTATGTCGTGGTCGTGGCCGGCTACCGGCTCGGCCCGGATGGCATCTATCCCCGGATGCTGGAAGACGGCGCGGCCGCGGTCGCCTGGGTGAAGGACAATATCGCGGCACACGGCGGCGATCCGGCGCGGGTGTTCCTGATGGGCCATTCCGCCGGGGCCTATAACGCCGCGATGCTGGCGCTGGAGCGGCAATGGCTGGGCCGCGCGGGCGTGGAGGAAGGCTTCATCAAGGGCGTGGTCGGCCTGTCCGGACCATATGACTTCTTCCCCTTCACGTCCGATTCGGCCCGCAAGGCCTTTGGCCATGTCGCCGATCCGGCCATAACCCAACCGATCGGCTTTGCCCGCGGCGATGCCCCGCCGATGCTGCTGCTGACCGGGGATGCCGATGAAACGGTGAAACCCCGCAATTCCGCCGCCCTGGCCAGCGCGCTGACTGCCGCCGGACGGCCGACACAGGCAGTGATCCTGCCCGGTCTGAGCCATGCCGATACCGTTGTGAAGCTGGCCGCCCCATTCAACCGCGACCGGCAGGTGATCGACCCGGTGCTGGCCTTTCTGGCCGCGCATGGCGGAGCTTCAGCGCCGGTTCAGACAGCCCGCCGCTAGAAGAACTGCCATGACCGCCCTGCGCCGCCTGTTCGCCCACTGCCTGGCCCTGGTCATGGTCTTTGCCCTGACCGTCCAGCCGGCCATGGCCCAATCGATCCTGCGCGATGCCGAGACCGAGGCCCTGCTGAACGAAATGGCTGCGCCGCTGGTCCGCGCCGCCGGGCTCGATCCGCGCAACATGACCATCGTGCTGGTGGCAGATCCGTCGATCAACGCCTTCGTCGCGGGGGGTCAGGTGATCTACCTGCACACCGGCCTGATCAACGAGGCCGGCTCAGCCCTGGAAGTGCAGGGCGTGATCGCGCACGAACTGGGCCACATCACCGGCGGCCACGTGATCAACGATGCTGGCGCGCGGCAGGCGACCGGCATTTCGATCCTCTCGCTGGTGTTGGGCGGCCTTGCCGCTGCGGCCGGATCGGGCGATGCCGCGATCGGGGTGCTGATGGCCGGCCAGCAGGCCGCGCTGGGCAAGTTCCTGGCCTTCAACCGCGGGCAGGAAGCCAGCGCCGATGCCGCCGGGGCCAAGTACCTGTCCGCTGCGGGCCTGTCGGGCCGGGGCTCGGTTGCCTTCTTCAAGCGCCTGCAGAACCTGGAAATGCGCCACGGCTGGACCCGCACCTATGATTCGGAATTCTACCGCACCCACCCGCTGACGGCCGACCGGATCGCCACCTTGCAGGACACTTACGAGAAGGACCCGGCCTGGAACACTCCGGCTGATCCGGCGCTGGAAGCCCGCTTTCAGCGCGCCAAGGCCAAGCTGTTCGGCTTCATTTCCGAACCCAGGCGCACTTTCCAGGTCTATCCCGAAACCATGACCGACGTGCCCGCGCGCTATGCCCGGACCTATGCCTGGCACAAGGACGCGCAGCCGGAAAAAGCCCTGGCCGAAGTCGATGCGCTGCTCGCCCGGGCGCCCGACGATCCCTATTTCCTCGAACTGAAAGGCCAGGTCCTGTTCGAATCCGGCCGCCCGGCCGAAGCGCTTGATCCCCTGCGGCGGGCGAGCGAGCTGTCGGGCTTTCACCCGCTGATCGCCACCACTTTTGGCCACGCTCTGATCGCCACCGAGGATCCGGCCCTGTTGGACGAGGCCGAGCGCGTGCTGCGCGCCGCCGTCTCGCGCGACCGGTTGAACCCCTGGGCCTGGTTCCAGCTCGGCCGGATCTACGCGATGCGCGGCGATATTCCGCGCGCCCAGCTGGCCAGCGCCGAACAGCAGGTGCTGCAATACAATTTCCCGGCTGCGCTGCGCAGCGCCGAAAGCGCCCAGGCCGCCCTGCCAAAGGGTTCGGCCGACTGGATCCGGGCCGGCGATATCGCCATGCAATCGCGCACGGCGATTGAACAACAGAAGAAACGCAGGTAGCGCAGGGCTCCATGACCAAGCCCGCCTCGCGTCCCGCCCTGCCCATGGTGCTGTCGGGCATCGCCCTGCTGCTGGCCGGAGCGGCCACCGGCTGGATCGTCGCCCGCAGCAGCGGTGCCGGCATGGATAAGGCCGCGGTCGAACAGGTGGTGCGCAACTACATCCTTGAACATCCGGAAATTCTGCCCGAGGCGATGGAGAACCTGCGCCAGCTGGAAACCGGCAAGCAGCTCGCCGTGGCCGGCGACAAGCTGAAACAGCCCTTCCCCGGCATGGTGCTGGGCAATCCCGATGGCTCGGTCGTGCTGGTCGAGTTCACCGATTTTGCCTGCGGGTACTGCCGCGCCTCGGTCCCGGAGGTCGAGGCGCTGATCGCCGCCAATCCCGATCTCAAGATCGTAGTGCGCGAACTGCCGATCATCACGCCAACCAGCGCCGATGCCGCGCGCTGGGCACTGGCGGCGGCCGAGCAGGGCAAGTTCCCGGCTTTCCACAAGACGATGTTCACCGCCGGACGGACCGATGCCGCCAGCATCGAGGGCGCGGCCCGCGCCGCCGGGCTGGACCTGGACCGGGCCCGCCAGTTCATCAAGGACCCGCGGGTCGAGGCCGAAATCAAGACCAATCTCGATCTGGCCCGCCAGTTGGGGATCGACGGCACGCCGAGCTGGGTTGTGGGCGAACAGGTGCTGGCCGGCGCGCTCGGCCGCGACGTGCTGGGCAAGGCGATTGCCGCGGCCCGGTCCGGCGGCAAGTGAAAGTCCTGACAAGCGCGGGCGAAACCTGCTAAGGACTGGTCATGGCCGTGCTGCCCTTTCGCCCGATCCCGTTCTTCGCCAACAAGAACCGTGCGTTCTGGCGCTTGCAGACGGCGGGCTGGGGCGGGGCGCTGCTGCTGCGCGCGGCCTCGGGCCTGGCCAATGGCCAGCCGCTGTCGTTCCTGGTCCTGGTCCTGATCTCGACCATCACCGGCCTGTCGATCACGCTGATCCTGTCGGTCATCTACCGCCAGCTGATGGGCCGCCGCCCGCTGGTCACCTGGGGGGTGACCGCGCTGGTCATGCCGCTGGCAGTGGCGCTTTACGCCTTCATCGACGCCTGGGTGAACGGGCTCTACGCCGGGGATAGCGGAGCCGGGTTCGCCCAGCGCTTCATCGGGCTGTTCTATCTCGATGCCACGCTGCTGCTGGCCTGGTCGGCACTTTATTACATGATCAATTTCTTCCTCCAGATCGAGGAGCAGAACGATCAGCTGATGCGGCTGGAAAACCAGGCCACCCAGGCCCAGCTGGCCATGCTGCGCTATCAGCTCAACCCGCATTTCCTGTTCAACACACTCAATTCGATCTCCACCCTGGTGCTGCTGAAACAGACCGAGCCGGCCAATGCCATGCTCAACCGCCTGTCGAGCTTCCTGCGCTATACCCTCGTCAACGAGCCGACCGGACGGGTCACCGTGGCGCAGGAAATCGACACGCTGAAGCTTTACCTCGACATCGAACGGATGCGGTTTGAAGAACGGCTGCGTACCCGCTTCCAGGTGGAACCAGGGACGGAAGCCGCGCTGCTGCCCTCGCTGCTGCTCCAGCCGCTGGTCGAAAACGCGATCAAGTACGCGGTCAGCCCGCAGGAGACCGGCGCCGAGATCACCATCGCGGCGCAGCTCGTCGGCCCAAACCTTCGCATCACCGTCTCCGACACCGGGCCGGGGTTGCAATCGGGGGCATCGAACAACAGGTTAACCGGCGTGACATTCGACGGCGGCGAACAGGTTTCCACCGGGGTTGGCCTGGCCAACATTCGCGACCGGCTGGCCCAGGCCTATGGCGAGGACCATCGCTTCGAGACGATGGAGCCGGCCGAGGGCGGCTTTGCCGTGCTGATCGAGATCCCGTTCGAACGGCGCGAGGCGGCGCCTTCCCTTCCCGCCCAGCAGCGCCCGGCACTGACCGGCTGAAGGCATCCATCCATGACCATCCGCACCATCATCGTCGATGACGAAAAGCTCGCAATCCAGGGGCTGCAACTGCGCCTTGAGAAGTTCCCTGATGTCGAAATCATCGACACCTGCTCCAACGGGCGTGAAGCGATCCGCAAGATCAAGACCGAAAAGCCGGACCTGGTGTTTCTCGACATCCAGATGCCGGGGTTCGACGGCTTTTCCGTGGTCAAGGGAATCATGGAGATCGAGCCACCGCTGATCGTCTTCGTCACTGCCTACCAGGAACACGCCGTCCGCGCGTTCGAGGCCAATGCCGTCAATTACCTGATGAAGCCGGTGGACGAAGACAAGCTGGCAGACACGATGGATCGCGTGCGCCAGCGGATCGCTGAAAAACAGGCCGCCGAAGAGGCTGAAAAGCTCAAGACCGTGCTGGCCGAAGTCGCGCCCGATGCGATCGAGGCCATGCCGGACGAGCCGGAAAGCGCCGGGCGCTACGAAAAGCTCATCAACATCAAGGATCGCGGGCAGATCTTCCGGGTCGATGTCGATTCGATCGAGCGGATCGAAGCGGCCGGCGACTACATGTGTATCTACACCGCCGACAACAGCCTGATCCTGCGCGAAACGATGAAGGACCTGGAACGCCGGCTGGATCCGCGGGTGTTCCAGCGGGTCCACCGCAGCTGGATCGTCAATCTCAACCAGGTCCGCCAGGTCAAGCCGCACACCAACGGCGAATGTTTCCTGGTGCTGGAATCGGGCGCGGACGTGAAGGTTTCGCGTTCCTATCGTGATGTGGTGGCGCGCTTCGTGCATTGATTTCCCGCCTTGCGCGAAGACACGAAGAATACAACGGCGGCACCCTAGGCCAAAGGCTTGCTCGCCTGGGCCGGTCTCGTCGAAATCGCCGCCCTTGCTGATGAAAGCGGCCTTGGTGCGATTGCAGCCGCCTCATGTTCTTGGTGTCTGCGCGTGAAACCCGCTCTTGCGCCGCGCCGCGAAAGTCGCGAAACCGCAGGCATGACCTTTACCCTTCCCGGCTTCGATCTCACCCGGTTCGTCCGCGCCACGCTGGATGAAGATCTAGGCCTCGGCCTGCCCGGCGGCGGGCGCGATGTGACCAGCGAGAGCGTGATCCCGGCCGATGCGCGCTTTTCGGGCGTGATGGACAGCCGCGATCCGATCGTGGTCGCGGGTTTGCCGATCGCCGCGGCGCTCTTCCACGCGCTCGATCCGGACATGGAGATCGAAGTGCTGGTGGAAGAAGGCACGAAAGTGCCCGGCGGGACCGACCTGATGCGCCTGTCCGGCAATGCCCGGGCCATGCTCACCGCCGAACGCTCGGCGCTCAACACCGTGCAGCACCTCTCCGGCATTGCCACGATGACCCGGACCTATGTCGATGCGATGGCCGGAAACGCCACCCTGCTCGATACCCGCAAGACCATTCCGGGACTGCGCCACCTGGAAAAGTACGCCACCCGCATGGGCGGGGCGAAGAACCACCGCATGGGCCTGTGGGACGCGGCGATGATCAAGGACAACCACGTGGCTGTAGCCGGCGGCGTTGCCGAAGCGGTGCGCCGCGCGCGCGCGGCAGGGGTGAAAGCCATCATCTGCGAAGTGGACCGGATCGACCAGATCGAACCGGCGCTGGCCGCCGGGGCCAGCCACATCCTGCTCGACAACATGACCGTGGCGGAGCTGCGCAAGGCCGTGGCGCTGATCGCGGGCCGGGTGCCGAGCGAGGCTTCGGGCGGGGTGCGGCTGGATACCATAGCCGCGATTGCCGCCACCGGCGTGACCTATGTCTCGGTCGGTCGCCTGACGCAGAGCGCCCCCGCCGCCGACATCGGACTGGATTTTACGCCGCTATGATCCGCACCGCTCTGGCAATTGCCATACTGACCGCGCTGCTGCCCGCGCCTGCGCTCGCCCAGGCTTACCAGTGCCGCGCCCCTGCCCGGATCGACCTGCCGCGCCCGCCCCAACCCGATGGCCCGCGCCGCACCTCGCCGGTGACCGGCTATACGCTGGCGATCAGCTGGTCGCCAGAGTTCTGCCGTGGCGGCAAGGCGGCGAAGGAACCGGAAAACTACCAGTGTAATGGCCGGTTCGGCCGGTTCGGCTTTGTCGTCCACGGACTGTGGCCGGAAAGCGGGCAGGGCAAATATCCGCAGTGGTGCAGCCTGACCCCGCGCCCGACCGAGGCTGATCTCCGCGCCAACCTGTGCATGACCCCGGTGCCGTGGCTGCTGGAGCACGAATGGGCCAAGCACGGCAGCTGCATGGCGACGACGCCGGCGGCCTATTTCAAGGCTGCCAGCATCCTGTGGAACGCGCTGCGCCTGCCCGATGCTGACCGCCTGTCACGCCAGCCGGGCCTGACCGCGGGCGACCTGCGCCGCGCCTTCGTGGCCCGCAATCCCGATTTCCCGCTCGAATCGGTCGGCATCCGCGCCAGCAACGGCGGCTGGCTGCGCGAAATCCAGATCTGCTATGGCAAGGACTTCATGCCAAGGCGCTGCGAAGCCCGCCAGTTCGGCCCGAAGAACGACGTGCCGCTGAAGATCTGGCGCGGGCTTTAGCGCCGCGCCGCGAAGAACGCCTTGAGCAGGCCGCTTGCTTCATCCTCGCCGATGCCGGAATAGACCTCCGGCTTGTGCAGGCTCTGCTCATGCTCGAACACCCGCGCGCCATGTTCCACCGCGCCGCCCTTGGGATCGGCGGCGGCGTAATAGAGCCTGGCGATCCGGGCGTGGGCAATCGCCCCGGCGCACATCGCGCAAGGCTCCAGCGTGACCCACAGTTCGCAGCCATCAAGCCGCTCATTGCCGAGCCATTCCGCCGCAGCGCGAAGCGCCAGCACTTCGGCGTGGGCGGTGGGATCATGCCGGCTGCGTGGGGCGTTGTGGGCCGCAGCAATGACCACACCATCCTTGACCACGACTGCACCGATCGGCACTTCTCCGGCAGCTTCGCCCTTGCGGGCCTGCTCGAGGGCCAGCTTCATCGGTTCGGGCAGGGGCCAGCGGCTCATGCGTCCGGGCTAAAGGCTTTGCCAGAATGCGGCAAGGTGCTTTGCCCGGCGGGGCTGACCACACGCAAACGACAGACTCACCTTGACCCGGCAAGGGTGAATCGGTATGCGCGCGCCTTCTCCCATCATGGGCGTCCAGTTTTTGAAGCGAGTTTAGCCATGTCCCGTATTTGCGAACTGACCGGCAAGGGTCGCCAGGTCGGCCACAACGTCAGCCACGCCAACAACAAGACCAAGCGCGTCTTCCTGCCCAACCTGCAGAACGTCACGCTGATGTCGGAAGGGCTGGACCGCAGCTTCAAGTTCCGCGTTTCGACCCAGGGCCTGCGTTCGGTCGAACATGTCGGCGGCCTCGACAACTGGCTGCTCAAGACTTCGGACGACAAGCTTTCGGCCAGCGCGCTGAAAGTGAAGCGCGAGCTGAAGAAGAAGGCCGGCGCGGCCGCCTGATCCAGTCAGCGCCGCAGCGGCCGATCAAAGGGCGTCCGGTCATCCGGGCGCCTTTTGCTTTGGTGGCAGCCGCTTTTCATCAATCTCCAGTTCCAGCAGCACCACCCGCTGGGTTGCTGCGCCGTTCTCGTCGCTGATCATCCAGGCCACCAGGCGGCCATCGCCTTGCCGCCTGATCACCAATCCTTCGTAATTCTCGATCGGCCAGGGTGGTTGCAGGTCTGCCAGCTCGCGGGTATGCCAGGTGCCGCCGGGGGCGATTTGCCCTGGATCAGCGATCAGGATCTTGATCGCGAAGCGCGGCGGCATCGGCCAGGTCAGGCGCCGCGCCAGGATCAGCACCTGGCCATCGGGCAATTCGGCCATGGCAGTGGGGCGGTAGTGCTTGACCCCGATGAAAGTGAAAGGCCGGGCCGTTGCCCGCTGGTCGGTCGGATCGGTTTGGAACAGTAAGGCCTGGTGGATGCCGGAACTGGTCCAGCGGGTGGTGGAACATTCGCACAGGACCAGAAACCGTCCGTCGCTCAACCGCACCATCGCTTCCGGTCCGGTATTGTGCGGCCAACCCTGCATTTCCGGAATCTCGCGCAGTACCTCGCGCGTCATGTCCGGGGCTTTTCGCTCGATCGCATTGCGGCCTTCCTGGGCCAGCCACAACCGCCCAGACCGGGGATCGCGACTGGCCGCCTCGACATCGCGGTCATTCTTGAGGCGGACCGCATCATCGAACAGCGGATCAAACCTGACCGGGCCTGGCGGGCCGCCAGGCCGGGAAAACTCGACGAAATAACCCCGGTCGCTGAGCGCCATCAGCCGTCCCGGTGCGGGTTCGACCAGCGCGGAATAACCGCCAAAGCCGGGATGCCTGCTGGTCAATTGCCAGGCGCCGACCAGATGAAACGGGCCGGTGTGGCAGCACAGCGGCGCCACCTTTACCGGTTTGACCGTCAGGCCCGCTGCGGTATCCGGGGGCGGGGGCACGGTGCGGATCCAGGTGCCAGGGCTAAGCCCGATCGCCGCCAGCAGGCCAAGGGCAAAGCGCAAGCGGCGGCTGCGGCGGGGCAACAGTTGCCGCATCGCTTCGCCGTCAGAGCGCGCCGACCGGCATCGAAGCCGCGCCGACCGTGGTGACAATGGCCTGCCGTTCCGCCGCGGACAGATCCGGGTGCCAGATATCGAAAATCAGGATAATCCGCAGGTGATCGGTCTCGTTCATGGCTTCGTGTTCGATCGAATCGTCGAACACCCAGGCCGTGCCGCGCTGCCAGTCACGCACCTCTTCACCCACCCGGAACCAGCATTTGCCCGGAATGATCAGCGGCAGGTGGCACAGCAGGCGGAAATTGGCGACCCCGACGTGCGGCGGGATCGACGTGCGCGGCGCCAGCAGCGAAAACATCGCGTTGGCCCCGCAGCCGGCGATCCACGGCTGATCCATGCTGCCGAGAAAGGCCATCGTCTGTGGGCAATGGGCCGCGTTGGGCTCCACCCGCGCGCCGCGCTGGATCAGGTGGATCGCGGTCCAATCGTGGTTGTGGTTGAGCTGCCGCCACTGCGCCAGCGGCTCGCTGGCCGAATACTGGACATAGGGCACCAGATCGGCATCGGGGGCATTGGCCACCACATCAAGTTCGGCCGCGATCGTATCGGTCAGACCCTCCAGCTGCTCCAGCCAAGGGAACAGCGCGCGGTCGTGGAACTCCAGTTCGCGCAGGCCTGGATAATGAAAGTGAGTTGCCTCGGAATGATAGGCGCGGGTGCGCCGAGTGATGTTGCTGGCAAGCCGTTCGGCGCGGCGGCGCTCGGCCGGGGTCAGATCAAGCGCGGCCCTTTCCAGGGCCTCGCCAAGCCGGTGCTCAAGCCGCTGCTGATGCTCGGCCCAGGCCGCCTCGGCCCGTTCGATCGCGACTGCCAGCGGTGCGGGAAGGGGATCAGGCCGCCGCTGGGCCAGGGCCCGGCCATAGGCTTCGCCAGCCTCGGGATGCCCGGCCTGATCCAGCATCCGCGCCCGCATCAGCAGGTTGACAAAATCGAGCGGGGCCAATTCCAGCGCCTTGTCGATCGCGGCCAGCGCCTGGCCCGGCGCGCCGGCCATCTGCCGGACCGTAGCGAGACGCTGCCAGAACGAAGGGAATGCGGGGGCTGAGGCGGCCGCCGCTTCCAGGATCGCCCGGGCTTCGGCCAGATTGCCGCCCGCCAGCGCGCGATCGGCGGCGGCAAGGCGCTGTTGCAGATCGGGATCGGGGGCTTGCATGGCCTTGGCATGTGCCGCGCCGCACGCAAATGCAAGAGGCAGGAACGAGGGTTCAGGCACAAGGACGGCGGCCGGGCAGGAATTGATTGCCAATCCCTGCGGCGATAAGGTCCGGTTCAGGTTGCCGGCGGCATCCGAGCAGGAGAAACAAGGATCAAGCGATGTTCAAGACCATGATTGCAGCCGGCTCGCTGGCATTCCTCGTCGCAGCTGGCCCCGCCGCTGCCAAGCCGGCCGATCAGGCACTGCCGGCATCCGCACCTGCCAAGGCCGAGGACGCGGGCAAGAACAGGGTCGAATGCCGCCGGATCGAGGTGGTCGGCACCCGTCTGGCGAGCAAGCGGGTGTGCAAGACCAGAGGTGAATGGGACGCGGAGATCGCGGCCGACCGGCAGGCCCTCGACCGCAGCCAGACCCAGCGCTACCGCGATTGACCTTGCGCCGGGGCAGGCTCCGCATAGCCTAGCCGGTCAATCCACGGCTGAAGGATCGGCAAGACCGGCTCCAGATGGCGGCGATAACGCTGCCAGCGACCAACGGCGCGCTGGTAGATCGGCTGGCCGATCTGGGCATAGCTTGCGGTGCGTACTGTCCCGCGCCGCGCTGCCCCGGCCTGGTTGTCAAGCACCGCATCGCGCCATTCCAGCCCGAGGAAGGCCAGCAACGGGCGCATCTCGCTCTCAAGATCGGCGATCATCCGTTCATAGCGCACTTCGTGAACGCGCAGCGGCAGCAATTCGCGCGCATGGCTGTAATTGGCAAAGACCGCGTCATAGGTTCGCGCCGCTTCCTCCAGATCGGTGAAGCTGCGCATCGCCGTGTTGAGCAGGAAGTTGGCCATGTAGCAGCTCAGCACCACGTCGGCCGGATGACGTTCGACCATCACCACATGGGCCGCAGGGAACAGCCGGTCGATCAGCGGCAGGCGGGCCATGTGCAAGGGATGCTTGTCAACGATCCGGCGGCCCTGTGCGGGGCCTTCAAGCTGTTCGGCAAGGGCAAGATAACGCGACCGCGCGCGCGCGATCAGCGCGGCATCGGTCGATGCTGCAAGGCCCGGAAACTCTGCATCGATCTGGGCCAGCATCGGCTGTTCCTCGAACACCTGCAATTCGGGCAGGTTGTCCAGCAAGGTATCAAGCAAGGTGGTGCCCGAACGGGGAAAACCGACGACGAAGACCGGAGCGGTCCCGTCATGCGGTAGCGGCGGACCCGGCGGGGCCGTCATCGTTGCGGTCTGCCCTTCCACCAGGCTCCGATAGCTGCGCGCGGAGGGCTGCGTCGCGGCGGCCGAGGCCCGGTTCATCAGCGTGAACTGGCGGAAGGCCTCGTCCGGCTCGTCCAGGCGGTCGGCTATCTCTCCCCGCAGCTGCGCGGTGCGGACCGGGTTGATGGTGTCGGGAATCCGGTCGGCAAGGATCCGCGCTTCGGCGAACCGGTTGCGCCGCCGCAGGCTCCACGCCTCCAGGAAATCGCGTTCCACGCAGCTCCCGCGGGGACCGGCGGCCGCAATCAGCGCCTCCAGATCGTCAAGGCGGTTGGCGTGTTCGTACAGCAGCCCCAGCTCGAGATGGGCTTCGCCAAACCCGGCCTCGTCTGCGGCGGCGGCTTGCAGCACGGCAATGGCAGCGTCATTGCGGCCAGCTCCGATCAGCGCGAGGCCGTGTTCGATCCGGACTGACGGGTGATCGGGAAAGCGGCGCACGGCTTCCTCGGCATTACGCAGCCGCGCTTCGCGGTTCTGCACGGTGCCCAGCGCGCCGGCCAGGTTCAGGAATATTTCCGGCAGGCTTGGATAAGGCGAGCGGTTGATCGCATTTTCAAAGGCCGCGATGGCACCCTCGGCATCACCCAGGGCAATCAGGCAATTGCCCAGGTTGTTCCAGCTTTCCCAGTCCTGGGGCGCGCGTTCCAGCCCGGTTCGATAGGCCTCTGCGGCCAGCCCCGGCTGTCCGTCCTGCTGATGGAAATAGCCGGCGATCCGGGCCAGGCCGGGGTGCCCACCGTGTGCGAAGGCGAGCGGACGGGCCTCGTCCTCTCGCCCGGTCGCGGTCAGGACCGTGGCGAGATTGAACCGCGCCGCCATGTCTTCCGGGGCGGCGGCGACCTGACGGCGCAGAAACGGCAGCGCCTCTTCCCGCCGACCCTGCTGAAGCAGGGCGAGGGCGGCTAGGCCGAGCAAGGCCGGATCCTGCGGCGCATCGACCAGCCCCTGTTCGGCGGTGGCCACGGCATCGGCAAAGCGACGCTCACGCAGGGCGAGGGCAGCCCCGGCGATGGCGGTCTGCGGATCGGTCATGCCTGCCTCGGCCGGGCGATGTCGTAAGCAACGGTCATCCGCTCGCCGCTACCAAAGGGGCGCGTGCCGTGCCACATGATTGAGGGAAACAGGGCTAGTTTTCCTGGTTGGGGTTTGACCGTCCGGAACGCCGGCAGGTCGGGGAGCACGTCAAGGCACTGCCCGAAGGCCAGCCAGCCGCTTTCCGGGACCAGCGGATCGTCATCCGGCACCACCACATAGAAGGCGGAACTGATCCAGCCCTGATAGTGGACGTGATCGGCGTGATAGCCCCGGTCGGTCAGCCGCACCGACCAGGCCCCGGCGACCCTCCGATCCTCGCGCTGGGCAAGCAGCATCGGGTGGGCTGGATCC
>JBKBSV010000104.1:0-6879 GCA_046291115.1 Novosphingobium sp. | reverse complement strand
GATCGCGCGGTAGCGGGCCGGGCGGGACAGGTCGCGCGGCGCGCCGGACAGGCGCTCTTCCTCGACCAGCTCGACCCGGATCCCTTCGCCCGGCGGCATCAGCGTGACCGCCAGCGTCGCTTCGGCGAGGCCGTAAGAGGGCAGGAAGGCACTGGCCTTGAACCCGGCCGGGGCAAAGGCATTGACGAAGCCCTGCATCACGTCCGGGCGGATCATGTCCGCACCATTGCCGGCGATCCGCCAGCGCGACAGGTCGAACCGTTCGGCCACGTTGCTCTGGCTGGAAATGCGCCGCGCGCAAATGTCGTAACCGAATGTCGGCGAATAGGAAGCGGTCGTGCCGGGGTTGCGGCTGATCATGTCAAGCCAGGCCAGCGGGCGGCGGGCAAAATCCTCGGTCTTGATGTAATCGGTCGAAACCTGGTTGGCGATCACCGACAGGAAGCAGCCGACCAGACCCATGTCGTGATACCACGGCAGCCAGCTGACGCAGCGGTCACTCTGGATCAGCTTCATCCCCTCGCCGTGGCCGGCCAGGTTGTTGAGCAGGCTGGCATGGGTCACCGCCACGCCGTGGGGGAAGCGGGTCGATCCGCTGGAATATTGCAGATAGCAGATGTCGTCAGGCTTGGCCTCGGGCAGGTCGGCGTCGCCAAGATCCTGCTGGGCAAAGTCTTCCCAGGACAGGCCTTGGCAGCCCTGCCGGTCGGCAGCAGCCTTGGCCATTGCTGCGATTTCGGCCGGATAGAACAGGATCTTCGGATCGCTGGAGGCCAGCTGTACCGTCAGCTGGTCGATATAGGCTTCCTTGCCGCCAAAGCTGGTCGGCAGCGGCAGCGGCACCGGCCAGGCCCCGGCGTAAACGCAGCCGCAGAACAGCGCGGCGAATTCCGGCCCGGTTTCGGCAATCAGGGCAACCCGGTCACCCTTGCGCACTCCGTGGGCGATCAGGCGGCGGGCCATGGCCAGCGCATCCTGACGCAGCTCGCTGAAGGGATAGACACGCTTGAGCTGCCCGCGCGGATCGTGGAAATTAAGGCCGCGCTTGCCCTGCGCGGCATAGTCCAGCGCCTCGCCAAAGGTGGCGAAATCGGAAAAGCGGCGGGGATGATCGTCCTCATTCGGCGTCGGCACCAGGCTGGCGGCGGCGCTCTGCTCCATTGCGGCAGCATCGGTCATTAGCGAAAACCCGTTCATTATCAGCACGATGCGCCGTTCTTTCGGCGTCATCTGCATACAGTCTCCACACGGGCTCCCCCCTGGTGCCCGCACCCACAGGCGTTCCTATTTGCGCCGCAGTGTGGCACGAATAAGGCCGATGGCCCCGCCCGACCGCCCCAAACGCGCGCCAAAACCGCTCGATCCCGCCCGGCTGGAAGAGCTGGCGCTGGCCTATGTCGCCCGTTTTGCCACCAGCGCGGCCAGACTGGAGGGCTATCTGCGGCGCAAGCTGCGCGAACGCGGCTGGGACGGGGAGGGCGAACCGCCGCTGGCGGCACTGGTCGCCCGGTTCGTGGCGGCTGGCTATGTCGATGATGCCGCCTTTGCCAGGGTCAGATCGGACAGCCTGCTGCGGCGCGGCTACGGCCAGCGGCGGATCAGCGAGGCGCTCCACGCGGCCGGCATTGCCGATGACCTTCGCAATCAGGTCTGCGCCGGCGAGGGCGCCCAGCGCCGCGCTGCGCTGGCCATGGCAATCAAGCGCGGGTTCGGCCCGTTTGGCCGCGAAGTGCCGGACCGCCCGCTTCGCGAAAAGCAGATTGCCGCCCTGCTGCGGGCCGGTCACCGGCTGGACAGCGCCCGCGAATTGGTCAATGCCCCCAGCATCGCGGCCGCGTATGACTGGGCCGGCCAGGTGGAGGACGACGAAGAAAGATGACCCGCGCTGCACTGATCCTCGCCCTGTGCCTTGGTCTGCTGGCGGCCTGTTCCCCCAGCAGCGGCGATGCCGCCCCGCAATCGAGCCAGGCCGCGCCTGCGGTCCACCCGGTTTCGGGCCTGCCGGTGGTGCCGCTCCGGATCATCCGCGGGGACAAGGTCCTGACCTTCCGCGTGGAATTGGCCCGGACCGCCCAGGAACAGGCCAGGGGGCTGATGTTCCGCACCAAGATGGGCCCGGACGAGGGGATGCTGTTCCCGTTCGATCCACCGCGCGGGGCCAGCTTCTGGATGCGCAACACGGTGATCCCGCTCGATCTGGTGTTCGTCGGCACCGATGGCCGGGTGCTCAACATCGCGGCCAATGCCATCCCCTATGATGAAACCCCGCTGACCTCGCACGGCACCGTCAAGGCGGTGCTGGAACTCAACGGCGGCCGCGCGGCCGAGCTGGGGATCGTGGCGGGCGACAAGGTCGAATGGTAAGCATCGCCTTGCGCGCGGGGGGCAAGAAAGGCTAACGGGCGGCCATGGGATTCTTCGGCAAGATCTTCACCTGGTGGAACGGGGCGACCGTGACCACGCTGCTCAATTCCGCGCTGACCGGTGAGAAGGTCGGCACGGATGCCCAGGGCAACACCTATTATCGGGCAAAGAAGCCCTATCCCAAGGGCCATCCCTTTGCCGGGCGGGAACGCCGCTGGGTGATCTACAACGGGGCCAACGATGCCAGCCGCGTGCCGGCCGAATGGCATGGCTGGCTGCACGGCTCGTTCGATGGTGTGCCCCAATCAAACCTGCCGCCGCCGCGGGTCTGGGAAGCGGACTATACGCCCAACCCCACCGGCACCCCCAATGCGCACCGCCCGCAGCACAGCAAGACCGCGGGCGGGAAGGATGCCGCCTACGAGGCCTGGTCTCCGGACGCCTGATGCGCACCCGCGCCATCCTGCTGTCCTTTCCGCTGCTGCTGGCCGCTTGCCAGGGCCAGGGCCAGGGCGGAGCCGATGCCGAAGCCACCGGAGTGCCCAAGGAGGCCGCCGGCAAGGCCGTGGCCGGAGCGGTGGTGGAAAGCGAGTATGGCACCCCGGTGAAGGACCGGGTCGCGACCTTGGGCTTGCTCAACAAGCGCACCAACGCCTCGCAGGACGTGGTGCTGAAAACCGGCGAGGCGAGGCGAATCGGCAATGTCACGATCAAGCTGGCCACTTGCGAGCGCAGCCTGCCGTGGGAAAGCCCGCCGGAAACCGGCGCATTCGTCCAGGTCTTTGTCGAGGAACGCGCCGCCACCTATCAGCCGCTGCAATGGCGCAAGGTATTTTCCGGCTGGCTGTTCAGGAATTCGCCCAGCCTCAACGTGGTCGAACACCCGGTCTATGACGTCTGGGTCAAGGACTGCGCGATGAAATTCCCGGGCGAGGAAGACAACCCGGCCCCAGCCGCATCGGTCAGCAGCGCATCGAACCCGGCGGGCAGTGCCAGCGCTTCGCCTTCGCCGTCTCCGGCGGCGGCACCCAGGGTTTCGCCCGCGCCAAAGGCTTCGCCCAGTATCGGCATCTGAGCCGCGCGCAGCCGCTGCAAGTATTCCGCCTGGCTGATTTCCACCGCGCCCATGCTGGCGAGGTGTTTGGTCATGAACTGGCAGTCAAGCAGCATGACCTGCGCCCGGCGCAGTGCCGCAACCAGCCAGGCCAAGGCCACCTTGGACGCGTCCGGCTCGCGGCTGAACATCGATTCGCCGCAGAACACCCGGTCGAACCCCACGCCGTAGAGCCCGCCGACCAGCAGGCCGCCGCGCCAGCATTCGATCGAGTGGGCGATGCCCCGGCGGTGCAGTTCCAGATAGCTCGCCTCGATTCGCCCGCTGATCCAGGTGCCCTCGGCATCGGCCCTTGGCCCGGCGCATTCGCGGATCACGGCGGGAAAATCGGCATTGCAGGTGACGGTGAAGGTGCCGCGACGTAGCACCTTGGCCAGCGAGCGCGAACAATGGAAGCCGTCCAGCGGCAGGATCGCCCGGCGGCGCGGTTCGACCCAGAAAACCTCAGGATCGGTCCGGCTATCGGCCATCGGGAACACGCCGCTGCGATAGGCCAACAGCAGCATTTCGGGGTCGAGCGGTTCGGGCGGAGTGGATCCATGCATGGCGATTCTTTCAATGCACCTGTGCGACACGCTTGTCATGAGGCAGACTAGCCTCTAGAGGCCCTTGCGCCTGCAGGAGTGTAGCTCAGTTGGTAGAGCATCGGTCTCCAAAACCGAGGGCCGCGGGTTCGAATCCTGCCACTCCTGCCAGCGCCTTTCCGGACACTCGACAAGGCTGATGCCGCACGAAGCCCTTCCTGAGCCGCCACACCCGCAGCGCTTGGAATGGCGCCGCTGGCTGGCGGGCGAGCCGGGACCGACCGAATTCCTGTGGCTGGGGATCGTGCTGGGGCTGCTTTCGGCCCTGCCGGTGCTGGTCGCCAGGTATCCGCAGATGGTCGACTATCCCGCCCACCTGGCGCGGATGCACATCATGCTGACGCGGGATCAAAGCCCGTTCCTTCAGGAATACTATGGCTTTGAATGGCGCTGGATGGGCAACCTCGGCGCCGATATCCTGATCGTGCCGCTCAGCTGGCTGTTCAGTCTTGAAACGGCGGGCCGGATCATTGCCGCGATCATTCCGCCGCTGACCGCCTGGTCGCTGCTGGCGGCGGAATGGGCGGTCAGGCGGCGGATCGGCATGGCCTCGATGCTGGCGCTGGCTTTTGTCTGGTCGCCCTCGACGATCCTCGGCTTCCTCAATTTCGGCCTCGCGCAGGCCGCGGCGCTGTTCGCTTTCGCGCTGTGGGTGGTGCTGGACGGCAAGTGGTGGCGTGCGCCGCTGTTCGTGCCGATCGGGGTGTTCGTCTGGCTCGGTCACGTCTCCGGTTGGGGGATCCTTGGCATTCTGGTGTTCGGCTATGAATGGTCGAAGGACAAGTCGTGGCGCGCTTTCATCGCCCCCTGGCCGCTGTTCCTGCCGTTCCTCTCGCTGATCCTGGGCGATAACCCCGGCAAGCCGCCCAGCTATGGCCCGGCCCCGCAGCTCTACAAGTGGGCCATCTGGAAACAGGCGATGCGCGGCACGGTGCAGTGGGTCGACTATGCCATGGCGATCGGCGTCTGCGTGCTGCTGCTGGGCTCGCTGGGGTTCAGGAAGTGGGACGGCAAGCTGGGCTGGGCGGCGCTGATGATGCTGGTCTCCTCGCTGGTCCTGCCGCGCCACATCTTCGGCGGGGACCTGGTCGATGCGCGGATGATCTCGGCCGGGCTGATGGTTGGCTGCCTGTGCCTGGCCTGGCGCGCGCCGCGCTGGATCGTGCTGGCATCGCTTGCGCTGTTCCTGCCGCGGCTGGCCTATACCACGATCGACTGGGAGCGCGACTCGCGCGAGACCGAACAGGCGCTGACCGCGCTTGAAGGCCTGCCCCGTGGCGCCAAGGTGGCCAGCTATGTCGTGACCGAACGGCGCGAATGGGGCTTCAACGGGGATGAGCACATCTGCGGCTATGCCGTGGTCCGGCTCGATGCGCTGACCAATTGCAATTTCGCCCTGCCCGGCATCCACATGATGACGATCAAGGAAGGCGGGCCGTTCTTCCGCGATCCGTTCCACCGGCTCAACCACCGCGCAGGCCGCAAGATCGACATTTCGGATTACAACCCGGCCAGGCACACCGATTACCTGTGGTACGTCGGCCAGACCTGGCCCAGCAAGATGCCGGCCGGTTACAGGATCGAAAAGAGCGGTCCGACCTGGTTCCTGGCGCGCCGCACCGGGCCGGTAGCCAAGGACGATTGAGCCTGGGCCGCGCTCGCTTGCAATCGCGACCGTCCATGGCTAAATGCACTCTCGTCATCCGACATCGGTGATTATCGCAGCCCCTCCCGGCCAGACTGGCCGGGGCGGCGATGAACCCTAGGCGGAAGGCGCGAAAAGCAATTCCGGATCCCGGTCTGACCCCGGTCCGATAAGGCGAGTGAGAGCACGATGGCCAAGTTCAATCCCGGCGAATTCATGCGCCAGGTGCAAGCCGAAGCCCGCAAGGTGGTTTGGCCCAGCCGTCAGGAAACTGTGACGACCGCGATCTTCGTGGGCATCATGATGGTGATCCTCGCGCTGTTCTTCCTCGGCGTCGATACGGTCTTTGGCAAGACCGTGCAGTTCCTCCTCTCGCTGGCCTGATCGGGCGGGCGCGACACAGACAAAGACAGAGATAGTCCATGGCTCGCTGGTACATCATCCACGCCTATTCGGGTTTTGAGAACAAGGTGAAGGACGCGATCCTGGCCGAAGCACAGCGGCTGGGTCTCGACGCGCTGGTCGAGGCGGTCGAAGTGCCGCACGAAACCGTCACCGAAGTGAAGCGGGGCAAGAAGGTCCAGGTCGAACGCAAGACCATGCCGGGCTATGTGCTGGCCAAGCTGACCATGAACGACGACGTCTATCACCTCGTCAAGAACACGGCCAAGGTCACCGGCTTCCTCGGCAACGGTGGCAAGCCGCAGCCGATTTCCGACCGTGAGGCCGCCCGCTATTTCGGCGCGCGCGATGCCGCCGCGGCCGAGCCGAAGAAGCACGTCTCGGTCAATTACGAGATCGGCGATTCGGTCAAGGTGCTGGATGGTCCGTTCAATTCCTTCACCGGCGTGGTGGAAGAACTCGATTTCGACAAGAACCGGGTCAAGGTCTCGGTCTCGATCTTCGGCCGCGCCACCCCGGTGGAGCTGGACTTCGAACAGGTCGAGCTGGTCAAGTAGGAACAGTCAAAGCTTGCATTTGCGCGCGCCTTCGCCTACGCGCGCGCCCTCGCCCGGGGCAACGCGGGCGATTCCCTCGCGGGAGAAGGGCCCTGGCCCTTTGTCTGACCGCTCACTCTGCGGCCCGGCTTGCCGGTCCAACAGGAAGAAAGGAGGCCCCTCGTGGCCAAGAAAATCGAAGGCTATCTCAAGTTGCAGGTGCCCGCAGGCTCT
>JBKBSV010000103.1:0-6908 GCA_046291115.1 Novosphingobium sp. | reverse complement strand
GGGGCGCATCAAGTGCATCGGTGCCGTAGTACGCGTCATAAAGGCTGCCCCAGCGGGCGTTGGCGGCATTGAGCAGGAACCGGGCATTGAGCACCGGCACCACCAACTGCGGCCCGGCCATGGTCGCAATTTCGGGATCGACGTTCTGCGTGCCGATCGTGAACGGGGCGGGTTCCGGCACCAGATAGCCGATTTCGCGCAAGAAGGCCTGATACTCGGCCTGATCGAGTGGCTTTCCGGCGCGGGCCAGATGCCAGGCATCGATCTGCGCCTGCAGCTCTTCGCGCTTGGCCAGCAGCGCGCGGTTGACCGGGACGAAGCGATCGAGGAGCGCGGCAAAACCGGTCCAGAACGCACCGGCATCCTGCCCCAGCGGAGCCAGCACCTGACCCTCGACAAACGCGGCCAGCGCCGCATCGACCTTCAGACCCGCCTTCTCAACCCGTTCGCTCACGTGATCCTCACACAGATAGGGACTCGGCGCGCCACGCGGCAACGCCTGTCGGTTCAGCAACGATCCCGGGGAGGAAGTCTCGTACCTATGCCGCAACTGCGAAGGGAAGGCAATGGCCCACCCCTTCGACTTTGGCAGGGCAAGCGCCGGATCCGGGGGGTTGGATAGCCCCGGCCACTGGGCTAGAGACAGTTTCATATGCAACAGATTACACCTGCCGAAGCCGCGCTGCTCGAACGCGTCGCTGCCGCGCCGATGCTGGGCCAGGTTCAGACCTGGAGCGCGATCAACACCGGCACCGGCAATCTGGCCGGGCTGGCTGAGCAGGGCGCGGCCCTGGCCGATGCCTTTTCCGCTCTGCCAGGCGAGGTGACGCTGGAGACGCCTGCTCCCGTCACCATGATCGCTCCTGACGGGACCGAGGCTCCGGTGGAATATGGCCGCCACCTGGTCTTGCGGGTCAGACCGGATGCGCCGCGGCGGTTCCTGCTGACCGGGCACATGGACACCGTGTTCCCCGCGCAACACCCCTTCCAGCAGCAGACCTGGCTGGACGACGAGACGCTGAATGGCCCTGGCGTGGCCGACATGAAAGGCGGAATCGCGGTGATCCTGGCCGCACTGAAAGCCTTTGAGAGCAGCGAAGCAGCGGCAAGAACCGGCTATGACGTGATGATCAATTCGGACGAGGAAACCGGCAGCCTGTCCTCTGCGCCGCTGATTGCCGAATTGGCCCGGGGCAAGGCCGCTGCCCTCACTTACGAACCCTCCGCCCTGCCCGATGGCACTCTGGCCGGGGCCCGGGCCGGCAGCGGCAACTGGAGCCTGACCATCCACGGCCGCTCCGCCCATGCCGGGCGCAACCCGGATGACGGGCGCAACGCAGTAGTTGCCGCTGCCGCGCTGGCGCTGGGCCTCAAGGCGCTCCACCGCGACGGCGTCAGCGTCAATCCGGCGAAGATCGACGGCGGCAGCGCCAACAATGTCGTGCCAGACCTCGCCGTGCTGCGCTTCAACATCCGCCCGCGGGAGGACAGCGCGGCCCAGGCATTCTTGCAAGACCTGAAGGCCCTCATCACCCGGATCGAGGCCGAGCATGAAGTCCATGTCCACCTGCACGGCGGGATCAGCCGCCCGCCCAAGCCGATCGATGTCCGGGCCGAGAAACTGTTCGGCATCGTCGAGCAATGCAGCGCCCTGCTGGGCCAGCCTATCACCCGCATGGCCAGTGGCGGGGTGTGCGACGGCAACAACATTGCCGCCTGCGGCGTCCCGGTGGTCGACACCATGGGCGTGCGCGGCGGGGCGATCCATTCCCCGGACGAGTTTCTGATCGTCCCCAGCCTTGAAGAGCGCGCGAAGCTATCCGCGCTGGTCCTTCACCGTCTTGCCACCGGAGCCCCGCTTTGACCTATGTGATCCGCGCCGCCAACCATGGCGATCTTCAGCACATCTACGAAATGGCCAAACGCACCGGCGGCGGATTTACCAACCTGCCGCCCGATCGCAACGCGCTGACCGCCAAGCTGGATCGCGCCCAGGCCGCTTTCAGCCGGATTGCCGAAGGACAGCCGGAAGACGTGGGCGACGATCTGTTCGTCTTCGTCCTGGAAAACGTTCAGACCGGGGAGGTTCGCGGCACCTGCCAGGTGTTTTCCGCCGTGGGCCAGAAATGGCCGTTCTATTCATACCGGATCGGGGCATTGACCCAGCACAGCGAGGAACTGGGCCGGACTTTCCGGGCCGATATCCTCAACCTCTCGACCGACCTGGAAGGCGCAACCGAAGTTGGCGGGCTGTTCCTGCATCCGGGTGAGCGGGCTGGCGGGCTTGGCATGCTGATCGCCCGGAGCCGCTACCTGTTCATCCGCAACCACCGTGCCCGCTTTGCCAACCGCACCCTGGCCGAACTGCGCGGGGTGATCGACGAGGCCGGTGGATCGCCGTTTTGGGACGGGGTGGCGGGCCGCTTCTTCGGCATGAATTTCCAGGACGCGGACGAATTCAACGCCAAGTACGGCAACCAGTTCATCGCCGATCTGATGCCCAAGCATCCGGTCTACATCGCCATGCTGAGCGAAGCCGCGCGCAACGTGATCGGCGTGCCGCATCCGACCGGGCGGGCGGCGATGCGGATGCTGGAGAACGAGGGCTTCGCCTGGGAGAACTACATCGACATCTTCGATGGTGGCCCGACCATGACCGTGCGGACCGACCAGATCCGCTCCATCCGCGAGGCGGCCGATGCCCCGATCGTGGCCATCGATGACCGGCTTGGCGATCATCTGGGCGGCGAGAAGAAGTTGGTCTCGCACGGCCGGATGGAGCAGTTCCGCTGCGCCTATGGCTGGGCCGAGGAGCGCGAGGGCGGGATTGCGATCGATCCAGCATGCGCACGCCTGCTGGGTGTCGAGCCGGGTCAGATCGTGACCCACGTGGCGCGGTGGTGAACCATGGCCACAGTTGAAATCAACTTCGACGGGATCATCGGCCCCTCGCACAATTATGCCGGGCTCAGCCTCGGCAACCTTGCCTCGGCCAGCCATGCCGGAGACGTTTCCCAGCCGCGCGCCGCCGCGTTGCAGGGGCTGGCCAAGATGCGTCACAACCTGCGCTTGGGGGTGACGCAGGGCTTCCTGCTGCCCCTCCCCCGGCCCAATCCGCGCTTCCTGGCCGCAATCGGTGCCGACGGGAGCGAGAACCCCCGGCTGACCGCCGCCGCCTGGTCGGCCAGTTCGATGTGGACTGCCAATGCCGCCACCGTCTCGCCTGCGGCCGACACGGCGGACGGGCGCTGCCATCTCACAGCGGCCAACCTGGTCACCATGCCGCATCGCAGCCAGGAATGGCCCGATACGGTCCGCCAGCTGCGCCTTGCCTTCCGCGATCAGGCGCACTTTGCCGTTCACGATGCCGTGCCGCCCTGTTTTGGTGACGAGGGCGCAGCCAACCACATGCGGATGGGGACCAGCCACGCCGCACCGGGGCTGGAGATCTTTGTTTATGGCACCAGCGGCGGCGCCTTCCCTGCTCGCCAGCATGGCGAGGCCAGCCGCGCCGTGGCCCGGCTGCATGGGCTGGATCCCGCCCGCACCCTGTTCATCGAGCAGAACCCGGAGGCGATTGCCGCAGGGGCCTTCCACAATGACGTGGTTGCCGTTTCCAACGAGCAGGTTCTGTTCACGCATGAGCAGGCCTTTGCCGACCCGGAAGGGACCTATGCTGCGATCCGCGCCGCCTTGCCTGAGGCCGAGATCATCGTGGTCCCCGCCGCTGCGGTAAGCCTGGCCGATGCGATCAGCTCCTACCTGTTCAACGCCCAGCTGCTGACCCTGCCAGAAGGCGACATGGCGCTGGTTATCCCGACCGAGGCCTGGGAGCATCCGCGGGTTCGCGCCTGGCTTGACACGATGCTGGCTTCGAACGGTCCGATCCGCCGGGTCCTGCCAGTCGATGTGCGCCAATCGATGGCCAATGGCGGTGGCCCCGCCTGCCTGCGGCTGCGGGTGGTGGCCGATCCGGCGACGGTCGATCCGCGCTTCCTGCTGGATGAAGCCAAGGCCGCCCGGATCGAAGCGGTGATCGCCGCGCATTGGCCGGTGCAGATCGCCGCTGCCGATGTCGGTTCGCCAGCGCTGGCCAAGCAGGTAACGGCGGCACGACACGCCCTGCTGGAGGCACTGGAGCTGACCGAACTGGCCTGACCGGGCCGGCCCGAGTCCCCTGTCGGGACACTTTACAGGCCGATTAACCCTTAACCACTGTCTTGCGCCTAACCACTGGGTTGGCATGATGGTTGCTCTGATTCTCGTTAAGGATTGCGAGGGACCATGTTGAAGAAGATCGGCCGCCTGTTTGTGATCAAGTCGCCGATCGAGGCCTATCTGGTCATCTATGCTCTGGCGCTTGGCGCGGTTGAGCGCGGTTCGATCTATCTGACCAAATTCCCCGGATTTGGTGGCAAGTTGCTGTTTCTGGCCTGCACCGGAGCGGTGTTCATGGCCGGAAGCAAGATCCTCGATTGTCTGCGCCACGAAAGGCGTCTGGCGGACCGACCGGAAACGGTGTTCTGAGCGAAGCGGTGAGGGGATTCTGTTGCTAGGCTCCCCCCGGGCCCCCGGTTTCCGATTCTGTTACCCGGTTCGGTCCGAACCGTGCTGTCGCTTTATAACGTCAGGGCGTTAGCCCCTAGAATTACGCGGCGAGAGCAAGTGCTTCGTTGTCGTTGGCACTTATAGGTTTTGAGCCTTTAACGGGTTACTCAGCCCGGGCGAAAACAGTGCTTTTCAACACACGTCGATCCTAGTTCGGCCCCGTCATTTTCCCCGCCGTGGCGGGGAAGGTGGTGGAGCCGCCGGGTACCGCCCCCGGGTCCGCTGCATCTATTGCACACCGCAATTTATCGCCATAGCCGGACATGTCCGGCACTTGGCCATATAGGGCATCAATGCTGAATGTGAAGTGACCGTTGGGATCACTTCTTCAGCGCATCCCGAATCTCGGTCAGCAGATCGACTTCGCTCGGCCCGGCCGGGGTTTCATCCGGCTTGGGCAGGACCTTGTTGGCCTGGCGCACGATCAGGAAGATCACGAAAGCAAGGATCAGGAAGTTGATCACGGCAGTGATGAAGCTGCCCCAGGCCAGCACATTGGCTCCCGCTTCGCGCGCGGCAGCCAGCGGAGTTCCTTCGGCCACCGTTCCGGACAGGACCATATACTTGTTCGAAAAGTCGGTATCGCCAACCACCGCGCCGATTGCCGGCATCAGCAAATCGTCGGTCAGCGACGATACGATCTTGCCGAACGCGGCGCCGATGATCACACCGACGGCCAGATCGAGCACATTGCCGCGGGCGATGAAGGCCTTGAATTCACCAAACATGTTTGCGTCCCCTCTTGGTACAGTCCAGGTAAGGCGAATCCTGCCACGCAGGCTTGCACCCCGCAACCGGCTTTGTCCGGTTTCGCTTGAACGGCGATGCCGTCTTACTACAATCAGTCAGCCTGCGGTTGGCAGGCAATTGGAAAGGTCTTGTCGATGTCCAGCTCGTTCGAACGCTATGGAACCTTTGGCCGTTTTGCCGTGGTTGCGGTTGCCGCCGCATCAGTGGCGGGATGCGGAATCAATTCGGTGCCGACCGCCGAAGAAGAAGCCAAGGCCAAGTGGGCCGACGTCCAGGCCGCTTTCCAGGCCCGTGCCAATCTGGTGCCGAACCTGGCCGCAGTCGCCAAGGGCGCGGCTGACCAGGAACGCGGCATTCTGACCGAAGTGATTGAAGCCCGAGCGAAGGCAACCAGCATCCAGCTGACCCCGGACGATCTGACCGATCCGGCCAAGATGAAAGCATTCGAACAGGCGCAGGCCCAGTTCTCCGGCTCGCTGGGCGGGTTCGGGCGCCTGCTGGCCAATGTCGAGGCCTATCCCAACCTCAAGTCGATCGAAAATTACCAAATGCTGCAAAGCCAGCTGGAAGGGACCGAGAACCGCATTCGCGTGGCGATCCGCGACTATAACGAGGCGGTTCGCAAGTATAACACCACGATCCGCACCTTCCCGGATATCATCGGCGCCAAGATTATCCACGGCGCCAAGCCGATGGTCCCCTATCAGGCAACCACCCCCGGCGCCGAAGCGGCTCCCAGCCTTGAAGGCAAGCTCTGATCGGTCCGGACCAGAGCTGAACCGATGACGGGCCCGGCCCTGTCCCGCCCCTGTTGCAGCGCACTGAGCCTTGCGCTTGGCGCGTTGCTGGCGCTTGCCGCACTGCTGCTGCCCGCGCTCGCCCAGGCCCAGACCTTTCCCGAACTGACCGGCCCGGTGGTCGATCAGGCCAATATCCTTCCGCCCGATGCCGAAGCCCGGCTGACGGAGAAACTGACCGCGCTCAAGGCCCAGTCGCAGCGCGAGCTGGTGGTGGTGACCCTGCCGGACCTGCAGGGCTATGACATCGCCGATTACGGCTATCGGCTTGGTCGGCACTGGGGCCTGGGCGACAAGACCCGCAACGACGGCGCAATCCTGATCGTCGCCCCGAACGAGCGACGGCTGCGGATCGAGGTTGGTTACGGCCTCGAAGCGGTGCTCACCGACGGCCTGTCCAGTCAGATCATCAACCGCCTGATCGTGCCGAAGTTCAAGGCCGGCGACATGCCCGGCGGTATCGAGGCCGGGACCGATGCAATCATCCAGCAGTTGACCCTGCCGGCCGAGGAAGCCGCGCAAGTCGCCGCCAATGCCCAGGCCAGGCCTGCCTCCGATGGCATCCCGATCGCCGTGATCTTCTGGCTGGTGATCTTCGTGCTGTTCTTCGTCCTGCCGCTGCTGCGCCGCCTTGGCGGTTCGCGGCGCTATCGCGGTGACAGCGGGCTTGGCCCGGTGATCGTGTGGCACGTTCTGGACGAGCTCAGCCGCTCCTCGCGCGGGGACGGCTGGGGCGGCGGTGGCGGCGGTGGC
>JBKBSV010000102.1:0-6935 GCA_046291115.1 Novosphingobium sp. | reverse complement strand
GCCCTCGATCGGCACGGCCCTCAGGGTCGAGGATTTCTGGATCAGCCTGGCCTATACCTGGTCGGCGCTGCTGTGGATGATCTGCGCGCCGATGTGGGCCCGCCGATCGGACCGGCGCGGCCGCAAGGCGATGATGGGGATCGGCCTTCTGGGCTTCATTTTCAGCTTCGGCCTGTGCGGCCTGTCGCTGTGGCTGGGCCTGAACGGCTGGCTGGGGGCGATCGCCACGCTGATCGTCTTTGCGCTGTGCCGCTCGCTTTATGGCGGGTTCGGATCGGCCGCGCCGCCGGCGGTCCAGGCCTATGTCGCCAGCCGCACCAGCCGGGCCGAGCGGACCCAGGCGCTGTCGCTGATTTCCTCCAGCTTTGGCCTGGGCACGGTGATCGGACCGGCGCTGGCACCCTATTTCATCGTGCCGGGGCTGGGGCTGGTCGGCCCGTTCGCGGCTTTTACCGTGATTGCAATTCTGGTGCTGATCGCGCTCCGGATCTGGCTGCCTGACGATTCCCCGGCCTATGCCGCGCGCGGGCGGATCGTTGCCGCACCGTTCAGCGCCAATTCCGACACCGGACGAGGCGAGGATACGGACGAGCCCGATCGCGGCCCGCAGGAGCCTGCTGCCGAGGGCGAGATCGCCCGGCTCCGCTGGCAGGATCCGCGCATCCGGCCCTGGCTGATGGCCGGCCTGCTCGGCGGCCATGCCCAGGCCGCGCTGTTCGGCCTGGTCGGCTTTCTGGTGCTGGACCGGCTGGGCCTGCGCGCCACGCCGGATCTGGGCGCGGCCCCGATCGGGCGGATCCTGATGGTCGGCGCGGTGGCGACGCTGCTGGCGCAATGGGGCCTGATCCCGCTGCTGCGGCTGGGGCCGCGCGCTTCGGCGCTGTGGGGCATTTCGGTGGCGGCAGCCGGGGTGGCGGTGATCATGCTGGCCAGCACTGAACATTCGATCATGATGGGCATGGGCCTCGCCTCGCTCGGCTTCGGGCTGTTCCGCCCGGGCTTTACCGCCGGCGCGTCCTTGGCGGTCAGCCGGGCCGAACAGGGCCAGTCCGCCGGGATCGTCGCCTCGGTCAACGGCGCGGCCTATATCTTTGCCCCCGCGATCGGGGTCTGGCTCTATGGCCATTCCTCGTGGGCTGGCTTTGCCGCGATCGAGCTGCTTTGCCTGGCGGTAATCGTGCTGGGGGTGCGATCGATGGGCAAGGACGAGGACCTGACCCGGCCCAATCCGGCCTAGAGAATCTCCTGCACCTTGTCCTGCGGGCGGCACAGCCGCACGCCCTTGTCGGTTTCCACCAGCGGGCGCTCGATCAGTTTGGGTTCGGCCGCCATCGCCGCCAGGACTTCGGCGTCGCTCGCCTGCAGCAGGCCGCGTTGTTCGGCATCGGTGCCGCGCAGACGCAGGCCCTGCTGCGGGGTGATTCCGGCATCGCGGTAGAGCTGGGCCAGCTTCTCCGCGCTGGGCGGCGTGACCAGGTATTCCACCACGGTCAGCTCCACCCCCGGCGTTTCCTGCAGGATCGCCAGCGTCTTGCGCGAGGTGCCGCAAGCCGGGTTGTGCCAGATCGTTGCCTTCATCGTCGTGCTCCTGCCGGGACTGGTCGCTCCCGCCTATCGCCGCAAGGCCGACAAGAAAAGACTTGCTGGGCAAATTTGATCCTTGTCAATGCGAACGATTCGCATTATCGGCATTTGTGCTGTTGCAACTCATTCTCAATAAGGATTGCCATGACCACCTTGCGCCGCCTTCGCCGCATCATTCTGGCCTGCACCGTGGCGGCCGGACCGATCGGCTGGTCCAGCCCGGCCATGGCGGCAGACGCGGCGGCGATGGAGGCGGATGCGGCGGCGATGGAAGCGGACGCGGCGGATGCAGCGGCCGAGGCCAGCGCAATCATCGTCTATGGCCGCCCCGACGGCTATGACATCGACAAGACCCCGACCGGGACCAAGACCGATACCCCGCTGGTCGATGTGCCGCAGACGATCAGCGTGATCAGCCGCGAACAGCTGGACGATCAGGGCGTGCTGGGCCTGAACGACGCGCTGCGCTTTGTCCCCGGCGTGGTGCTGGGCCAGGGCGAAGGCCACCGCGACCAGGTGACCCTGCGCGGGCAGAACAGCACGGCGGACTTCTTCCTCGACGGGATCCGGGACGACGCGCAGTATTACCGCCCGCTCTACAACGTCGAGCGGGTCGAGGTGCTGAAAGGCCCCAACGCGATGATCTTTGGCCGGGGCGGCGGCGGCGGGGTGATCAACCGCGTGTCCAAGGTGCCAGAATTCGATGCGCTGACCGGATCGGCCAGTGGCGGCATCGACAGCTTCGGTGCGTGGAACGGCGCGCTCGATCTGGGCGCGCCGCTGGCTGATGGCGTGGGCCTGCGCTTCAACACCACTTACGAAGCTTTCGCCAATCATCGCCAGCAGTTTGGCGGACACTTCTTCGGCGTGACCCCCACGCTGGGCGCGCGGCTGGGCGATCATACCACCATCACCGCCACATACGAATATGCCGAGGACCGCCGCACCACCGATCGCGGCGTGCCTTCACGCGGCGGCCGCCCGCTGACCGGCTATGACCAAACCTTTTTCGGATCGACCACCGCCAATCCCAGCGAAGTGACTGCGCACCTCGCCCACGCCCGGATCGATCACCGTTTCAACGACAGCCTGAGCGCCAACCTGACGCTGCACTATGCCTGGTATGACAAGTTCTATTCGAACGTTTTCCCGAACGGCGCGGTCAGCGGAGCGAACGCGGTCAGCCTGGCCGCCTACAACAACGCCACCCGGCGCGAAAACCTGATCGGCCAGGGCAACCTGGCGTGGAAGGGCAGCACCGGCGGCCTTGGCCACACCTTGCTGCTGGGCTTCGAAGCGGGCGATCAGTCCACCTTTAACGCCCGCCGCAACGGCGTGTTCGCCGGCAGTGCCACGGTGCCGCTGGCCGACACCCTGGTCGTGCCCGGCGTGGCGTTCCCGGTGATCAACACTTCCAGCCAGTCCGACGCCAGCTTCTGGTCGGTCTATGCGCAGGATCAGATCGACATCGGCGATCACCTCAAGCTCGTTGGCGGCCTGCGCCATGACGCGTTCGAGATTGCCTCGACCAATCTGGTCAGCGGCTTTGCCGGGCAGCGCAGCGACAGCAAATGGTCCCCCCGGGTCGGCCTGATCCTCAAGCCGCAGGATAATGTCTCGTTCTATGGCAGCTATGCGATCAGCTTCCTGCCGCAATCGGGCGACCAGTTTGCCGTGCTGGACGCAACCACCCAGGCGCTTGCGCCCGAGCGGTTCGAGAATATCGAGGCCGGGGTGAAGTGGGACGTGACCAGCGCGCTGGCCTTCACCGCGGCGGTCTATCGGCTGGACCGGACCAACACCCGCGCGGCCGATCCCAACACCGGCAATGCCGTGCTGACCGGCAGCAGCCGGACCAAGGGGATCGAACTGGCGCTGGTCGGCCGGGTCACCGATGGCCTCGACGTGTCGCTCGGCTATACCCTGCAGGACGGCGAAGTGACCGCCACCACCACGGCCGCGCCGGCCGGCCGCAAGCTCGCCCAGTTGCCGCGCCATCAGCTGTCGGCCTGGGGCCGCTACAACTTTGCCGACCGGTTCGGGTTCGGCCTGGGGGTGATCCACCAGTCCAGCCAATTTGCCACGATCAGCAATGCGGTGGTCATGCCGGCCTTCACCCGGATCGACGCGGCGTTCTACTATGACGTCAGCGACTCGGTGACCCTGCAGGTCAATATCGAGAACGTGACCGACACCGGATATTTCCCAAGCGCCCACACCGACAACAACATCTCGGTCAGCGAACCGCTGAACGCCAAGGTGACACTGCGCATCCGGTTCTGAAGCCGCTGGCCGGGGCGATCTTCCGAGCGGGCGAGATCGGCCAAACGGCCAGCGTTCAGCCTACTGCGGCTTCAGCGCCGGGACGGCGCGGGCCGCGTCCTCGGGCGTAATGCCGGGCGCGGGCGCTGCGCTGATCGTCTCGGTCCGGCGCATCACCCGCCCGGCTCGCTGGATCGCCCGGACCAGCCGCGGATAGACCCCGCAGCGGCACAGGTTGGGCACGGCCGCGGCAATATCCTCTGCGCTCGGATCGGCATTGCGGGCCAGCAGCGCCGCAGCGGCCATGGCGATGCCGGGGGTGCAGAACCCGCACTGGATCGCCTGCTCGGCCACCAGCGCTTGCTGCACGGGATGCGATCGGTCGGCCGAAAGCCCCTCGATCGTGGTCACCGCGCGGCCTTCAACCTCGGCTAGCGTGACCAGGCAGGAGCGCAATGCCTCGCCATCGATCAGCACCATGCAGGCCCCGCAATCGCCCACCCCGCAGCCATATTTGGTGCCGGTCAGGTTGGCGACGTCGCGCAGCGCCCACAGCAGCGGGGTCTGCGCATCGATCGAGAATTCGACCGGTCGGCCGTTGACGGTCAGGCGGGGCATCGGCCAGCCGCGCTCAATCGCGCCAGCTGCGGTCGATCCGGTCGATCCGGCGCAGCCAGGCGTCGAAATCGGCCGCACCCGGCTGGGTTCCCGGCACCTGCGCTTCGTGCAGATCGCGCTGGTGCACGGCAATCACCTCGTCCGGCACGACCAGCGGCTTGCCCGCCGCCATGGTCGCCAGCTGGATCTCGCAGGCACGCTGCAGCGACCAGTGCAGGATGAAGATTTCCGGGATTGACCGGCCCAGGATGACCGGCCCGTGGTTCTTCAGCATCAGGATCCGCTTGTCGCCCAGGTTCTTCAGCAGCCGCTCCCCTTCCTCGGCGCGGACTGTGACGCCTTCGAAATCGTGATAGCCGATCCGCCCGGCAAAATTGCAGGCATAGAAGTTGACCGGCTGAAGCCCGCCTTCAAGGCTGCTGACCGCCATGGTCGCCGTGGTGTGGGTGTGGCAGATCGCATGCGCCCAGGGCACATGGCGGTGGAAATAGGAATGCTGCACGAACCCGGCCTTGTTGACCGGATAGGGGCTGCCATCCAGCGTGTTCCCGTCGATATCGATCTTGACCAGATTGCTGGCGCAGACTTCGGAATAGAGCAGGCCGAACGGGTTGATCAGGAAGGCCCCTTCCTCACCCGGAACCTTGACCGAGATGTGATTGTAGATCGATTCCGACCAGCCGAGGTGATCGAAGATCCGGTAGCAGGCGGCCAATTGCTGGCGCAGCCGCCATTCTTCCTCGCTGCAATCGAGGTTGCGGCTGTGGGGGTTGAGCTGGGTCGCCATGGTGTCTCTCCGCTTGCGTTTCGCAGATCACCTTAGGCAAGTCAGCGGTCGAAGGAAATCCGCAAACCGGCCCAGAACGTACGCGGCGTGCCAAGGTCGATCGAGGTGCCCTGGCTGCGGGTGACGATCCGTTCCCCGGTCAGGTTTTCGGCCCGGAAGACCAGCGCCACGCGCCGGCCAAGCGGCACCGTGGCCCAGGCATCCAGGGTGGTCATGGCCGGCAACCGGTCCACCCCCAGATCGTCCTCGAACTGGCTCGACACGTGGCGCAGCGTGGCGGCCAAGAGCCAGCCCCGCCCCGGCCGCCAGGCCAGCGTGGTGCTGCCGGCAAAGACCGGAACCTGCGCCGGGCGCTTGCCATTCAGCGCCAGCGAGGCACCGCTGCCTTCGACCTTGGGATCGACCAGGGACAGCGCGGCGTCCCACTGCACCGGCCCCAGCGTGACCTTGCCCGCCGCCTCGATTCCGCGCGCGCGGACCGCATCGACATTGCGCCGCTCACGCAGGTTGGGGGCGATGGTGACATTGGCAATCGCCCCGTTCACCCGGTTGTCGAAAGCCGTCAGTTGCAGCTCCACGGCGCCCAGCTTGAGATCGAACCCACCCTCGAAGCCGAACAGGCGTTCGTTTTCCAGCGCGGCATTGGCGCGGGTGGTGACGGGGAAGACCACGAAGGGCCGGTAAAGTTCGTTCAGCGTCGGCTGGCGCATGCCGTCATAGACCGAGGCGCGCAGCGTCAGCCCCGGCGCGGCATCGACCAGCACCCCGCCGCGCAGCGACAGGTCCCACCTGGCCCGCTGCGGATAGGCCTTGGCGGTGGTCACGGTGCCGGCAGCGTTGCGTTCCACAAGGCTGCCGCCGCGCACCCACCAGCGATCGAGCCGGGCCGATCCGGTGAGCCGCAGCGGGCCGAGCACGCGGTCATGTTCGATATAGAGGCCCAGATCGTCGTTGGTTCCGCCGGCTTGCCGCCGCGCGATGACCGCGCCGGTTCCCGCATTGAACGCCACTTCGCGCATGGATCCGCTGGCCCGCCGCCAATCGATCCCCAGCCGCAGCGAATGGGACTTGTCCACCGGCGGGCGCAGTTCCAGCTTGCCGCCCAGCCCGGTGGAGGGCGTGGCCTGCTGGTCCAGCGTCTTCCTGAAGCTGGCCGCGCTGATCACCACGTTGGAAAAGTCACGCGCCTGGACATAGCCCAGCAGATCGAACTGCCAGCGCCCCCGCCCGACCAGCCGCAGCGAAGCATCCTGCCCGGACTGGAACGAATCCGCCCCGGCAAAGCGCAGCGTGCGCCGGTCCTCGAACACCAGCACCCGGCCCTGCAATTCCAGATCGGCTGCCAAGGGGGCAGCGGCGCGCAGCGAAGTGGACCAGCTATCAAACCGCGCCCGCGCACTGGCCGGCACGCGCTGGGCCTCAGGCGTGGTCCAGAACCCCTGCCCCCGGTCCCAGCGGCCGCTGACCACGACATAGCCATCCCCCAGCCGGGGGGCGATAGTGGCAGAAAGCTCGCTCTCGCCGCGGTCATTCAGCGCCAGCGCGGCCTCGCCCAGCGGCAGGTCGCCCGGGCGGGCGCTGACCATGTCGATGGTGCCGGCCACGCTGCCCGCGCCAAAGGACCCGGTCCCGCCGCCCCGGATCACCGTGATCCGGTCCAGCCGCTCAGGCGCCAGGGCAACGA
>JBKBSV010000101.1:0-6957 GCA_046291115.1 Novosphingobium sp. | reverse complement strand
CCTCGGGGCTCTGGCTGTGGGTCTGCCCGCCAAAGATGCCGCCGCCAAAGGGCGAACGCACCGTGATCGGGGCGATGAATTCCCCGGCAGAGCGGTAGCGCAGCCGCGCCGCTTCGGAAATCAGCTGGTCCAGCCCCGGATAGATGTAATCGGCAAACTGGATTTCCGGCACCGGACGCAGACCATAGGCCCCCATCCCCACCGCCGCACCGATGATCCCGCATTCGTTGATCGGGGTATCGAACACCCGTTGCCTGCCGAACTTCTTCTGGAGGCCGGCAGTGGCGCGGAACACCCCGCCGAAATAGCCGACATCCTCACCGAACACGACCACATCGGGATCGCGCTCCATCATGATGTGCAGCGCCTCGTTGATCGCCTCGATCATGTTGAGCCGCTTGGTCGGCGCTGTGGCCAGACTGAGCGGCGCTTCTTCCGGAGTCATCATTCGTACTCCTTCCAGGTCGGCCACTTGATCCGGCGCTCGCGGATCGCCTGTTCGGCTTGTTCCTGAAGGTGCCAGGGCAGCTCCTCGTAAACATCCTCGAACATGGTGTGGAACGGGTGGTGCAGGCCGTGGCCCAGCACGCCGTTCTTTTCCGCTTCCCTGGTTGCGGCCTTGACCTGTTCGGCCAGCTCCAGGTCCATTGCCGCGTGCTGCTCCTCGCTCCATTCACCCAGCGCAATGAGGTGCTTCTTGAGCCGGTTGATCGGATCACCGAGCGGCCACTCGTCGCGCTCCTGCGCAGAACGATAGGCGCTGGGATCGTCAGAGGTGGAATGGCCTTCGGCGCGATAGCTGAAATGCTCGATCAGGGTCGGCCCCTTGCCCGCCCGCGCCCGGTTGGCGGCCCAGCGCGCGGCGGCATAGACCGCCAGCGCATCGTTGCCATCGACGCGCAGGCCAGCAATGCCATAGCCGATCGCGCGGGCTGCAAAGGTCGCCCGCTCGGCCCCGGCAAAGCCCGAAAAGCTGGAAATCGCCCACTGGTTGTTAACGATATTGAACACGACCGGCGCGTTGAACACGGTGGCGAAAATGAACGCGGCGTGGGCATCGCCTTCCGCGCTGGACCCTTCGCCGATCCAGGTGCTGGCAATCCGGGTATCGCCCTTGATCGCGGATGCCATGGCCCAGCCGGCTGCCTGCGGCATCTGCGTTGCCAGGTTGCCGCTGATCGTGAAAAAGTTGTGATCGCGGCTGGAATACATGATCGGCAGCTGGCGGCCTTTCAGCTTGTCGGCCCGGTTGGAATAGATCTGGTTGATCATTTCCACGATCGGATAGCCGCGCGCGATCAGGATGCCCTGCTGGCGATAGCTGGGAAACACCATGTCATCGTCCGACAGCGCATAGGCCGAGGCAACGCTGGTCGCCTCTTCCCCGGTGCACTTCATGTAGAAGCTGGTCTTGCCCTGCCGCTGGCCGCGATACATCCGGTCATCAAAGGCGCGGGTCAGCGCCATGGTCCGCAGCATCCGCCGCAGCGTTTCAGCGTCCAGCCGGGGATCCCATGCGCCGACGGCGCGGTGGTCATCATCCAGCACCCGGATCAGGCCGTGGCACAGGGCATGCGTTTCCTCGGTCGGGCAGGCCTCGTCCGGCCGGGCAAAGACCCCGGCGGGGGGAATGTCGAGGAACGAGTAATCGACCGGATCGCCGGGACGAAATGGCGGCTCCGGCACGTGCAGGTTCAGCGGCGGCAGATTGCCGCCTGCGGCGCCGGCACTGGCAGGTCCCTTGCCCATCTTGCGCTCTCCCGCTTCATTCGCGCCATGATGACGCTTGGAAGCTAATTCTAGACGCGCGACATATTATTTCAATCTGGTTTCACCGTCAACTAAACCGCCACCGGCGCGGCGATCGGCGCCTGGGGGGCATAACCGCTCACTTCAAAGTCTTCGACCCGGTAATCGAAAATGCTGTCCGGGCGGCGCAGGATTGTCAGTTTTCCGCCACCCGATGGCACCCGCGACAGCTGCGTTTCGACCAGTTCGGCGTGGTTGAGGTAAAGGTGCGTATCCCCGCCCATCCAGACCAGCTCCCCGGCCTCCAGATCGCACTGCTGGGCCAGCATCCGGGTGAACAGCGCCGCGCCGAACAGGTTGAACGGCAGGCCCAGCGCGACATCGCAGCTGCGCTGATAGAGCAGGCAGTTGAGGCGGTTCCCGGCGACCTGGAACTGGTAGGTCTTGTGGCACGGCGGCAGGGCCATCCGCTCCAGCTCGGCCACGTTCCAGCCTTCGACGATGTGGCGGCGGCTGCCGGGGTTGTGCTTCAGGCTGTGAACCAGCTCGGCCACCTGGTTGATTCCCGGCCCGGCACGGAACAGTCCATCACCCGCCGGCTGATAGGTCGGCCAGTCAGTCCACTGCTTGCCGTATACCGGGCCAAGATCGCCCCACTGCGCGGCGAATCCCTCGTCTTCGGCAATGCGGGCAGCGAACTGTTCGACCGAAATGGCATCGCCCGTGGCCTTCACATAGTTGGCGTGGGGCCACTCGTTCCAGATCTTCACCCCTTGCAGCACCAGCGGGCGGATGTTGGTATTGCCGGTCAGGAACCACAGAAATTCGCGGGCCGAAGTTTTCCAGTAGACCCGCTTGGTGGTGACCAGCGGCATTTCCCCGTCCGACAGGTCAAAGCGAATCTGCGCGCCGAACACCGCGCGGGTGCCCACGCCGGTGCGGTCGATCCGCTCGTCCCCGCTTTCCCAGATGCGGCGCATCAGCGCCAGATATTGCCATTCCCAGTGGTCGCAGGGGCGGGAATCGGGGGGAATCGCTGCGCAAGCCATGAAATGACCCTAGCGATAGAATGCCCGCTTGCCACCCGGGGAATCGCTGATTATAGGGCCGCTCCTGCCTAGGGCATCTTCGGATGCTGCGGATCGGTCGGGGAATAGCTCAGCCTGGTAGAGCACTGTCTTCGGGAGGCAGGGGCCGGAGGTTCGAATCCTCTTTCCCCGACCAAATCCGCCACTTCATCGCGATCAGCCGGAACAATCGCCGCCGCCTGGTCGGCCCTCCGGCCGGACCAGCAGGCTCACGCGTTTGTCGCGTCCGTAGATATCGGGATAGAAAGCCAGGCTGCCATCGGCCTGGGTCCCGGCGGTGAAATAGGCGATGTAAACCGGCAGCGGCCGGGCCAGACCCACGGTTACGGACTGGCGCGAGGCGACCAGCGCGTCGATCTGAGGCCGGGTTTTCACGCCGGCCAGCAGATTCTCGGCCAGCCCCAGCGCATCGCCCACCCGCACGCAGCCGTGGCTGAAGGCACGGACATCTTGGCTGAACAGATCGCGGCTTGGCGTGTCGTGCAGGTAGACGCTGTAGGGATTCGGCATCACCAGCTTCATCTGCCCCAGGGCGTTGTTCGGCCCCGGCTTTTGCCGCACCGATCCCCCGCTCCAGACATAGCCGCGCGCGCGTGCCGTCGCCGGGCTGCGGCGGATCAGGCCGCCAACGCTTTCGCGCACGATGTTGCCCGGCACGCTCCACCAGGGATTGAAGTTCACCCCGGTAATCATGGCCGAGAAGGTCGGAGTGGGACTCGCGGTCTTGCCGACGATGACCCGCCAGGTGCCGACCCGCTGGCCGCCCTGCCAGCGAACCGCTTCGAACGCCGCGGCGTTGACCAGCAGATAGTCCTGCCCCAGCGACAGCGGCATCCAGCGCCAGCGTTCCATGTTGCGGGCCAGCGTGCGGCGCTTTGCGGGATCGGTTTCCGCCCGCCAGGCATCGCGCAGCACCGCGTAATCGGGATGCAGCGGGCGCTGTCCGGCGAAGAAATCGTCGATCCGCCCGGCGGAAAGCGCCACGGCCAGCTGCTCCTCGACCTTGATCGCGCGGTCGCTGTCGAGGATTTTCCAACCGGCCCGCTCGCCTGCCGGGGCAGCGCCGAGCAGGTGCATCCGCGCCAGTTTCAAGGCCAGGGCCGTTGCAGCCGCATCGATCGCAGCCGGCTCGCCCGATGCAAGCGCCCGGTCCAGTGCGGAACTGTCCGGACGGGGCAAGGCATCGTCCGGCGCGGACGAGACCCAGCTGCGCAGACGGGCAATGCTGTCTGCATTCCACAGCGGCGCGGCCGGTGGCGGTACATCGGCAGCAGCCAGCAAGATAAAGGCGAGCGCAGCTACAGAACGCTTCATCCGCATATTCGGCCCCTTCCCTTGCAATCCGGGACAGCCCTACCCAGATCACTGTCAAACGAACTTCGGGAATCGCATACCCATGAAATTCAACCGGCGCCACTTTATCGGCGCCATGGTTGCCGGCTCTGCCGGGCTGACTGCTACCAAAAGCCTTGCCGCCACGCTGTGCGGTGAGGCCCCAGCCCTGCTGCCCAATGCCATGGCCGCCCTTGATGCCCATGCCGATCGGATCATCCACCGCGATGTGATCGGAATTGTCAACTTCGCCGCCCATTCGCGGCTGCCGCGCTTTCAGCTGATCGACGTGGCCGGGGGCCGCGTGCTTAAAACCATGCTGGTCGCGCACGGCAACGGATCGGACCCGGCGGCAAGCGGCTGGACCGAGCGGTTTTCCAACCGCCCCGGCTCCAACGCTTCGTCCAAGGGGGCTTTCGTGACCGGGCCGACCTATGTCGGCAAGCACGGCCGTTCGCGCCGGCTGATCGGACTGGAGCCCCAGAACGAGGCGGCGCTGCGCCGGGCGATCGTGATCCACGGGGCCGAATATGTCAGCATGGACCGCGCGTTGAGCCAGGGGCGGATCGGCCGCAGCCAGGGCTGTTTTGCCGTATCGCGCGCCGAGATTGGCGATCTGCTGGAAATGCTCGGCGAAGGCCGCCTGCTCTATGCTTGGAAGGAAGAGGGTTAGTTCGCTGCAACAGTACTCAGTTTGCTAATGACTTTTAAAGCCAGTCAGTTCTAAGCAATTGCATGGCTGAAAAACGACCCGAGCGACTGGCTGTCCTCATCGACGCAGACAATATCTCTTACAAGATTGCTGATGCTCTGTTTGAGGAGGTTGCGAAGATTGGCGAGGCGGCAGTCCGTCGGATCTACGGCGATTTTTCGTCACCAAGCCTTTCAGGCTGGGCAAAGGCCTTGCCCAATCACGCGATTATTCCAAGTCAGAATTTCGCGAATACGACCGGAAAGAACGCCACTGACATCGCCTTGGTGATCGACGCCTTGGACTTGCTGCACAGTGGCCGGTTCGATGGCTTTTGCCTGGTTTCTTCCGATAGCGACTTCACTCGCCTTGCTGCACGCATTCGCGAACAAGGGATGCACGTTTACGGCTTTGGCGAACAGAAGACGCCGGAAAGCCTGCGCAACGCCTGTCACCGGTTCGTTTATATCGAAAACCTTGGGACTGAGGCCGTATCCGCTGAGCCGACTGCAACCAGCGCACCGCACAAGCCACTTCACCCCCCCAGCAAGGCACGCCCGCTGATCATGAAGGCAATCGGCCAGCTTGATCCTGAAGGAGACTGGGTCGCTCTGGGCGGAGTAGGCAGTCACTTGCTAAAGCTGGCTCCCGACTTCGACCCTCGCACCTATGGGTTCGCCAAACTCAGTTCACTGGTTGAAAAGGCCGGGGGCTTCGAGGTCAAGTCAAAGGACACCGGCGGAGTTTGGGTTCGAATCAAACCGAGAGCATAATCTAACCGCCCCGCAGCAGCTGCACGCCCCAATCGCGTTCGAACAGGTACAGCAGCAGCCGGGCTGCTTCGCCGCGTTCGCCGGTCAGTCCGCCGTCCCGCTCCACCAGCAGCCGCGCGTCATCATGCGCGATCGGCAGCAGGCGCTGGACCTGATCCAGGCTGGCGACGCGGAACGGGGTATCGCCCGATTGCCGGGTGCCGAGCAATTCGCCGCCACCGCGCAGTCTCAGGTCTTCCTCGGCCAGCCGGAAACCGTCCTGCGTTTCGCGCATCAGGGCCAGCCGCTCGCGCGCGGTTTCCGACAGGGCCGGCCCGCGCAGCAGCAGGCAGGTGCTCCGGCCCTCGCCTCGACCGACCCGGCCGCGCAGCTGGTGCAGCTGGGCCAGGCCGAACCGTTCGGCCTGCTCGATCACGATCAGCGTCGCATTCGGGACATCGACGCCGACCTCGATCACGGTCGTCGCCACCAGCAGCCGCGCCGCGCCACTGGCAAATCGCTCCATCGCCGCGTCCTTCGCCTCGGTCCGCAGCTGGCCGTGGACCAGCACCACGCTGTCCCCGAACCGGGCCTTGAGCTCGGCATAGCGGGCCTCGGCTGCGGCCAGGTCCGCGCTTTCCTGTTCGCGGACCATCGGGCAGACCCAATAGGCCTGCTGCCCACTCTCAAGATGCCGCCCGATCGCGCCGATCACATCGGCGATCCGCTCCAGTGCCACCACTCGTGTATCGATCGGCTGGCGGCCGGGCGGCATTTCATCGAGCCGGCTGACATCCATCTCGCCGTACCGGGCCAGAGTCAGCGTGCGCGGGATCGGTGTCGCGGTCATAGCCAGACAATGCGGAGTGCGTTTGCCCTTCTGGGTGAGCATCAACCGCTGGCCCACACCGAAGCGGTGCTGTTCGTCGATCACCACCAGTGCCAGGTTCTTGTAGGCCACCGTTTCCTGAAAGATCGCGTGGGTGCCAACCACCATCTGGATCGAACCATCGAGCAGCCCGATCAGGATCGATTCGCGCGCGCGCGTCTTGTCGCGGCCGGTCAGCAGCGCGATCGTCACGCCGGTTCCCGCCGCCATCCGGGTCAGGGTGGCGTGGTGCTGGCGGGCCAGGATCTCGGTCGGGGCCAGCAGCGCGGCCTGCGCGCCGGCTTCCACCGCCAGCAGCATGGCCTGCACGGCCACGACCGTCTTGCCCGACCCGACATCGCCCTGCAACAGCCGCAGCATCGGCGCAGCTTGCGCCATGTCCTGTTCGATTTCGCGCACCGAGCGGGCCTGCGCGCCGGTCAGGCCGAACGGCAGGGACAGCCTGCCGCGCAACGA
>JBKBSV010000100.1:0-6960 GCA_046291115.1 Novosphingobium sp. | reverse complement strand
CGCCGACGCCGGATTGGTGCCATGGGCGCTTTCCGGCACGAGGATGACCGTGCGATCCTCTCCGCGCGCTTCCAGCGCGGCCTTGATCGCCAGGATCCCGCACAATTCGCCATGGGCCCCGGCCTTGGGCGACATCGCCACACTGTCCATGCCGGTCAGCGTCACCAGCCAATGGGCCAGCTCGTCAATCACCGCCAGCGCGCCCTGCACCGTCTCGCGCGGCTGGAGCGGGTGCACGTCGCTGAAGCCCTTCATCCGCGCCACCGCCTCGTTCAGGCGCGGGTTGTGCTTCATGGTGCACGAGCCGAGCGGAAACAGGCCAAGGTCGATGGCATAGTTCTGGCGGCTGAGCCGGGTATAGTGGCGCACCGTTTCCGGTTCCGACAGACCCGGCAGGCCGATCGGCGCCGTTCGGGCCAGAGCGCCCAGCCGCGAAGGCACGGCCGGGGCGGGATCCAGATCGACCCCGGTGGTGGCGGCATCGCCGATCTCGAAGATCAGCCGCTCTTCCAGCATCAGCGCACGATTGCCGGTGAAGGTGGCATCGTCGGCGCGGTGCGCCTCACCCATTTCGGGCCGCCAGCCGGCGGTATTGGGGGCGTTCATGCCAGCACCTCCTTGAGAGCCTGTTCAAGGGCATCGATGTCACTGTCTGACACCACTTCAGTCACCGCGATCACCAGTGCGTGTTCAAGCTGCGCCTCGCCGGGATAGAGCCGGCCAAGCGGGACACCGCCCAGCACGCCCTTCGCGGCCAGTTCGTGGACCACGCCGCGCGCCGGCTTCGGCAGGGTCAGCGTGAATTCGTTGAAGAAGCTGTCGTTGACCAGGCCGACCCCCGCAATCGCCGCCAGCCGCTCGGCCACCTGCACCGCACGGGCATGGTTGAGCGCCGCCAGATCGCGCAGCCCGCGCTCGCCCAGCAAGGTCATGTGAATGCTGAATGCCAGCGCACAAAGTCCTGAATTGGTGCAGATATTGCTGGTCGCCTTCTCGCGCCGGATATGCTGCTCGCGGGTTGAAAGGGTCAGCACGTAACCACGCTTGCCGCTGGCATCGACGGTTTCCCCGCAAAGCCGCCCCGGCATCTGCCGCACGTACTTGTCGCGGGTCGCGAACAGGCCGACGTAAGGCCCGCCGAACTGGAGGCCGACGCCCAGTGCCTGTCCCTCGCCCACAACGATATCCGCGCCCATCTCGCCCGGCGCCTTGATCGCGCCCAGCGCCACCGGCTCGGTCACCACCGCGATCAGCAGCGCCCCGGCGGCCTGGCAGGCGGCGGCGAGCGGCGAGAGCTCCTCGATCCGGCCCAGCACATCGGGATACTGCACCACGACGCAGCTGGTTTCGCCGTCGATCGCGCTGATCAGGCGGTCCATGTCGGTGCCGCCCAGGCTTGGCGTGGCGGTATCCAGGGTGTCGCCGGTAAAGCGGGCCATGGTCCTGGCGACGCTGACATAGTGCGGGTGCAGACCGCTGCTCAGCACCGCCTTGCTGCGGCGGGTCACGCGCCCAGCCATGCTGATCGCTTCCCAGCACGCGGTCGAGCCATCATACATCGAGGCATTGGCCACATCACAGCCGAACAGGCGGGCGACCTGGGTCTGGAATTCAAACAGGACCTGCAAGGTGCCCTGGGCAATTTCCGGCTGGTAAGGGGTATAGGCGGTCAGGAACTCGCCGCGCTGCATCAGGTGATCGACGCTGGCCGGCACATGATGTTTGTAGGCCCCCGCCCCCAAAAAGAACGGATGGTCCGATGCCGCCTTGTTCTGGCGGGCGAGGTTGGCGAAGTGGCGTTCCACCGCCATTTCGCTCTGCCGCAGCGGCAGGCCGGGGACCGGGCCGGGCAGCCGGGCTGCGTCGGGCACATCGACGAACAGGTCATCGATCGAACCGGCACCGATAACGCCGAGCATCGCGGCGCGATCGTCCGGGGTAAGGGGCAGATAGCGCATCGGATCAAAGCCCCGCGACGTAGGCGTCGTAAGCCGCCTTATCCATCAGCCCGTCCAGTTCCGAAGCGTCGGACAGGCTCAGGCGGAACAGCCAGCCGCCGTTCTCTGGATCGGTATTGACCAGCTCCGGCTGATCGGCCAGCGCCGCGTTGACTTCGCTGACAGTGCCGCTGACCGGCGCATAGACGTCGCTCGCCGCCTTGACGCTATCAACCACGCATGGGGCATCGCCCTTCTTCACGCTCGTTCCGGCCTCGGGCAGATCGACAAAGGTGATGTCGCCCAGCTGGCCTTGCGCATAGTCGGTGATGCCGACCGTGCCGGTATCGCCGTCAACTTCGATCCATTCGTGATCCTGGGTGAAATAGCGGGGCATGAGCAATCTCCTCAGCGGTGATAGCGGTGTGGGACAAAAGGCATCGGCACGACAGTCGCGGCCAGCCGCTTGCCGCGCACGTCGATTTCCAGCGCGGTGCCGGGGGCAGCCTGCGCGCGGTTCACATAGGCCATGGCAATCGGGTGGCCGAGCGTGGGCGAAAACCCGCCAGAGGTCAGCATGCCAACCTTGTCGCTGCCGGCATAGACTGCGGCCCCTTCACGCGCCGCCTGGCGGCCAGCGAGCGCCAGACCGACGCGGACCTGGGGAGTTCCATCGGCAAGATCGCGCAGCACGCGCTGCGCGCCGATGAAGCCGCCCTCACTGCGGCGGCGCTTGTTCACCGCGAACAGCAGGTCGGCATCAACCGGCGAATGATCGGGCGAAAGGTCATGCCCGTAAAGCGGCAGACCGGCTTCGAGGCGCAGCGAATCCCGCGCGCCAAGGCCGATCGGTTTTACTTCCTCCTGGGCACAAAGCAGGTCGGCAATCTCGGCCGCATTGGCAGCCGGGATGGAAATTTCGAACCCGTCCTCGCCGGTATAGCCCGAACGGCTGATCCAGGCATCGGCCCCGGCCAGCCTGAAGTGTCCGCCCTTCATGAAAGTCAGGGCGGAGAGCGGATGATCCCCGCTCACCACCCGTTCCAGCGCAGCGAAGGCCTTGGGGCCTTGCAGCGCAAGCAGCGCGCTGTCATCAAGGTGGGTCAGAGTGATCTCGTCCGGCAGATGCTCGCGCAGGTGGGCGATATCGTCCCACTTGGTCGCGCCGTTTACCACCAGATAGAACCCGTCCGGCCAGCGGGTAACCATCAGGTCATCCAGGATCCCGCCCTGTTCATCCAGCAGCATCGAATAACGCGGAGCGAACGGCTTCAGGGTTGATAGGTCGATCGGCAGCACTGCTTCCAGCGCCGCTTCGACACCCTCTCCGGAAAGGAACAACTGGCCCATGTGGCTGACATCGAACAGCCCGGCGCTGTCCCGCGTCCACAGGTGTTCGGCCATGATCCCTTCGTACTGGACCGGCATCCAGTATCCGGCAAATTCGACCATCCGGCCGCCTTTCGCGCGGTGCCAGGCATCGAGCGGCAAGGTCAGGGTTTCAATCGGCTGATCTGCGGTTTGGTCGTCGGCTTCGGACACAGGGCATGGCTCCGCACAGAACAAAGGATCTGTGCCCCCTCTGTCACGGAAACCTGAGAGCTTTCCCCCGGCCGGTCCGGCCAGGGTTACCCCTTCGGCGGCCCCTGCCCGCAATTGCCTGAGCGGGCAGGAACACTTTCCAGAGTATCGCTATCGATCCACGCGGTCCATTGGCCTGAGAGATTCCGGGGCGGTTGCTCCTTCGGCGGTGGATGACGAATCACCCACACTCTCCCGCGCGATCAGCGACGCCACGGGGCATGGCTGGCCGGGGCGAGGGAGTCAAGGACGGGGCGCGCGATTCCCCCGCACACCGGCGTCACAGCATCGCCTGCCCCTTGCGGGCGGCGCGCAGGATCGCGTCATGCTCCAGCACGAAGCGCCCGGCCATCTTTTCGCGCGTCAGGCCGACAATCGCCTCGGCCATGGTCTCGGCCCGGATCGAGCGATACTTGCTGTACTTGCCGTGCAGCAGCAAGTCGGTCAGCGGGCTGACCATTGAGGCAATCCGCTCACCCACCCGCAGTTCCTGACGCGGGCCGCGCAGCAGGCCGGGGCGCAGGATATCGAGCCGGGTAAGGCCCAGCCGCCCCAACTCCTGCTCCGCCTCGCCCTTGGTGCGTAGATAGCGGTTCTTGCTCAGCGGATCGGCCCCGACCGAGGAGACCGCGATCATCTGCCTGAGGCCCGCCGCCTTGGCCGCCTGCCCGCAGGCCAGCACCAGATCGTGATCGACCGCGCGAAACGCCGCCTCGTCCTTGCCGGACTTCTTCCAGGTCGTGCCAAGCGCGCAGGCCAGCGCGTCGGCATTGGCGGCGGCGATGGCATCCGCCCAGCCGGTGGTATCGGCCACCAGCACTTCCATCCGCGCGCCCGGCGGCAAGGGCACTTCACGGCGGGAAATGGCGATGATCCGGATGTCCGGGCGGTGGACCGCCAGCCGGATCAGGCTCATGCCGATCAGGCCGGTCGCCCCGACCAGGGCGATACGGGTAGGTTTAGACATTGCGCAGACCCTCCGGCGTGCGGCCATAGATCCGGGCATGGGCCGCAATCGCATAGCGATCGGTCATCCCGGCGATGAAATCGGCGATGTGCCGGCTGCGCTGCGGTTCCTCGGCCGGCAGCCGCCCCTGCCAGCCGGCGTCCATCAGGGCAGGGTCCTGGGCGAAGGCGGCATAGAGTTCGGCCGTGACCGCCCGCGCGCGCTCTGCCGTCTGGAGCTGCTGGGGATGGTGATAGAGCTTTTCGTACATGAAGCTTTTGAGCCGTCGCTCGTTCTCGGCCATCCCGGCACTGAAAGCGGCGGTGGCGCGCCCGGCCGCGCGCACGTCGCCCACGCTTGCCATGCCCTTCGCCCGCGCCGCCGTTTCGGCAATCAGATCGTTGACCATCAGCCCGATCTGGCTGCGGACCAGTTCGCGCAGGCGCCGATCCTGAGGCGCGGTGGGGAACTTCCGTTCGATCGCGCGCCACTGCTCAGCCACGAAATCAAGCGTCAGCAAGTCATCGAGATCAAGGAAGCCCGCGCGCAGGCCATCATCGATGTCGTGATTGTCATAAGCGATGTCATCGGCCAGCGCCGCGACTTGTGCTTCCAGCGAACCCCATTCGCGCAGTTCCAGCGCAAAGGCCGCGTCCAGTTCGGCCAGCGCCCAGGGGACCATACCCAGGGGGCCGTTGTGCTTGGCCAGTCCTTCCAGCATTTCCCATGACAGGTTCAGGCCCTCGTGCTCGCAATAGGGGCTTTCCAGCCGCATCAGCACCCTCAGGCAATGCGCGTTGTGATCGAACCCGCCGTGCTGGATCAGGGCGTTGCCGAGCGCTTCCTCCCCGGCATGGCCGAATGGCGGGTGGCCGATATCGTGGGCCAGGCACAATGCCTCGGTCAGGTCCTCGTCCAGCCCCAGCGCGCGGGCGATGACCCGACCGATCTGCGCCACTTCCAGGCTGTGGGTCAGCCGGACGCGGTAATGATCGCCATCGGGGGCAATGAACACCTGGGTCTTGTGGCGCAGCCGCCGGAACGCGATCGAATGAACCACCCGGTCCCGGTCACGCTGAAAGGCGCTGCGCGGCCCGCGCGCCAGCGATTGCTCGATCGGGAATTCCCGCCCCCGGCTCTGCGCCGGATCGCAGGCATAGGGCGCGCGCATCAGCCGCCCATGATCCAGTCGACCGCGGCCGCCGCGTGGATCCGGGTGCAATCGTAGATCGGCACGACATTGGCATCGACATCGACGACCATTTCCAGCTCGGTGCAGCCCAGCACCACGGCTTCGGCCCCGTCCTGCTCCAGGTTGGTCAGGATCGTCTTCAGCTCGCGCTCGGACTGGCGGCTGGCCTTGCCCAGCAGCAGTTCGTCATAGATGATCCGGTCAAGCGTTTCGACAAAGCCCATTTTCGGCGGCAGCAGTTCGATATCGCGGGCGATCAGCTTTTGCCGATAGAAGCTTTCAACCATGACGTTGCGGGTGCCGATCAGCGCCGCCTTGCTGATGCCATCGGCCTGCATCTTTGCCGCAACGCATTCGGCGATGTGGATCACCGGCACCGATACCGCCCTGGCGACCGTATCATAGACCTTGTGCATCGAATTGGCGCCGATCAGCAGCGCGGTGGCCCCGGCAACCTCCAGCCGCTGCGCCGATTCTGCCAGCACCTGGGCAGCCTGATCCCATTCGTCCTTGCTCGCCAGGCGGGTCATGCCGGTTGAATCCAGGCTTTCGATCAGCAGCGGCGCGCTTGATCGCGCTCCGCTGCGGGCCTGAACGCCCTTGTTGATGTGCTCATAATAGGTACGGGTCGACAGCCAGCTCATGCCGCCGATCAGGCCGATCTTGCGCAAAACGATACTCCCCAGGTGGCAATCCCTGTTTGCAGCGCGCCTTAGGCGAGCCGCGCGGGAAGGTCTAGCGCAAGCCCCTGTTTCAAACCTGAACGATCGCAGCGGCGTGCCGGTTCGGCGGCAGGATGGGCGATGGTCCGGTGCGCCAGGCCGGTTATTTCTTTTCTTTCGCCAAGCCGCTGGCGCACAGCGCCGCGCTGCTGGCGGTGACCGAAAGCGCCTCGGCATCGCCGACCCGGCGGACCGCGTTGACGTAATCGGACAGGCTCTGCTTTTCGCCCTTCAGCTGGCGCAGCTTGTTCAGCTGGACCAGGCTCAGCCGGTCGGTCATCCGCTGCGCCATGCAGTCCGCGTTGGGTTCGCTCAGGCCCGCCTCCAGCATCGCGCTCTTGACCTCGCCATAGGCCAGCTTGCTGGGCGAGCAGGCAGCCAGCAGGGCAAAGGCAAGGCAGGGGACCAGAGGCTTCATCGAAATCTCCTTAAGACCGGGAGCTTGGCCCGGTGCCGGGCCGATAGGGTCAAGCGGCTTTCGCATCACTGAACAGGCGCTTGTCAAGACAGGTTGCATGGTCTCAGCTTCGCCACATGGAACCGCCACCCAAGCCGGAAGACACTGTTGTTGAGCGCGCTGGC
>JBKBSV010000006.1:0-45618 GCA_046291115.1 Novosphingobium sp. | reverse complement strand
TCCTCGCTGACCGGACCGACCGCGCGGGCAGCCATGCCAAGCTTGGCGCCCAGTTCCTTCAGCACCGCTACGTTGCCGCCCCGACCCTTGCCGAAAGTGAAATCCTCGCCCGTCACCACTCCTGCCGCGCCCAGCCGGCCGACCAGCAGATCGCGGACAAAGCCGTCCGCCGTGGTGGCGGCCAGCGCCGCATCAAAAGCGAAGACCAGCATGGCATCGGCCCCGGCCGCTTCGAACAGCTCCTGCCGCTGATCGAGCGTGGTCAGCCGGAACGGCGCGGCATCGGGGGCGAAGAAGCGCACCGGATGCGGATCGAACGTGGCGATGATTGCCGGGCGGCCCGCGCTGCGCGCCCAGGCAATCGCTTCTCCCGCCACGGCCTGGTGGCCGCGGTGAAACCCGTCGAAATTGCCCAGCGCAATGATCGCGCCGCGCAAGGATTCTGGCATGGGTGCTCGCGCATCGAGCCGCGGGATCGTCATGACGGGCGCTTCTGCTCCAGCTCGGCCGGGCTCATCGGCACGATCCCGGCGCGGATCAGGCGCAGGGCATTGCCGCCCATCACCGCGCGGATCTCGGCCGCGGTAAAGCCTTCGTCCATCAACGCCTGGGTGATCTGGACCAGGTGCGACGTATCGAACCGCACCGTGGTGGCGCCATCGTAATCACTGCCCAGGCCGACATGGTCGATCCCGACCAGATCGCGGACATGGCGGATCGCCCTCGCAATGGTGCGCGGGGAGGTATCGCAGATCGCCGCATCCCAATAACCGATGCCGATCACCCCGCCGGTGCGGGCGACACCGCGAATCTCGTCGTCCGAAAGGTTGCGGTTGACCTTGCACACCGCCTGGACGCCGCCGTGACTGGACACCACCGGACGGCGCGCCGCAGCGAGGATCTCGGCCACGCAAGAGTGGCTGCAATGGGCAATATCAACGATCATGCCCAGTTCCTCCATCCGGTCCATCACCTGCCGCCCGAACGGGGTCAGCCCGCCCTTGGCCACCCCGTGGAGCGAGCCGGCCACATCATTGTCGTAAAAGTGGACCAGCCCGGCCATGCGGAAACCGGCGGCATACAGCCTGTCGAGGTTTTCCAGCTTGCCTTCCAGGTTCTGCAGCCCCTCGATCGACAGCAGCGCGCCGACCGTGCCGCCGGGCTTGTGCGCGGCCAGCAGCCGGTCAAAGCTGGCCTCGTCGCTGACTTTCAGCAATCCCCCTTTGGCCCCGGCCACGGCCCGGTCTAGCTTTTCGGCATGAAACAACGAGCGTTCCAGCAATGAAAACCAGGTCCGGCGGGGCTGCAGCTGGGCGATCACCAGCGGGGTGATGTTGTCGCTGTCGCCGCTGTTGGAATCGTAGTTCTGCCCGCGCGGGGTCCGGGTGACGGATGAGAACACCTGCAAGGCGACATTCCCGGCCTGAAGGCGCGGCAGGTCCTGATGGCCGCGATTGGCCGGATCGAGCAGATTGCGCTGCCACATCAGGGTATCGGAATGCAGATCGACGATCAGCAAGGTCTTGTGCAGAGCCTCGGCCTCCGGGCTGACCTCGATCAGTTCCTTGCCGTCGATCCGGTTCATGCTGGCTTCCACCCAGCCCGGAGCCACGCCGAACAAGCCGACCGCTGCCACGGCCAGGGCCGCCGCCGGAATCCAGAACCGCTTGCGCATGGTCACTCCCCCTTCCGGCCGTCCGGCCTCGGCACCGGTTTACGCAGCAGCGTGACGAAATCAAACCCCGGCCGCTCTCCTTCGGCGGGATGGGCCTCGCGGAATACTTCCTGCCACTGGCTCCGGTCGAATTCGGGGAAGTGGGTATCGCCCGGCGGCGCGGCGTGGATCTCGGTCCATTCGATCCGGTCGGCCATCGGCAGGAACTGTGAATAGATCTCTGCTCCGCCGACCACGGCGATGTGCGGGGCATTGGCCAGCACCAGGGCCTGCTGCAGCGAATCGGCTCGTTCAGCCCCTTCTTCGGCCCATCCCGGGGCGCGGGTCAGGACAATATGGCGGCGGCCGGGCAGCAGGCCGGGCAGCGATTCAAAGGTCTTTCGGCCCATGATCATCGGCTTGCCCATGGTCAGCGCCTTGAACCGGCGCAGGTCGGCCGGGAGGTGCCAGGGCATGGTCCCTTCCGCTCCGATCACGCCGTTGTCGGCCACGGCCACTACCAGGACGATTTCGGGCCGGTCCATGGTGCTCAGAAGCTCAGCCGGGTGACGTGGCCCATCTTGCGCCCCGGCCGGGCGGCGGCCTTGCCGTAAAGGTGGAGGTGGTTGGCCGGATCGGACAGGACCTCGGCCCAGTCCTCGGCCGCATCGCCGATCACGTTGCGCATCTCCACCCGGGTCGCGGCAAGGCGCGTGTCGCCCAGCGGCAGGCCGCAGATCGCGCGGATGTGGTTCTCGAACTGGCTGGTCACCGCACCTTCGATGGTCCAGTGCCCGGAATTGTGAACCCGGGGCGCCATCTCGTTGAACACCGGGCCCTGCCCGGTCGCAAAGAATTCGAACGCCGCCACGCCGACATAGCCCAGCGCATCGGCAACCTTTTTCGCCAGGGCCCGCGCTTCATCCACCTGGGCCAGCACTGGCGCGCTGGCGGGAACGGTCGAACGGGCCAGGATGCCGTGTTCGTGGACATTTTCGGCGCTGTCCCAGAACACTACCGAACCGTCCTGCCCGCGGGCCAGGATCACGCTAAATTCGCACGTGAACCGGACCAGCCCTTCGAACACCATGGCCTGCCCGGACAGCGATAGGCCCTCGGCCTCGCGATCGTCGCTGATCCGCCACTGGCCCTTGCCGTCATAGCCTTCGCGCCGGGTCTTGAGGATGCCGGGCGATCCGATCCGAACCAGCGCCTGGTCCAGGTCCTCGCGGGTATCGACTGCCATGTAGGGCGCGGTCCGGCCACCCAGCGCCTTGACGAATTCCTTTTCGTTCAGGCGGTCCTGCGCCACTTCCAGCGCGCGGACGTTGGGGTGCAGCGGCACGTTGCCCAGCACTTTCAGGGGGGTAACCGGCACATTCTCGAACTCATAGGTCACCACCGCGCAATCGGCGGCGAATTCGGCCATGGCGCGGGTATTGTCCCACGGGGCGCAGGTGAACCTGGCGCAGACCTCGGCGGCCACCGAATCGGCCTCTGGCGCGAAGACATGGACCCGGTAACCCAGCTGCGCCGCGGCCTTGGCCAGCATCCGCCCCAGCTGTCCGCCGCCCAGAATGCCGATGGTTTCGCCAGGGGGGATCATCATGGTGCTCAGCTCGGCCGCTCGGCCACGCTGGCGCTTTGCGCAGCGCGATAATCCTTGAGGCGCTGGGCCAGGGCCTGGTCGGTGATGCCCAGGATCGCGGCGGCCAGCAAGCCGGCATTGGTCGCCCCGGCCTCGCCGATCGCCAAGGTGCCGACCGGGATCCCGGCGGGCATCTGCACGATCGAGAGCAGGCTGTCCTGCCCGGACAGCGCCCTCGACTGGACCGGGACGCCCAGCACCGGCAGGTGGGTCATGCTGGCCACCATGCCCGGCAGGTGGGCCGCGCCGCCGGCCCCGGCGATGATCACCTTGAAGCCTTCGTCCGCCGCGCCCTTGGCAAAGGCGACCAGTCGTTCCGGCGTGCGGTGCGCGGAAACGATCCGGGCATCATGGGCTATCCCCAGTTTGTCCAGCGTATCGGCGGCGCATTTCATGGTCGGCCAGTCGGACTGGCTGCCCATGATGATGGCAACGGGGGGATTGGCCATGCCTACCGCTCCGACAGGTAATAGCGCTCCAGCGCTGCAAGATTGTCGTCCAGCTCATAAACGATCGGCTGGCCGGTGGGAATCTCCAGGCCGGTGATCTCCGCGTCGGAAATGCCCGACAGATGCTTGACCAGTGCCCGCAGCGAATTGCCGTGGGCGGCCACCAGCACCACTTCCCCGGCTCGCAGCGCCGGGGCAATGTTGGCTTCATAATAGGGCAGGACCCGGGCGATCGTGTCCTTGAGGCTTTCGGTCGCCGGGATCGGGATCCCGGCATAGCGCGGATCGGCCTTCAGATCGAACGGGCTGCCATCTTCCAGCACGGGCGGCGGCGTGTCGAAGCTGCGGCGCCAGATCCTGACCTGCTCCTCGCCGTGCCTGGCGGCCGTCTCGGCCTTGTCGAGCCCGGTCAGGCCGCCATAGTGCCGCTCGTTCAGGCGCCAGTCCTTGGTTTCCGGGATCCACAGCCGCCCGGCCGCTTCCAGGGCAAAGTGCAGCGTGCGGATCGCGCGGGTCTGGAACGAGGTGAAGGCCATGGTCGGCAGCATGCCCTTGGCCTTGAGCAGTTCGCCCGCGGCAATCGCTTCGGCCGCGCCCTTGTCGGTCAGGTCGACATCCCACCAGCCGGTGAAGCGGTTTTCCAGGTTCCACTGGCTCTGGCCGTGGCGGACAAGGATCAGGCGGGGCAAGGTGCGGCTCCTTCTGCTGGGAAAAGCTGGCCCCTAGCTGGTTGGACCGTCTTTGGAAAGGACCTGTGCGCCCTGCGCCCGCGCCTGCTGTTTGCGGCGGTGCAGATTCTCGCGCAGCTTGGCGGCCAGGCGTTCCTCGCGGGTCGCCTCGCGGGGCGGGGGAGAAGGCTGATCTTCACGCATCGGCAATATCCGTCTGCTATCAGGCTTCGGCTTGACAAAGCAAGGGCGCACGGCCAATAGCGCGCCCCTGTCCGGGCGGACTGCCGCAATCGGACCCCAAGCGGAATGGTGTGCTGCTGTAGCTCAGTGGTAGAGCGCATCCTTGGTAAGGCTGAGGTCGGGAGTTCAATCCTCCCCAGCAGCACCATTCCCCCTCCCCGATCCCGATCGCTGTGCCAGTGCGTTTTGCCCTGCAGCAATAACCTCAGCGCGCCATCGGGCAACGGGCATCATGCGGAAACCGGCCCTCTTGCGCTGCGCGACATAGCCGCGCGGTGATCGCCCGAACGCGCAGCCCGGCCTGCCCGTTTGCGGCAAGGATCGCCTGGGCCGCAGCCACACTGCGCTGGCTGCGGGGATGCCGGTGCGGCTGCCTTCGGTGCCCCGCGATCGGTGGGCTGCTGCCGCTCGCGCTGCCGGGTGCGCCGCTCTGCGCGCCGCTGGCCTTGGTGATGATCGGCGGCCTGATCAGCCTTTCGCCAAAAGGTCGCGCTCGGCCGGGTGCCGCTCGAACCAGACGGCGACATAGGAACAGGTCGGAATGATGGTGAAACCCTGTTCGCGGGCATCGGCCACCAGCGCCTCGACCAGCCGGGCCGCCACCCCGCGCCCGCCGATCGCCTGCGGCACCAGGGTGTGATCGGCCACCCGGGCAGCACCGCGCGATTTCCAGGTCAGCCGCCCGATCGCAGTCTCTCCCGCGACATGAGCGTGGTATTCCCCGGCCTTGCCGCCGCCGTGGCGGGTGATCGTGACCTGCTCCATCGGGCACTCCTGCTTGACGCTGGGCACGCGCCGCACCATTGCTCGCGCGCCATGCAGTTCCTCTCCGACAATGCCGCCGCTGTCCACCCCAAGGTGTGGGACGCCCTGCGCGCCGCCGATGCGCCGCAGCCGCCCTATGACAACGATGCGCTCAGCCAGCGGCTGGACGAGGTTTTCGCCGACCTGTTCGGCCGCCCCTGCGCGGTGCTGTGGGTCGCCACCGGCACGGCCGCCAACTGCCTTGCGCTGGCGGCCATGGTCCCGCCCCACGGCGGGGTGATCTGTCACCGCGAGGCCCACATCGAAACTGATGAGGGCGGGGCGCCGGGGTTCTATACCCACGGGGCCAAGCTGATCCTGGCCGACGGGGTGGGCGCCAAGCTGACTCCCGCCAGTATCGCCGCGGTGATCGCCGGAATCCGCAAGGATGTGCACCAGGTCCAGCCCCAGGCGATTTCGGTGACCCAGGCCAGCGAATACGGGCGTTGTTACCGGCCGGACGAGATGGCTGCCATCGCTGCGGCCGCCGAGGCGCATGGTCTGGCGCTGCATGTCGACGGAGCCCGCTTTGCCAACGCTGTGGCCTTCCTTGACTGCACTCCGTGGCATGCTTGTGTGGGCGCCAAGGCCCTGTCGTTCGGCTGCGTGAAGAACGGCGGGATGAGCGCCGAAGCACTGGTGTTCTTCGACGAGGGCCTTGCCGAAGTCGCCCGCCTGCGCCGCAAGCGCGCCGGGCACCTGCAATCCAAGGGCCGGTTCCTTGCCGCACAGATCCTCGCCATGGTCGAAGGCGGCCTGTGGCTGGAAAACGCCCGCGCCGCCAATGCTGCCGCGCAGGAACTGGCCGCTGCCGCCGGAACGCGGCTGCTCCACCCGGTCGAAGCGAACGAGCTGTTCCTGCGCCTGACCGCGGCCGAGCGCGAGGCGCTGCGCGCTCAGGGCTTCTCGTTCTATGACTGGGGCGATGATGCCGCCCGGCTGGTTACCGCGTGGAACAGCCCGGCAGAGCATGTCGCCGCCCTCGCCCGCGCGATTGCCGCCCTGTGAGCCGCGCGGCATGACCGGGGTCAGCCTGACGTCGCGCTCGGTCGCGGCCTTCATCTTTCTGGCGCTGGTCTGGGGTTCCACCTGGTTGGTGATCAAGGACCAGATCAGCGCCGTTCCCTCGGCCTGGTCGGTGGTCTGGCGGTTTGTCCTGGCGGCTGCCGCCATGCTGGCCCTTGCCAGCCTGCGGAGGGATCGGTTGCGGCTGAACGCGGCGGAACAGCGCGTCGCCATGGCCATGGGGCTGTTCCAGTTCAGTCTCAATTTCCAGCTGATCTACCAATCGGAACATTATCTCACATCGGGCCTGGTCGCTGTGGTTTTCGCGCTGATGATCCTGCCCAATGCGGTGCTTGCCTGGCTGGTGCTGGGGGCCACGATGACCCGCCGCTTCATGGCCGGATCGGTGATTGCGCTGGCTGGCATTGCCCTGCTGATGTTGCACGAATACCGGATTGCGCCACCTGGCAGCGGGGTGACCACCGGGGTGGTGCTGGTGGCAGTGGCGATCCTGTCGGTCTCGATCGGCAATCTGCTGCAGGCCACCGATACCGCGCGGGGGGTGCCGGTCGTCTCGCTGATGGCCTGGGGGATGATCTGGGGGCTGGCGGCCAGCGGGCTCTATGCCGCGGTCTCGGTCGGCATGCCGCAGATCGATCCGCGCCCGGCCTATCTGCTGGGGATCGCCTATCTCGGGCTGGTCGGCTCGGCGCTGACCTTTCCGCTCTATTCGCAGCTGATCCGCGATTGGGGGCCGGGGCCGGCGGCCTATAACGGCGTGGCCGTGCCGGTGGTCGCGATGATTCTTTCGACCCTGTTCGAAGGCTATCGCTGGTCGGCGCTGGCGATCAGCGGTGCAGTGCTGGCGATGATCGGGCTGCTGATCGCGCTATCCAGCCGCAAGTAGCGCAGCGAGGCCTTCGCGGTAGGTGGGATAGCGCGGCTGCCAGCCGAGCACCCGCCTGGCCTTGCGGTTCGCTACCCGGCGGTTCTCGGCATAGAACGCGCGGGCCAGCGGGGAAAGGCCGGCTTCGTCCATTGATTGCAAGGGTGGCAGCGGCAGGCCAAGCAGGCGGCAGGCATGTTCGATCACCGCGTTCTGGCTGCATGGTTCGTCATCGGCCAGGTTATAGGCCCCGGCCGGGCCATCCAGCGCCAGCACCACCCCGGCCACGATATCGTCGACATGGATCCGGCTGAACACCTGGTCCGGCAGGTCGATCCGGTGGGCGCGCCCGTCCCGCACCCGGTCCAGTGCCGAGCGGCCCGGGCCATAGATCCCCGGCAGGCGCAGCACCCGCGCGCCCAGCGCCAGCCATTGGCTATCCGCCTCGGCCCTGGCGGTGCGGCGACCGGTGCCACCCGAACCGACCAGCGCGGCGGTTTCGTCCACCCATGCCCCCTGCGTATCGCCATAGACCCCGGTGGAGGAGAGATAGGTCAGCGGCTTGTCGGCCAGCGCCGCGCCATAGCGTTCCAGCACCGGATCCACCCCTTCACCGCCCGGCGGCACCGAGGACAGGACCTGATCGGCATCGGCCAGGGCCAGCCGCACCGCGCCGTCATCGTCGAACGAAAGGGTGCCGCTGCGTCCGGTCGAAACCACTTCCCAGCCCCGTGCCTCAAGCACCGCAGCAAGGCGCGCGGCGGTATAGCCAAGGCCGAAGATGAAAAAGCGTCGCATTGCCCCAATCCATAAGCGGGCGCGCTGGCAATCGGAAGCGGCATCGTTAGATAGAGGGCATGGACGCTTCATCGACACCGCTCGCCCCCCAGACCACCCCCCAGACCACCCCCCAGGTCATCCACCGCGCAGACTATCAGCCGCCAGCCTGGCTGGTTCCCGAAGTCCGGCTGGCCTTCAATCTTGGCATCGCGCAGACCCGCGTGGTCGCCACGCTCTGCGTCAAGCGCAATGGGGCCGACCAGACCCTGCGCCTGAACGGTGACGGCATTGCGGCCGAAGCCGTGCTGGTCGATGGCCAGCCCAGCAACGCCTGGCGGATGGACGGCGCCGATCTGCTGGTCGATTTGCCCGGCGCAGCGCACGAGGTTTCGATCGCCACCGCCATCAACCCTGCCGCCAACACCCAGCTGATGGGGCTCTATGCCTCCAGCGGGATGCTCTGCACCCAGTGCGAGGCCGAAGGTTTCCGGCGGATCACCTTCTTCCCCGACCGGCCCGATGTGCTGTCTGTCTATTCGGTCCGGATGGAAGGCGCGAAGGCACAGTTTCCGGTGCTGCTGTCGAACGGAAACTGCACCGCGCGCGGCGAGAACGGCGATGGCACCCATTGGGCCGAATGGCACGATCCCTGGCCCAAACCGAGCTATCTGTTCGCCCTGGTTGCCGGCGATCTGGTGGCCAACCGCGATAGTTTCACCACAAGGAGCGGCCGCACGGTCGATCTGGGCATCTGGGTGCGCGAAGGCGATCAGGACCGCACCCATCACGCCATGCAGGCGCTGAAGGATTCGATGAAGTGGGACGAGGAGGTATTCGGCCGCGAATACGATCTGGACCTGTTCAACATCGTCGCGGTCAGCGATTTCAACATGGGGGCGATGGAAAACAAGGGCCTCAACGTTTTCAACACCCGCTACATTCTGGCCGATCCCGATACGGCGACCGACACGGACTATGACGGGATCGCAAGCGTCGTCGCGCATGAATACTTCCACAACTGGTCGGGCAACCGCGTCACCTGCCGCGACTGGTTCCAGCTGAGCCTGAAGGAAGGCTTTACCGTGCTGCGCGACCAGCTGTTCAGCCAGGACATGGGGTCTGCGGCGGTCAAGCGGATCGAGGATGTGCGGGTGTTGCGCGGGGCCCAGTTTCCAGAGGATTCGGGGCCGTTGGCGCACCCGATCCGGCCCGATTCCTATCAGGAGATCAGCAACTTCTATACCGCCACGGTCTATAACAAGGGGGCCGAGGTGATCCGCATGATGCGCACTCTGGTGGGGCCGGAGCGGTTCCGCAAAGGCTGCGACCTCTACTTCGAGCGGCACGACGGCGAGGCGGCGACCTGCGAGGATTTCGTGAAGGCAATCGAGGACGGGGCCGGGATCGATCTGGCCCAGTTCCGCCTGTGGTACAGCCAGGCCGGCACGCCCAGGGTCACCGCGCGGCTCAGCCACGGCGATGATCTGGCGACCCTGACCCTGACCCAGCAGGTGCCGCCCACGCCTGGCCAGCCGGACAAGCAGCCGATGGTCATCCCGCTGAAGCTGGCGCTGTTCGATCCGGCCACCGGGCAGCACCAGGGTGAACGGCTGGTGGTGCTGGACCGGGCCGAAATGGAATTCGCCTTTCCCGGTTTCGCCAGGCGCCCGGTGCTGTCGCTGAACCGGGGCTTTTCCGCCCCGGTCGCGATCGATGCGGATATCACCCGCGAAGACCTGATGTTCCTGGCCGCCAACGATGACGATCCCTTCGCCCGGTACGAGGCCTTGCAGCAACTGACCGTGCAGCACCTGCTGGCCGTGGTCGGCGGTGAGGCCGATTCGACCGGGAGCGCGGCCATTGCAGAGGCGCTGCGCAAGGTGATCGCCGATCCGGCGCTGGACGATCTGATGCGCGGTGAACTGCTGACCTTGCCCAGCGAGGCCTATCTGGCCGAACAGTTCGATGCCGCTGATCCCGGCGCGATCCGCGCCGCCCGCGAAGCGCTGAAGGCCGCGCTGGCGGCAAGCCTGCGCGACGATCTGGCCGCGCTTCACACCCGTGCCGCTGCCGTGCCATACAGCCTTTCGGCCGCCGCCAAGGGTGCGCGCAAGGTCAAGACGCTGGCGCTGGTCCTGCTCGCCGCCGGTGCGCCGCAGCTGGCCGCAGAGCTCGCCGCTGCGCAGTTCGACGCGGCCGACAACATGACCGACCGGCAGGGCGCGCTGGGCGTGTTGTGCGGGCTCGATACCCCGCTGCGCGAAGAGCGCCTGGCCGCTTTCCACGCCCGCCACGCCGGCGATGCCCTGGTGATCGACAAGTGGTTTTCGCTCCAGGCCGGATCGCTCCATCCCCAGGTTCTGGACCATATCCGCGCCCTGGCCAGTCATCCCGATTTCACGTTGACCAATCCCAACCGGGTCCGCTCGCTGTACATGGCTGCCGCGACCAACGCCGGCGCGTTCCATGCCGCTTCGGGCGAAGGCTATGCGATGATTGCCGACCTGATCCTTGCGCTCGATCCGCTCAACGCCCAGACGGCGGCGCGATTCGTCGCCCCCTTGGGCCGCTGGCGCCGGATCGAACCGCACCGCGCCGCGCTGATGCGGGCCGAGCTGGAGCGGCTGGCTGCCGCGCCGGGGCTGTCGAAGGACACCTTTGAACAGGTGAGCAAGAGCCTTGGTTGAGGCCGTCGAAGTCATCCGTGCCGCCGTGCTGGAGGGGGTGCCGCATGGCTTCCTGGGCCGGCGCGGTGGGGTTTCGAGCGGGGTGACGGCCGGGCTCGACATGGGTCTGCGCGGCAGGGACCTGGCCGATCCCGCGCTGGCCGATGTGCGCGAAAACCGCCGGCGCGGGGCCGATGCGGTGCTGCCGGGTGCGCGGCTGGTCACAGTCTATCAGGTGCATGGTGCCGACTGCGTGGTGGCGGGCGACTGGGCTGAGGCCGATCGGCCCCATGCCGACGCGCTGGTTACCGACCGGCCGGGTGTGCTGCTTGGCATCCTGACCGCCGACTGCGCGCCGGTGCTGTTCGCGGACCGGACAGCCGGCGTGGTCGGCGCGGCCCATGCCGGGTGGAAGGGGGCGCTCGCCGGGGTGACCGATGCCACCCTGGCCGCGATGGAACAATTGGGTGCGCGGCGCGGCTCTATCGTCGCGGCCATTGGTCCCTGCATCGCCCAGAGCAGTTATGAGGTGGACGAAGGCTTTCGCGACCGGCTGTTGACAGGGGCCGCCGATGATAATGCCCGGTTCTTCGTCCCCGGCGCGCCGGGACACTGGCAGTTCGATCTGGAAGGCTATGTCGCCATGCGGCTGGAGCGCGCGAGAATCGGCGCGGTGGAGCGACTGGGCCTCGATACTTACACCGCCGAGGCGCGTTTCTTCTCCTTTCGCCGGGCGACCCACCGGGCAGAGCCGGACTATGGCCGCCAGATGGCGCTGATCGGGTTGGACTAGGGCCCTTTCGCATTCCTCAACAGTCCTGCACAAATTGACAGTTGGCAGCACCGGGCTTCGCGTCTATCAGGCGCGCCAAACCGTCCGGGCAAGCTGTGCCTTGCAGCGCGCGAGCGGTTGCAATAGGGGCTTCCTGAGGCTTTTTTCGAGGGGGTCTTTCCGGGGGTGGTCCCGCCCGTGGAAGGCCAGGAACGACAGGATCGGTTCGACCATGGCACAAGAGGCGAGCATCGACACTGCGGCCGTCAGCGACGGTGAGGGTGTGCGGCGGCGCGATTTCATCAACATTGCGGCGGTCACCGGGGCCGGCGTCGGCGGCCTTGCGGTGCTTTATCCGCTGATCAGCCAGATGGCTCCTTCGGCCGATGTCCGCGCGATGAGCTCGACCGAGGTCGACATTTCGGCGATCCAGCCCGGTCAGGCAATCAAGGCGGTGTTTCGCAAGCAGCCGGTGTTCATCCGCAATCTGACTGCGGCCGAGATCGAGGAAGCGAACAAGGTCGATGTGGACTCGCTGCGCGATCCGCAGACCCTCAAGGAACGGACCAAGGAAGGGCACGAAGCCTGGCTGGTTACCATGGGCGTCTGCACGCACCTGGGGTGCGTTCCGTCGGGCGCTGCCGAAGGCGAAGTGAAGGGCGAATTCGGCGGGTATTTCTGCCCGTGCCACGGTTCGCACTATGACACTGCGGGGCGTATCCGGAAGGGCCCGGCGCCACTGAACCTGGTTGTTCCGGACTATGAATTCACCTCCGACACTGTCATCAAGATCGGTTGAGGGTCACCACAATGAGCTTCCCCTGGGCAAAAGAATACAAGCCGAGCCACCCGGTGATGGTGTGGCTGGACGAGCGTCTGCCGTTCCCCCGCATGGTCTACAACGCGGTCGGCGGCGGCTATGAGGTGCCGCGCAACCTGAACTATTTCTGGAACTTCGGCTTCCTGGCCGGCCTGTGCCTGATGATCCAGATCATCAGCGGCATCGTGCTCGCCATGCATTACAGCGGCGATACCCGCGTGGCCTTCAATTCGACCGAGCACATCATGCGCGACGTCAACTGGGGCTGGCTGCTGCGCTATGCCCATGCCAACGGGGCATCGGCCTTTTTCGTGGTCGTCTATCTCCACATCTTCCGCGGCTTCTTCTACGGTTCGTACAAGGCCCCGCGTGAAATGATCTGGCTGCTGGGCGTCGTGATCTTCCTGTTGATGATGGCCACCGCCTTCATGGGCTATGTCCTGCCGTGGGGGCAGATGTCGTTCTGGGGGGCGCAGGTCATCACCGGGCTGTTCTCGGCCATTCCGCTGGTTGGCGATGCGTTCCGCGAATGGCTGCTGGGTGGTTTCGCGCCGGACAATGCCACGCTGACGCGCTTCTTCTCGCTGCACTTCCTGCTGCCCTTCGTGATCCTCGGCGTGGTCATCCTCCACGTCTGGGCGCTGCACATCCCGGGTTCGTCGAACCCGACCGGGGTCGAAGTGAAAAGCGAGAGCGATACCGTGCCGTTCTACCCCTATTACGTGGGCAAGGACGGCTGGACGATCGGCCTGTTCATGCTGGTCTTCGGCAGCTTCGTGTTCTTCATGCCGAACGCTCTGGGTCATCCGGACAACTACATTCCGGCCAACCCGATGCAGACCCCGGCGCACATCGTGCCCGAATGGTACTTCTGGCCGTTCTATGCGATCCTGCGTGCCTTCACCGTGGACTTTCTGATCGTGCCGGCCAAGCTGATGGGTGTCATGGCCATGTTCGCGGCGATCCTCGTGTGGTTCTTCCTGCCCTGGCTGGATCGCTCGCCGGTCCGTTCAGGCCATTACCGCCCGCTCTATCGCAAGTTCTTCTGGTTCGGCCTGATCCCGGCCATGGCCGTGCTGTTCTATTGCGGCGGCGCGCCGGCTGAAGAACCCTATGTGATGCTCAGCCAGCTGGCTTCGCTGTACTACTTCGCCCACTTCCTGATCATCGTCCCGATCGTCTCCTCGATCGAACGTCCGGAACCGCTGCCTTACTCGATCACCGAGGCTGTCCTCGGCCATGACGGTCAGGCCAAGCTCGACGGCCAGGGCTGAACTCAAGAGAGGGACCAGAGAAACACCATGATCCGTATCTTCTCTCTCGCTGTTGGCGCCTTCTTTTCGCTGGCGCTGCTCCTCGCCTTCGGCACCGGGGCCTACAGCTATATCACCGAGCCGCCGGCCAAGACCGCCGAAAAGCTCTACCACAAGCACCCGAAGGCGCTGTCGCTGCCCAGCGACGGCATCTTCGGCAGGTTCGACGAAGCCCAGTTGCAGCGCGGTTATGCCGTCTATTCCAACGTCTGCGCCGCCTGCCACTCGCTGAGCCAGGTGGCCTATCGCGATCTTGCCGCGATCGGCTACAACGAGGCCGAGATCAAGGCGATCGCCGCCAAGGCGACGATCAATGCCAAGGATCCGCTGACCGGCGAACTGAAGGACCGTCCGGGCCTGCCGTCGGACAAGTTCCCGCCGGTGGTCTATGCCGGCAAGGGCGCTCCGCCGGATCTTTCGCTGATTACCAAGGCCCGCCACAAGGGACCGGCCTATGTCTATTCGCTGCTGACCGGGTATGAGGATCAGCCGGCTGCGCTGGTAAAGCAATTCCCCGATGCCAAGACCCCGGACGGGATGCATTACAACCCCTATTTCGCGGCGCTGAACATTGCCATGGCCAACCCGCTCGCTTCCGATGGGCTGGTCACTTACAGCGACGGCACCGAAGCGACGAGGGAGCAGATGGCCAAGGACGTCGCCGCGTTCCTGGTGTGGACGGCGGAGCCAGAGCTTGAGCAGCGCCACCAGACCGGCCTGATGTGGATCGGCTTCCTGCTGTTTGCCACGGCTCTGGCCTACATGTCCTACCGCAACATCTGGGCGGACAAGAAGGGCCACTGATCCTTACGGCCAGTCTGCCATCAGCAAACCATCAGGAAACAAGGCCCCGGCATCGCGCCAATGCCGGGGCCTTTTTCTTCGCCTGATGCCAGGCGGTCAGTCGTTGGCGGCGATCAGGCGGCGATAGCCAAATCCGCCAAGCAGCCCTCCCAGCAGCGGAGCCACCCAGAACAGCCATAACTGTTGCAGGGCAATCCCGCCTTCGACCAGCGCCGGACCAGTGCTGCGCGCCGGATTGACCGAAGTGTTGGTGATCGGGATCGAAATCAGGTGAATCAAGCTCAGGCCCAGACCGATCGCGATTGGCGCGAATCCGGCCGGTGCGCGCCCGTGGGTTGAACCGATGATGATCACGAGGAACATGGCGGTCAGCAGCACTTCGGTGACCAGGGCTGCCGCCATGGTGAACTTGCCTGGTGAATGGTCGCCGAAACCGTTGCTGGCCAGCCCGGCAGTTGCCAGATCCCAGCCGGGCTTGCCGCTCGCAATCCAGTAGAGTGCAAAAGCTGCGATGATCGCGCCGACCACCTGAGCGATGATATAGGGCAGCACATCCCTGCTCGAAAAGCGTCCGCCGGCCCACAGACCAACCGTAACGGCCGGATTGAAGTGCCCGCCCGAAATATGGCCCACGGCATAAGCCATGGTCAGGACGGTAAGTCCGAACGCCAGGCTGACCCCGACGAAGCCAATCCCGAGTTCAGGATAGGACGCGGCCAGCACAGCGCTGCCGCAACCACCGAAGACGAGCCAGAAAGTGCCAAGAACTTCGGCCCATAAACATCTCAGATCAGTCATTATCCCCTCCATCAAGCGTGCCCGCTGCACGCAAAGCAGAGGCTGCGCTCGTCTGCGGCCGGGGTAAAGCTGGAAAAAATAGCCGGTTCTGTGACGGATTGACCCTTCGCCACGCTTGGCGCATAGGGCTGCGCGGCAGGCCAGAAGGCCAGATGCGGGTATAGCTTAGTGGTAAAGCACCAGCCTTCCAAGCTGGCTATGCGGGTTCGATTCCCGCTACCCGCTCCACCTCCCCGATCTTTACCGTTCATTGCCAACCAGGCTAACGGCAGCAATCCGCCCTGTTCCGGGCCTATCCCGGCTGGCAGCGTTCGCCTTTGTCCGCTTGAGGCCCGGGCAGGTGGGGGCCTTTTAAGTAGCCATAGTGATAGAAGGCCCGGAAATCAGGCCTTCTGGGGCTATTCTGCCAGTCCCGCTACTTCCCCCCATTCCGCCTGGACGTGGCCCTTGGTCCACCTGCCCCTGCAACAGGACAGCGCCTATCGCAAAAGCATGGCCTTGCCTGTCACCCCGCCGCGCTTTGCCGCTTCAGCCCCGCCGCCGCGGGTTACCGTATGGTTCGACGGTGCCTGTCCGCTGTGCCGGCGCGAGATTGCGCTGATCCGGCGGCTCGATTGGCGCGGGCGGATCGCCTTTGTCGATGTGACAAAAGCGGATGCTGCCTGCCCGCTTGACCGGGCCCAACTGCTGGCCCGCTTTCATGCCAGCGAGAAGGGCACGATCCTGTCTGGCGCTGCGGCCTTTGCGGCGATGTGGCGGGCCGTGCCGCTGCTGTGGCCGCTGGGGCAATTTGCCCGCCTGCCGCTGGTGCTGCCAGTGCTGGAGCGGGCCTATCTGGCTTTCCTGCTTGTCCGCCCCCGGCTGCAGGCGCTCCTGCGATGAGCGGTGATCGCTATCGCAAGGTGCCATCGGCGCGGCTTGCGCGGCTCGCTTCGTTCGGGCAGCTGGCCGGCGCACTGGCCGGCGGAGTGCTGGCCGAGGGGGCGCGGCGCCTGGTCCAGGGCGAGCGGCCGCAACTGTCCGACCTGGTGTTGACCCCGGCAAACGCGATACGGGTCACTGACCAGCTTTCGCGCCTGCGCGGCGCGGCGATGAAGCTGGGGCAGATGATCTCGCTCGATGCCGGCGACGTCCTGCCGCCGGAACTGACCGCGATCCTTGCCCGGCTGCGCGACGATGCGCATTACATGCCACCACGTCAGCTCAACCAGGTGCTGAGCGCCGAGTGGGGCGCAGACTGGCGGCGGCGCTTTGCCCGGTTCGATCCGACCCCGATCGCCGCAGCCTCGATCGGGCAGGTCCACAAGGCGGTGATGCCCGATGGCCGGATGCTGGCGATCAAGGTCCAGTACCCTGGCGTTGCTGCCAGCATTGATGCCGATGTCGACAATGTCGCCAGCCTGCTGCGCCTTTCGGGCCTGCTTCCGGCCCGTCTCGACATTGCGCCATTGCTGGCCGAAGCCAAGCACCAGCTGAAGGAAGAGGCTGACTATCGGCGCGAGGCGGCGCAATTGAACCTGTACCGCGCCCGGTTGGAAGGGGATCCGGCCTTTGTCCTGCCCGCGGCCTATCCGGAACTGTCAACCGGGCAGGTTCTGGCGATGGATTTCGTTCCGGGCCAATCGATCGAAACCCTGCGCGATGCTCCGCAAGCCACGCGCGACCGGGTGATGGGCGCTCTGTTCACGCTGGTGCTGCGCGAGCTGTTCGAATTCGGCCACATGCAGACCGATCCCAACTTTGCCAATTACCGCTGGCAGGCGGACAGCGAGCGGCTGGTCCTGCTCGATTTCGGCGCGGCCCGCCCGGTCCCGGCCGATACGGCTGCCGCCTATCGCCGCCTGCTGGGGGCGGGTCTGGACGAAGACCGGGCCGCGCTGCGCGATGCCCTGATCGCGATCGGTTTTGTCGCGCCGCAAACCCTGGAAAGGCACGGCGCGGCGATCGACGCGATGATCGACGTGCTGTTTCGTCATCTCGGCCGACCCGGCCTGTTCGATTTTGCCGACCGGTCCTTCGTGGCCGAGGTCCGCCGCCACGGCGAAACCATCGCCGCCGATCGGGCGGCCTGGCACGTCCCCCCGGCGGAAACGCTGTTCGTTCAGCGCAAGATCAGCGGCACGGCCATGCTGGCGGTCAGGATGGAAAGCCGCCTGCCGCTGCGCGACATGGTGGCGGCGGCACTGGGCTAGGCTGAAAACAGGCAGGCGGCGGCAGGATCGAAGCCGAGCCGCACCTCCCCTTCGACCGGTTCGGGCAAGCGCAGGGTGATCGGGGTGCCGGCCAGATCCAGTGTCAAGCGCCAGCCATTGCCGACAAAACGCTGCGCCAGCACTCTCGCCGCAGCGCCAGCCCCGCCCGTCCGCAGCGCTTCCGGGCGCAGCCCCAGCTGGGCCAAGCCATCGGGCCAGCCGGGGGCGGGCATTGCCCCCAGCGCAGTGGTGATCGTGCCGCCGCGCACCTCTCCCGGCAGCAGGATCATTTCACCCAGCAGCCGCGCCGCTGCACTGCTGACCGGACGCCGATAGCAATCCGCCGGGGTGCCGGTCTGGAGGATCCGGCCCGCCGCCATCAGAACCAGATCGTCGGCCATTTCCATCGCTTCAGCGGGATCGTGGGTTACCACCAGGACAGAGGCCTCGGCGGCGCGCAGATCCCCCAGCAGGGAGGCCCGGACGGTTTCGCGCAAGTGTCCATCAAGGCCTGAAAACGGCTCGTCCAGCAACAGCAGGGCCGGTTCGCGGGCAAGCGCGCGGGCAATCGCCACCCGCTGCTGCTCCCCGCCCGACAGCATGTGCGGGAACGACCGGGCGAGAGGGGCGATGTGAAACTGCGCCAGCAAGCGATCGACCCGCCGGGCGCGCTCTGGGGCGGGCAGCGCGGACAGGCCGAAGCCGATGTTGGCGATCACGTCGAGATGCGGGAACAGGGCATTGTCCTGAAAAACCAGCCCGACGCCGCGCCGTTCGGGCGGGACCATGATGCCGGGTGCGGACACCGTTTCCCCGGCAATCCGCACGGCACCGCCATCGATCGGTTCAAGTCCGGCTATCAACCGCAGCAGGGTGCTCTTGCCGCAGCCCGATGGCCCAAGCAGACAGGCGATCCGCCCGGGGTGCAGCGTCAGGCTGGCCTGATCGACGGCCATAGACCGGCCATAGCGGCGCGTTACGCCCTCAAGCGCCAGGATCGGTTCGCTGACCATCGCCCGCCCCTAGCTGCCCGGCCGCGCCGCGGAAACCCGCGATGTCAGCCACAGCACCGCCGGCAGGGACAGCGCGATGATCAAAAGCGCCGGCGGGCCGGCCTGGGGCAGGCGTTCATCGGTTGCGTAATTGTTGGCGATCACTGCCAGGGTATCGAAATTGAACGGACGCAGGATCAGCGTGGCGGGCAGTTCCTTCAGCACATCGACCAGCACGATCAGTCCGGCGGTGAGCAGTGATCCGCGGATCAGCGGCAGTTCCACTGCCACGGCCGCGCGCAGCTCGCCCCGGCCCAGCAGCCGTGCGGCCTGACCCATGCTGGGCGGAATTCGCGCCAGCCCAGCGTCGATCGGCTCCAGCGCGGCGGCCATCAGCCGGGCGGCATAGGCCAGGACCAGCAGGACCAAGGCAACGCCCATGCCCGATCCCGGCGCGAGTGCCCAGATCAGGCCGGCCGGGGCCAGCAGCCCGATCGCCATGACGGCGCCCGGTGTGGCATAGCCCAGGCTCGCCAGCCGCGCCGCCAACGGCAGCTTGCGCGTGCCGAGTGCCAGCGCCGCCGCCAGCAGGGTGGTCAGCACGGCTCCGGCCAGCCCCAGCGTCAGGCTGTTGCCCAGCGCCGCCAGCAGCCGCGGCCAATCCGGCGAAGCGGCGGCCACGTTCCACACCAGCCAGCCGACCGGGACCAGCAGACCGGCGGACAGCAGAACCAGGCAGAACAGGCTGGCGAGCAAGCCCGGCCAGAGCGGCAGCGGCGCAGGTTCGATACTGCGCCAACGCGCGCGGGCGCTTTCGTGGCCCTTGCCTTGTCGCCCGGCGCGCTCCAGCCACAGCAGCAGCGCGGCAGCGGCCAGCAGCGGCAGGGCAAAGCGTGCGGCACTGGCAGTGGAGCCATAGACCGACCAGGCCCGGACCACGCCGGTGGTCAGCGTCTGGACGCTGAGGAAATGAACCGCGCCGTAATCGGCCAGGCTTTCCATCACCGCAAGGGCTGTGCCGGCGGCAAGCGCGGGGCGGGCCAGCGGCAGGGCCACGCGGCGGAAGGCGGCGGTGCTGCTGCTTCCCAGCATCCGTGCCGCTTCCAGCACGTTGCCGGATTGGTTCACGAAAGCGGCCCGCATGGCAAGGTAGACGTAAGGATAGAATGCCGCGCTCAGGACGAAGGCCGCGCCGGCGGTGCTGCGCAGTTCGAACGGCAGATCGTGCCCGGTCGCTTCACGCAAGGTCGTGCGCAAGGGGCCGGCCACGTCGAACAGATCGGCATAGCCATAGGCCAGGGCAAAGGCCGGCGCGGCGAGCGGCAGGGCCAGCGTCCAGGCAAAGATGGCGCGGCCTGGAAAGCGGTGCATCGCCACCAGCCAGGCCGCCAGCGTGCCGAGCACGGCCGTTGCCAGCCCGACCGTGACAGCCAGCAGGGCAGACGTCGCGCCGTAGCGGATCAGATCGCGGCTGGCGATGTCGGCCGTGTCCTTGCCCAGCGCGGCCAGCACCACACCGGCCAGCGGCAGGGCCACAAGGGCGGCCGCCAGCAGGGCCAGCGCGGTCAGCGGGGAGGGGCGCCGGCCGCCTTGGATCAGGGGGCCGCTCAGCGCCAGCCTGCTGCGCTCATCAGCGACTGGGCCTGCGGCTGGTGCCGGGCGAAGTCTGCTACGTTCATCGGGTGGGCCTTGAACCTGGCATAGGCATCAACCGGGGATGGCGCGGCGATATCGGGCGAGGCCGGGAACTCGTTGTTGTGGAGCGCGATGTGCCGCTGCGAATCGGCTGAAGCGAAGAATTCGAGCAGCCGAACCGCATTACCCTGGTTGGGCGAATGGCGCAGTACGCCTCCGCCCGAGATGTTCACATGCGCGCCCTGTCCGTCGAGGCTGGGGAAGGCCAGGCTGACTTTCCCGGTGATCGCCTTGTCCTTGGCATCCTCGCCGGTGGCCATGCGAATGTAGTAATAGGAATTGGTGATCGCCACTTCGCACACCCCGGCAGCGACGGCGCGGATCTGGTCGCGGTCGCCGCCTTCGGGCGAGCGGGCCATATTGGCGGCGATGCCCCTGACCCACTCCCCGGCCTTCTCCGGCCCCCAGGCCTCGATCAGCGCGCCGACCAATGAAAGGTTGTAAACGCTGTCGGATGAGCGGACGCAGATCTTGCCCTTGAAGCGCGGCCCGGCCAGCTTGGCGTAATCGTTCACTTCATCGGGCTTTACCTTGGCTGGATCATAGGCCACGACCCTGGCCCGGCGGGTGAAGCCCCACCAGTTGCCATCCGGCTCGCGCAGGTTGGCGGGGACGCGGGCGGCCAGAACCTGGCTGGAGACCGGCTGGAACAGGCCCGCATTCTGCGCCCGCCACAGCGATCCGGCATCGGCCGTGATGAACAGATCGGCCGGGCTGTTATTGCCCTCGGCCTTGATCCGGGCGATCAGTTCGTCGCTCTTGCCCTCGATCAGGTTGATCCTGATCCCGGTTTCCTTGGTGAAACGTTCGTAAAGCGCCTTGTCGCTGTCATAGTGGCGGGCGGTGTAAAGGTTCACCACCTGCTCGCCGTCCTTCGCCCCGGGGGCGGAGCAGGCGGCAAGACCCAGAGTGGCGGCAAGCAGCGGCAGCAGGGAACGCTTGAGCATGGGGGATCCGATCGGTTCGCTTCGACAGCACCCAAGCCCCTAACGCTTTTGCAAAGCATTCGCAATAACAATCGCGTCACACCTGGGCGGGTGTCAGCAGATCCCCGATGTCGGCCGTTTTCAGGCCAAACTGCGCGATCAGACCGGCCACATCGTCGAGCCGCGCCATCTCCCCGTCCTCGCGCAGGATCGAGCAGATCACCGCCGCATCACCGGCCCCGGCGCGGCGAACCAGTTCGATCGCCGCCTCCAGCGCCGCCGGACGCTCCGCCACCCCGCCAGCGGCGGCAATCAGCGGAAAGACGTGACCGGGAGAAACCAGGTCATCCCCGGTTGAAGCCGGATTGACCGCCACGGCAATCGTCTGCGCGCGGTCGGCTGCGGAAATCCCGGTGGACACGCCGCGGCGCGCCTCGATCGAACGGCCGTGGGGACGGCCTGACTGGCGGTCAGCGCCGGGATTGATCAGGCTGATCCCCAGGCGCATGGCATGTTCGGGCGTCAGGCACAGACAAATCAGGCCGCGGCCGTGGGTGGCCATGAAGTTCACCGCTTCCGGCGTGGCGTGGCGTGCGGCCACGGCAAAGTCGATATCCCCGCCGCGCAGCCGGTCCCCGGTCAGCACGATCACTTCGCCCGCCGCCAGCGCGGCCACGGCACCGTCCAGCGCCGCGCTCATTGCCCGCCTGCCGCCCCGGCAAAGGCGCGCGCCCCGCGCAAAACCTGGCTTCCGACCATTTCCAGCTGCATCCGCGCCCGATCTTCCAGGCATTCCCCGTCGGGCGAGAACAGCCCGTGATAGGTCCGGATCGTTGCCCCCATCGGGGTCGGCCAGCCGCGCAGCGCGTGGACGATGGCGCGCAGCGTCTGCAGCGTGCTCATCGTCGCCTGGTCGCCATAGGCCGTGGCGATCAGCCCGACCGAGCGCCCGTCGAGATAGGGCCGCTCATCTTTCGACAGGTCCTCCAGGTAATCAAGCGCGTTCTTGACGAGGCCCGAGATCGTGCCGTGATAGCCCGGCGCGGCGATCAGCACGCCATCGGCCTTGCGCACCGCTTCGACCAGCTCGCCGCCATCGCCCTTGCGGTGGGCCTCGCTGCCGTAGTGGGCCAGGCCGGAGAGATAGGCCCCGCCGAACACCTCCACTTCAGCCCCGTCCGCGCCGGCGCTGGCCGCAGCCAGGCGCAGCGCCTGTTCGGTGGTGGAGCCGGGATTGACGGTGCCGCCGATGGCGACGATGCGGATGGTCAAGATTGCACCTCTGGTTCAGGTCTTACAGCGTCAGCGGGCCGTGCTGAAGCCGGGGCAAAACATAGCGGGCGAACATGTCGCATTCGTTCATGTGGGGATAGCCGGACAGGATGAAAGCTTCCATGCCCACTTCCTGATAGGCTTTCAGCTTGGCGATCACCTGGTCGGGCGTGCCGACAATCGCGGCCCCGCAGCCTGAACGGGCCCGGCCGATCCCGGTCCACAGGTTCTCCTCGACAAAGCCGTCGCCATCGGCGGCGCGGCGCAGTTCCTGCTGGCGCTGCACGCCATAGTTCGCGGCATCAAGGCTCTTTTCGCGGATCGCCTGGCCAACCTGCTCGTCCAGCTTCGACAGCAGCCGGTCGGCATAGCGCCGCGCTTCGTCCTCGGTCTCGCGCACGATCACGTGGGCGCGGTAACCGAACTTCAGGGTGCGGCCCTTGGCGGCGGCGCGGGCCTTCATGTCGTTGACCACTGCGCGGACGTTTTCCATCGTGTCAGGCCACATCAGATAGACGTCGGCCGCTTCGGCGGCACATTCGCGCGCTTCGTGGCTGAGGCCGCCGAAATAGAACGCCGGGCACTTGCCGGAAATGGTGGTGATCCGCGCCGGATCCAGCTTCAGGTTGAAGAACTCGCCCTGGAAATCGAGGTGCTCGCCGTTCAGCAGCGTGCGCACGATCTTCATGATCTCGGTCCCGCGGCGGTAGCGTGGGGCGCTGTCCATCGTCTCGCCCGGCATCGGCGAGGAGATGATATTGACGTTGAGCCGCCCTCCGGTTCCCGCGGCATTGGGGCCAAGGATGCGGTCAAGCGTGGCGATCCGGCGGGCCAGCTGCGGCGGCCAGTCCTCGCCCATGCGGGTCGCCCACAGCAGCTTGATCCGCCTGACCTGGGTGGCAACGGCCGCGGCAAAGATGGTGGTATCAACCCCCAGCTCGTAACCGGATGGCAGCAGGATATTGTCAAACCCCCCCTCCTCGGCCCGCAGCACGATGTTGCGGCAATGCTCCCAGCTGCTTTTCAAGGCTGCGTCAGGCACCCCCAGGAATTCGTAATCGTCATCGCACAGGGCCGAAAACCAGGCCACTTCGCATTGCTGTGTCATTTTATCGTTCCTTGCATTCTGCGTTGGCGGTGGCTGCGCTTACGGCAGCCTTTCTCCCCGCGCCGCGACCAGCACGGCGTACCAGTCCGTCCGGTTCCAGCGGACCTTTGTTGCTGTTGCGCCTTCGGCGATCCGTTCGGCCTGCTGCGATCCGATGATCGGCACGATCCCGGCCGGATGGGCCATCAGCCACGAATAGGCCGCCACGCTGCGCGATACCCCGTGTTGTGCCGCCACCCGGTCCAGCTCTGCCGCGACTGCCCGGTCGCGCTCGCTTGTGGGGCTGGCCAGTCGCCCGCCACCCAGCGGCGACCAGGCCAGCGGGGTCAGACCCAGCATCATGGCCTGGTCCAGTTCGCCGTTTTCGAAGCAGGCGATCCTGAGCGGGCTGATCTCCGGCTGGGTGGCGACCAGCTTGTGCCCCAGGAACTGGTTCAGCGCAGCGATCTGGTGAATGGTGAAATTGGATACGCCGATGGTGCGGATCTTGCCTGCGGCCACGGCATCGTCCAGCACTTTCGCCACTTCCTGCGGGTGGGCCAGGATGTCCGGGCGGTGGATCTGGTAAAGGTCGATGCAATCGGTCTTGAGCCGCGCCAGCGACCGGTCGAGTGCGGCGGAAAGATACCCGGCGCTCTGGTCATAGGGCAGCGGCGGCATGATCCCGCCCTTGCTGGCCAGCACCATCCGCCCGCGCAGGGCCGGCTCGGCGCTCAGCACTTCGCCCAGCAGCACTTCGGCATCGCCGAACCCGCCGCTGCCGTCGAAACCGTAAATGTCCGCCGTATCGAGGAAGTTGATCCCGGCATCGAGCGCGGCATGGATCAGCCGCGCCGCCTCGGCGGCGTTCCGGCCGGTTTCGGCCAGGCGCCACATGCCCCAGGCGATCGGGGAAACGGCAATCCCGCTGGTGCCAAGCTGGCGGACGCTGGGGGGGAGGGGCAAATCGCTCATGGTGTTTTCCTGGCTGGCGGCGCGACCGAGGCGCGTTCGATGAGTTGGTGCGGCAGGCGGCGGTGGGTGATGTCGCCCCCGGCGATGAGGATTTCTGTGGCGGTGCGGGCCAGCTCCGCCATCGGCTGGTGGATCGTGGTGAGCGGCGGCCAGACCGTGCGGGCCAGGGTGGTATCGTCGAACCCGGCCACCGAAAGATCGCCGGGCAGATCCATGGTGCGATCGTGCGCTACCGCCAGCACGCCGGCGGCCATGTCATCGTTGGACGCAAAGATCGCGGTCGGCGGATGGGGCAGGTCCAGCAGGGCCTGCGCCGCACGCACGCCGCTTTCAAAATCGAATTCCCCGCCGCAGACCAGCGCCGGATCGGGGGCAATTCCCGCCCGGTCCAGCGCGCGGCGATAGCCGGCCAGCCGGTCCTGCGAGGCCATGTGGTTGGGATGCCCCTTGATGAACCCGATCCGGCGGTGACCCGTGTTGATCAGGTGGGTGGTCATGTCATCCGCCGCCTGGACATCGTCCATGAAGACCGAACTGGTCATGGCATGGTTGGTGCCCGGCGAAATCCGCACGAAGGGAATGTCCATCGCCTCGAGGGCCTTCAGCACGCCTTCGCAATCGGTCACCGGAGAGGACAGGATGATCCCGTCGACATGGGTTTCGGTGACGAGACCGCGAACCTGAGCGCCCACGGCGGGATCGGCCACATCGACCGGCTGGGCCAGCAGGCGGATACCCTGTTCCTTGCACAGTTCCCAGCACCCGGTCTGGATCTGGAACATGTAATAAGGGCTGTGATTGTCATAGATCAGGGCAATCTGGTTGCTCTTCGCGCCCGACAGGATCCGCGCCGCCACGCTGGGCCGGAAATCGAGCGCCCGCATCGCTTCCTCGACCCGCGCCCTGGTGTCGGCACTGACATAGGGGTGGCCGTTCAGCACCCGGCTGACGGTTTTCACCGCCACGCCAGCCCGGGCCGCGACATCGCGGATGTTGGCCCGCTCGCTCATAGCCCGGCCAGCCCTGCAAACAGATCGGCAAACCGGCTGCCGGGGCGGTAGAACACCGGCGGCGTGCCGATCGGCGCGGTCACCAGATGGCTGCCGGGGGCCAGCCGCTCCTTGGTGAAGGCGTGGATCCACTCCTCCTTGCCCGGCAGGATGACATTTCGCATTGTCGCACCCTCTTCGATCACCGGGGCGACCAGCAGGTCCGCCCCGTAGAGGAACTGATCCTGCACCCCGTATAGCCCGGAGTCTTGCGGATAGTGCAGGAACAGCGGGCGCTGGGCAGGCAGGCCCTGCTCCGCCGCTTCGCTGCACAGGTGGCGGACATAGGGGGCCAGATGCGCGTGGACGCGGCTCCACCGGGCAAAGCAGGCCAGCAGGCGGGGCGTCGAATCGAACTGCAGGTTATCGTCCGGGCGGTTGCCTTCGTGGCTGCGCATGACCGGCGCAAAGGCCGACAGCTCGCACCACCGCTCGATCAGCTCGACCTTGCGGACATTGCCGAGGATCGAGGTATAGCCGCCGCAGTCCGAATGGCTGTAGGCATTGCCGACCAGGCCCGCCGACAGCGCCGCAGTGATGACCGTGCCGATCCCGTCGTGCCGGGTGAAATCGACCGACTGGTCGCCCGCCCACAGCAGCGGGCAATAGGCCTGCACCCCGGAAAAACCGGCCCGCATGAAGAACACGGCATCACCGGTTCTGCCCCGGCTTTCCACCGCCATGGCATTGACCTTGCCCCACAGCACCGGCCAGCGGTTGTGGGCTTCCATCGGGTCGGACCCGTCGGCCAGCCGCACGTCGGTGGGCAGGTATTCGCCAAAATCGGCCATCCACCCGGCAATGCCGATATCCAGCATTTCCCGGCCCAGCACCCTCTCGGCAAACCATTCGCAGGTTTCGCGCCGGGTGAAATCGAGCACGCCGCAATCGAACTCGCCGAAATCGACCAGGTAAACCTCGTCAGAATCCTGTCTCAGGCAGAAATGCCCGCCCTCGCGCGCTTCCTCGTACAGGATCCCGTCGACCGCCAGATAGGGGTTGGCATAGGCCAGAAAGCGGATGCCGCGCGCGGCAAGGGCGGCGATCCGCTGCGGCAGATCGGGGAAGCGCTGGTTGTCGCGCCGCCAGTCCCAGAACAGGCGGCGGCCGAAGCTGGTTTCGCGGATCCCGGCCCAGTCTTCGCACCACAGGCCGGACACGGCGGTGCCGGCCGCGATGAAACGTTCCAGCCGCTCGAAACTGCGCGCGCCGTCCTTGAGGCCGACGATCGCTCCGCCGATCACCCAGTCGGGCAATTGCGGCTGGCGGCCGAAGCGCGTGGATAGCTGGCCGACCAGGTCCTGCGGGTCATCGGCGGCGAACAGTTCAAACGTGGTGGCGGCGGACCAGACCTCGAAGCGGTGATGGGCCGGATCGGTGAAGTCCATCACCGCATAGCTCTCCGCCGTGCAGTGCACCGCCAGCCAGCGCGAGGTGAGGAAGGTCGGCTGAGGATAATTGGTGTTCCAGTAATCGCCCCCGGCCATGCCGGCGGCATCCATCAGCCGCGTCAGTTCGGTCGCCTTGTCTCGGCCCACGCCCGGCTCGCTGGTCCAGATCGGGAAGGCCTGGCCATTGAGCTGCAGGTAGCTCATCTGTTCGCCCCCGCCCCACACCGCCTCGCCCGGTTCGGCATGGAAATGCAGGTGCAGCCGGTCATAGCCGGGACGCAGCAGTTCGCTGGTCAGGATATGGCCGCACAATGTCAGGCGGGCGGCAGGGCCATCGGCATCGAACAGGGTGATGCAGTCACCAGCCAGGTCGAACCCGGCCGGAGCGATCAGGCCGGTGGGCGCATCCTCGATCCGGAAGTTGCCGCGAACCATCTCGATCGTGGCCGCGCCGCGGGCCATAGCCAGCGCCGGGCGATCTTCCCGGTGCGACAGGATCAGCCGCCCGGCAAAGTGCAGGTCGAAACCGTCCTCGGCAATGGTGAAGCCCGTTGTCACGCCTTGCGGTGTCCTCTGTGTGCTCCCGGTGCGGGGCCGGTATGCTGCCGGTCTGCACCTTGTCTTGCGCCGGTGTGGCGGTTGTGTGGCGGCTGTGCCACGGTCCGTCCGGTTCTGTATGACACCGCTTGACATATCGGGCCATTCGCCGCAGTTCAAGGGCACAAGTGGCAGGGGTTGGCGCTGGATTCCGTCCCCAAGCCTCGGTTCGCAGCAACCACGGCCGGTCCTTCCGGCCTGGGAGAGAGGAAGGAACTCCATGAAAACGCTCAAGAAAGCTGGGCTTCGTGCATCTGCCGCCGCCGTGGCGCTGACCGCCTTCGCCGCTCCGGCCTATGCCCAGAGTGCTGACGAAGAACCGGCCCCCGGCGAAATTGTCGTCACCGCGCAGAAGCGCTCTGAAAGCTTGCAGTCGGTTCCCGTCGCCGTTTCCGTCCTCAGCGGCGAAGACCTGGCTGACGCCAGCCGTCCCAGCATTGAAAGCGCCGCGCAAATGGTGCCATCGCTGAACTTCCTGAAGTCCGGCACCACGCTCAACCAGACGATTTTCCTGCGCGGCGTCGGCACGGCGACGTTCTCGATCGCCGGTGAACCTTCGGTCTCGACCGTGGTTGACGGCGTGGTCTATTCGCGCTCGGGCGAAGCCTTTTCCGACATGGTCGATGTCGCCCAGATCGAAGTTCTGCGCGGCCCGCAGGGCACCCTTTTTGGCAAGAACGCCTCGGCCGGTGTGATCAACATCACCACCCAGATGCCCAAGTTCGAATTCGGCGGTTCGGTCGAAGCAAGCTATTTCGATCGCAACGAACTCCGCCTCAAGGGGTCGGTCAATGTGCCGCTCGGCGCGGATTTCGCCGCCCGCTTCACCGGGTTCTATGGCGAATACGATGGCAACATCCGCAACGTGACCACCAACGAATGGGTCAACGGCTACAAGCACTGGGGTGTTCGCGGCCAGTTCCTGTACGAGCCGGGTGACAATCTGCGGGTCTATCTCGCTGCCGATTATTACAAGAACGACGACGATTGCTGCGCCGACATCATCGCCACCGGCCCGCTGACCGCCGCCGGCGCGCCTACCACCAGCCTGGCCTTTTCGGTTCTGCCGCCGCAGAGCGGCTCGGATACCCGCGCCGTCGCCCAGAACCTGGTCACTTCTACCAAGGAAGAAGGCTGGGGCGTTTCAGGCCAGATCGATCTGGGCCTTGGCAGCCACACGCTGACGTCGATCACTGCCTACCGCGGCTGGGACAACACCGAAATCCGCGATGGTGACTGGCTGCCCCAGGCCTATGTGGGCTTTGTTCAGCTGCACGACAACGGACCGCAGAATTCGACCACGTTCAGCCAGGAACTGCGGATCACTTCACCGGCCGACCAGACCCTGTCCTATGTGGTTGGTCTGTTCTATTCGCGCGCCGAAAGCGAGCGGACCTTCACCCGCGACGTCATCCAGTGCACTGCCGCTGCGGGCGCGCCCGCCGGCGTGTTGATCCCCTGCGGCAGCGCCAACGCCAATCCGTCGACTTTCCCGTCCGGTACGGCGACTTTCGGTTCGGTGTTCGACAACTTTGCCGTGTTCGGTCAGGCCACGCTCAAGCTGGGCGAGGCCACCCGCCTGATCGGCGGGCTGCGCTACACCAACGACAAGCTGTCGGTACATCACATCCGCGTCACCACGCTGGCCGGTCCGGGGATCCAGGGCAGCTTCGACCAAGGTGTCTACGACGAATATATCCGGCTGATCGGACTTGGCAGCACGCCAGCCGCAGCCGTTTCGGCAGCGGTTGCTTCGGCTAATGGCGTGCCGTTCCGAACCAGCACCAGCAATGACAACGTTTCTGGCAAGGTCGCACTTCAGCACGACTTCAGCGACGATGTGATGGGTTACGTGTCCTACGCCCGTGGTTACAAGGGTCCGGCCTACAACATCTTCTACAACCTGACCGGTACCGGCACCAACGTGATCGAGCCGGAAACCTCGGACTCGTTCGAAGTGGGCCTGAAGAACACGCTGCTGGGCGGCAGGCTGACTTTCAACGTTGCCGGCTTCTATGCCAAGTACAAGAATTTCCAGGCCAATAACCCGGATCTGGTGGCAGGCGTGGTTGTCACCCGCTTCACCAATGCCGGTTCGATCTCGACCATGGGCCTGGAACTCGACCTGGCCTATCGCCCCAGCCGCAACACCACGCTGTCGGCCGGTCTGGCCGCGACCGATGCCAAGGTGGTACAGTTCAATGCCGCGCCGGGCGCACCGGCCAGCGCGATTATCCCGGCCGGAACCAAGCTGGGCTATGCGCCGACCTGGAAGGGCTCGGTGGCGTTTGATCAGCGGTTTGAAACCGGTTCCTTCGCCGATATCGTTTTCGGAGCTTCGATGAACTTCCAGTCGGAGCAGCTCTCGTTGTTCACGCCGAATGCGGTGCAGCGCGAGTTCGGGACCATCCCGGCCTATGCGCTGGTCAATGCCTCGCTCTCGCTGGTCGGCAAGGATGACAAATGGAAGCTCAGCCTCATGGTGCGCAACCTGTTCGACAAGTCCTATGCCGCCGCGATCGTCAACGGCGGGGTCAGCGGATCCTACCGCTACCAGATCCCGCGCGATGCTGACCGCTACTGGGGTGTCAGCCTGCGGGTCGGGTTCTGATCCGCGTGATCATTGCCTGATCAACCCCGGGGCCTTCGTCGCTGACGAGGGCCCCGGTCGTTTCAGCTTGACTAAACATGCAGCCTGATCGGGGGCGGAGTGGCGATGAGAACAATCAATGCCAGGATCAGCTGGACGCTGTTCATACTTCTGGCCGTGGCCGGCGTGTTCAACGCGATGGATCGCCCGATCATTGCCATTCTCAAGCCTGACATGTCGGCTGACCTTGGCTGGACCGATACCGATTTCGGCCAGCTGGCCTTCATTACCCAGATGGCGGCGGCCTTTGCTTTCCTGTTCACCGGCTGGCTGGTCGACAAGCTGGGTGTCTGGCGCTCCATGATCGTCGGGGTTTCAACCTGGAGCCTGGCCGCCATGGCGCACGGCTGGGCCGTCTCTGCCTGGCACGTAGTGGCCGCCAGGATCGGCCTGGGCGCGACCGAAGCGGTTCAGACCCCGCTGACGATCAAGACGGCCGCCACCCTGTTCCCGCCCGACAAGCGCAGCCTTGCCTTCGGTGTCGGCACGGCGATTGCCGGGCTTGGTACATTATCGCTCCCGTTCTTCATCCCGATTCTGGCTGCTGCCTTCGGCTGGCGCGGTGCGCTGATCTTCGGCGGGGTGGCCGGCTTTGTCACGCTGGCATTGTGGCTGTGGTTCGCCCGCGGGATCAGGTTCAGCGACGGGGCCGAGGACGAAAGCCAGGACTATTCCGATGATGGCGCGCCCTATGGTCCGATCCTGGCTGATCGGCGGACCTGGGCCATAGTCATCGCCAAGGCGCTGTCGGACGCCACCTGGTGGCTGATCAACTTCTGGCTGCCGGATTTCTATCGCAAGACCTATGGCCTGACGACCGAGGAACTGGCCGTGCCGCTGGCCATCGCCTTTCTCGGCTCGGGCAGCGGCGCGCTGCTTGCGGGGTGGATTTCCACCCGCCTGCTGGAAAAGGGCTGGAGCCCCAACCGCGTGCGCAAGACGGTGATGCTGGTCTCGGCGCTGATCGTTCTGCCCTTGCCACTGGTCCTTCGGCTCGATTCGTTCTGGCCGGTGGCGGTGATGATGGGCCTGGTCATGGCCGGGCATCAGGGCTTTTCGCTCTCGATCTTTTCGACCATCACCGATGTGGTGCCGCGCAGCAAGGTGGGCCGGGTCACTTCATTCGGGGCCTTCATGGGCAACATGGGCGGGGCGCTGATCCAGCTGGTGACGGGTGCGGTGCTGACCGCGGGGCTGGGCTTTACCCCCTTGTTCCTGTTCGCTGCGCTATCCTACCTCCTCGCGCTAGGCTGGCTGCACCTGTTGCTGCCGCAGATCCGTCGGCCAAATGGTCCGGCGCTGGCCTGATCAACCGGAACCGCCGTCGACGGGCAGCAATGCCCCGGTGGTATAGCTCGACGAACGGCTCGCCAGCATCAGCGCCGCGGTGACGATCTCCTCCGGCAGGCCGGGCCGGCCCATGGCAACCGGCTGCTTTTCGCGCTTCTCCGGCTCCCAGGCCTGGGCAATGTCGGTCAGGAACGGGCCGGCGACGATCGCATTGACCCTGACTTTGGGCGCATATTCACGGGCCAGACTGACGGTCATGGCGTTGAGCGCGGCCTTGGCCCCGGAATAGGGCACGACGCCGGGCGAGGATCGGGTCGAGGCGATCGAGCTGATATTGATGATTGCCCCGCCTGGCCCCCTCGCCATGCGGTAGCCGACCTGGCTGGCCAGGCGGAACGGCCCCTTGAAATTGAGGTTGAGGACCGAATCGAACAGCGCCTCGCTGACTTCGTGGCTGGGGCAGGCGGGAGACATTCCGGCGTTGTTGACCAGCACGTCGATCCGGCCGAATTCGCCATAGACCCTCTCGACCAGCGCATCGCAATCCGCCCAGCGCCCGGCATGCATGCCGACCGCCATGGCGCGGCGGCCCATGGCACGGACTTCTGCAGCCACGCTTTCGCAGTTTTCCAGCTTGCGGCTGGCCACGACGACATCGGCCCCACGCTCGGCAAAGGCCTTGACCATGCGGTAGCCCAGGCCGCGCGAGCCCCCGGTGACCACAACCACCTGGCCGGAAAAATCGAACAACGGATCGCTGGACATGACCTGACCCTTCCCCTTCGGACTTGATTGCACCGTTTTAATCGTGCGATTAAGAAGCTGCCAAGGAGAGAATGCCGATGTCGATACTTTATGACGAGGGTCAACAGGCCATCGCGACCGAATCCCGCCGCGTGCTTGATGCGCGGATGGACAAGGGGCGTCTGCTCAAACTGCTGGAGCAGGTGGGCGAACATGACCAGCCGTTCTGGGATACGGCGGTAGAGCAGGGCTGGACGGCCCTGGCCATTCCCGAAGAACACGGCGGGCTGGGCCTTGGCCTGATCGAACTGGGGCTGGTGGCCCAGGCTTGCGGTGCGGCCACCTCCGGTGCGCCGTTCCTGACCGGCGGCTATGGCGTTTCGCAGGGCCTCATACAGGGCAGCGACGCCGCGCTGGCGGCTGAATGGCTGCCCAGGCTGGCTGCCGGCGAAGCGACCGGCTGCGTCGCCTTTGCCGAAGGCAATGCCGCGCTGCCGCCGGTCGCCGGGGTTACCTTTGCCGATGGCAAGCTAAGCGGCACCAAGCCTGCCGTCCCCGGCGGAGTGAAGGCTGATATTGCGTTGGTCTGGGCCGATGCGGCCGGTCAGCCGGCGCTGGTGCTGGCCGAACTGTCCGGGGCAACCCGCACGGCGGTCAACAGCTATGACAACTCCCGGCTCTATGCCGATCTGGCCTTTGCCGCCGCCCCGGCCAGGCTGGTGGCGCTGGGCGATGCAGCGCGCAAGCTGGCGCTGGATGTGCTGGCCCGGATGGCCGTGGTCACCGCGCACGAGCAGGTCGGCGGGGCCGAAGCGCTGCTTCACATCGCGCGGGACTATGCCGTGACGCGCAAGGCCTTTGGTCAACCGATCGGCGCGTTCCAGTCGATCAAGCACCGGATCGCGGAAATGTACGGCCTGGTTGAAATCGCCCGCGCCAACTGCATCCACGCCGCCGCGCAGGACGGCACCGACGAGTTTCTGGTGGCTGCCGCCGATGCGCGGATCAGCGCGACCGAAGCCTATGATACCAGTTCGCGCGATTGCGTGCAGATCCATGGCGGGATCGGGGTAACCTGGGAACTGGGTCTCCACCTCCACATGCGCCGGGCCCGCAGCCTTGCCGTGGAATGCGGCAACCTGCTGTTCTGGGAGGATGTCCTGGTGAACGAATTGACCGGAGAAAAGGCATGAGCGAGCTCGACACCTACCGCGAGAAGGCGCGCGCCTTCCTCACCGCGATGGCGCCCAAATATGCGCGCGAAGCCCGCGTCGGCAACACGGTGGAACAGGATCTGGCGCTGGGCCGTGAATACATGGCGGCCAAGTACGATGCCGGGTTCGGCGGAATCAACTGGCCGGTCGATATGGGCGGCCAGGGGCTGACCCACCTGCACAAGATCACTTTCGATGCCGAGGAAATGCAGTTCGGCATGCCCAACGTGTTCTTCGGCATTTCGCTCGGCATGCCGGTGCCGATCATCATGCACTATTGCGAAGACAAGGCCTGGGTGAAGGAGCGCGTGGTCAAGGCGCTGCGCGGCGAGGAAATCTGGTGCCAGCTGTTCTCCGAACCCTCTGGCGGGTCGGACCTTGCGGCCCTGCGTACGCGGGTGGAACCGGATGGCAACGGCTGGAAGATGAACGGCCAGAAGATCTGGACTTCATGGGCGCAGTATTGCGATTTCGGCGTGATCGTCACCCGCAGCGATCCGACGGTAGAGAAGCACAAGGGCCTGACCTATTTCTGGGTCGACATGAAGGCCAAGGGCGTCGAAGTGCGCCCGATCAAGCTGGCCGGCGGTGACAGCCACGTCAACGAAGTGTTCTTTGATGATGTGCGGCTGGAAGATTCGCAGCGCCTGGGTCCGGTCGGCGGCGGGTTTGGCGTGGCGCTGCACACGCTGATGATCGAGCGCTACATCGCAACTGACAGCGGCGGCTTCGGCCCGCATCTCGACGAGTTTGTCAAACTGGCGAGACAGGTCGAGATCAACGGCAGGCCGGCGATCGCGGATGGCCGGATCCGTTCGCAGATTGCCCGCAACCACGCCATGCGCGCCGGGCTCGATTCGATCACCAGGCGGGCCTTCGCGATGATGATGGCCGGAATGCAGCCGGGCCCGGAAGGGTCCCTGCAAAAACTGGTCGCGGTGCGCAGCCGCCAGAAGCTGTCGGAACTGGCGATGGACATGCAGGGCAATCAAAGCCTGGCCTTCGATCCGCACGCCTATGTGAAGACCGACTGGGGCACCAGCTGGCTCAACGCCCCGACCGGGCGCATTGCCGGCGGTTCGGACGAAGTCCTGCTCAACACCATCGCGGAGAAGATCCTCGGCCTGCCGCAGGATCACCGCCCCGACAAGGGCGTGCCGTTCAACGCGATTCCGGCGTAATTGTCTGGCGCGCTACCCGCATCTGCCGACAGCGCCGCCCGGCTTGCCCGCACCCCCGTCCGGCGTAACTTACGCGCAAGCGTCGGTGCAGATATCGCAGAGCGAATGGATGATCGACCGGACCACAGGGTCCTTGAGGCTGTAATAGCGCGTCTGCGCCTCACCCCGGATCGAGACGATATCTTCCTCGCGCAGGAGCGCCAGGTGCTGAGACACCGCTGATTGCGACAAGCCAGTCAGGGCGACCAGCTCGTTCACGGATGCTTCGCCTTCGTCGAGGCGGCACAGCATGATCAGCCGTTCCGGATGGCTCATGATCTTGAGCCGACCGGACATGGCCGAGGCATTGGCCTTCAGCTCCGCAAGATCGACGGGTTTGCTCATGACACCTCCTTGATGGGAATCCCATCGTCACGCAAGACTATGTAAATCGCCGGAATGACCAGAACGGTCAAAAGGGTGGATGAGGCAAGCCCGAACAGCAGCGAGATCGCCAGACCCTGGAAGATCGGGTCGGTCAGGATTACCGCTGCCCCGATCATTGCTGCGGCCGCCGTCAGCACGATCGGCTTGAAGCGGATCATGCCGGCTTCCAGCAGGGTTTCGCGCAGGCTCTTGTCCGGGGCGGCGGCGTGGCGGATGAAATCGACCAGCAGGATCGAATTGCGCACGATGATCCCGGCCAGCGCAATGAAACCGATCATGCTGGTGGCGGTGAACGGGGCCTGGAACAGCATGTGGCCCAGCACGATTCCCACCAGCGTCAGCGGAATCGGGGTCAGGATCACCAGCGGCAGCCTGAAGCTTTTGAACTGCCCGACGACCAGCACATAGATGCCGAGCAGGGCCACCATGAAGGCCGCGCCCATATCCCGGAACGTCACCCAGGTGATTTCCCATTCGCCGTCCCACAGGACGGAAGCCTTGCTTTCGTCCAGCGGCTGGCCGTTGAGCAGCACTTCGGGCTTTGCCAGGCCAGCTTTCTTCCAGTCATAATCTTCAATGGCCTGATCGACCGCCAGCAGGCCATAGATCGGGGCTTCATAGCGACCAGCCAGATCGGCCATGACCATGGCTGCGCCCAGCCCGTCGCGGCGGAAAATCGTCTGGCCGCCGGGCACCACTTCAGCGCGGACCAGTTCGCCCAGTCGGATCAGCTGTCCGCCAGGAGTGATGGCCACCGGCGTGGCAGCCAGCGAGGCCGACCAGGTCCGCTGCGGCTGGCCCAGGCCCATTTCGATCGGCAGCGGATCGCGGTCGCTCCCGCGCGGGGCATAGCCGACGGTCTGGTTGCCGAGCAGCGCGGCGATCGAATCGAACAGCTGGCGTTCGCTCAGGCCGTACTGGTCGATCTTGGCCCGGTCGGGGATCAGCCGCAGGGTCGGGCGCGGCTGGCCGAAGGAATTGTCCGTATCAACGATGTAGGGCACCGACCGGAAGATCTTCTCGATCTCGGTCGCGGTCCGGCGGCGGGTTTCCTCGTCCGGGCCATAGACTTCGGCCAAGAGGGTGGCGAGTACCGGCGGACCCGGCGGAGTTTCCACCACCTTCACCACGCCCCCGGCCGGCAGCGGCACCGCTTTCAGCCGCTCGCGCAAGTCCACTGCCACTTCATGGCTGGACCGGTTGCGATCACCCTTGTGGGCAAGGGTGATCATCAGGTCGCCCATTTCCGGCTTGGCGCGCAGGAAATAGTGACGGACCAGGCCGTTGAAATTGAACGGGGCAGAGGTGCCGGCATAGGCCTCCATCGAGACGACCTCCGGCACCCGGCGGGTGACGGCGGCGGCCTGTTCCAGGACCCGGCCGGTGGTTTCCAGGCTGGTTCCTTCGGGCAGGTCGACCACCAGCTGCACTTCGCTCTTGTTGTCGAAGGGCAGCAGCTTCACGGTCACGGCCTTGAAGTAGAACATCGAGCAGGCGACCAGCGTGGCCACGCCGACCCCGATCAGGAAGCGCTTGGCGCCTTGCCTGGTGGCAATGACCTTGATCGCCCAGTGTCGATAAAGCGCGCCGAGCTTGCCGCCATCGGCCTCGTCATGGCCGTGGGCCAGCGCCTTCCTTGCAAAGCGGATCATCAGCCACGGGGCGATGATCACCGCGACGAAGAACGAAAAGACCATCGCGGCGCTGGCGTTGATCGGAATCGGGGCCATATAGGGCCCCATCAGGCCCGACACGAACAGCATCGGCAGCAGCGCGGCCACCACCGTCAGGGTGGCGACAATGGTCGGATTACCCACTTCGGCCACGGCATCGACCGCAGCGTCGATCCGCGAACGATCATCGCCCATGGCCCAGTGGCGGGCGATGTTTTCGATCATCACGATCGCATCGTCGACCAGAATCCCGATCGAGAAGATCAGCGCGAACAGGCTGACGCGGTTGATGGTAAAGCCCATGATCTTGGAAGCGAACATGGTCAGCATGATCGTGGTCGGGATGACGATCGCAGTCACCGCCGCTTCGCGCCAGCCAATGGCAAAGCCGATCAGCAGCACGATCGAAACTGTCGCCAGGGCGAGGTGAAAGATCAGCTCGTTGGCCTTCTCGTCAGCCGTCTCGCCATAATTGCGGGTCACGGAAACCTGCACGCTGTCCGGGATCAGACTGCCTTCCAGGCTTTCCATCCGCTGCACGACCTGTTCCGAAACGGTCACCGCATTGGCCCCGGCGCGCTTGGCGATGGCCAGGCTGACGGCGGGAGTCATGGACCAATCACCCTTTTCGTTTCGGGCCCAGCGCCATGACCGGGCCTGATCCTCGGTCGGTCCCTGATAGACCGTGGCGACATCCTTCAGCAGCACCGGCGCGCCGTTGACCGCGCGCACGGTCAGCTGGCTCAGCTCCTCGGCGCTTTTCAGGGTCTGCCCCGCCGTCACCGAGACGGCCTGGCCGCCTTCGCGCACGGTGCCGGCCGGGAACGTCCGGTTGGCCTGGCTGACGGCTTCGATGACGCTGCCCAGTGGCACCTGGTGAACCGCCAGCCTGGCCGGGTCGGGCACCACGCGCAGGGCGTTGCGCTGTCCGCCGACGATGAAGGTCAGCCCGACATCGGGAACCTTGGCCATTTCGGTGCGCAGCTTTCCAGCCAGCTCGAACAGCGCGGCATCGTTCCACTGCCCCGGTGCGCCGGGCCTTGGAGTGAGGGTCAGGACCACGATCGGCACGTCGTTGATCCCGCGTACGGTGACCTGCGGTGGCGGGATGCCGACCGGGATCCGGTTGATGTTGGCGCCGATCCGTTCGTTGATGCGGATCGCGGCGTCTTCCGGATTGGACCCGACGAGGAACCGCGCGGTGACCATCACCCCGTTGTCTTCGGCCTGGGTATAGACGTGCTCGACCCCGTCGACGCTCTTGACGATAGTTTCCAGCGGTTTGCCGACCAGTTCGACCGCTTCGGGGGCGGACAGGCCGGGGGCCATGACCATGATGTCGACCATCGGCACCAGGATCTGCGGCTCTTCCTCGCGCGGGATCGTGATCGTCGCGATCAGGCCGACGATGATCGCGGCCAGCAGCATCAGCGGGGTCAGCGGCGACTGGATCGTCGCCCTGGTCAGCTTGCCGGAAATGCCCAGTTTCATTGCGCCGGTCCGATCAGCGTATCGCCCGCCGCCACGCCGGACAGCAGTTCCACCTTGCCCGAATCAGCGGAAGGCGCGGTCTGCACCGGGACCTGGGTGGCGCTGCCGTCCTTGGAGAGGACAGTGACGTAATCAACCCCGAAGCGGGTGACGACGAAGCCCTTGGGCACCAGCAGCGCCTTGCGCGTGTCGGTTTCGACCCTGGCGGCAACCCGCCGCCCGATCAGGCTGTTGTCGATCCCCGGCATGTCGACATCGACCGTGACCTGCCCGGCGGTGACCGAGGGATAGACCTTGATTACCCGGCCTTCGCTCTGCCCGCCGCCGAACGAGGCGGTGGTGACGCGCGATCCGGCATGGACCTGCCCGGCCAGCGATTCCGGGATCTGGAGCCGCAGGATCGTGGGTCCGGAGGTAATGACCGCAACCACCACGCCCGGAGCGACCGGGGCGCCGGCTGGAACCGGCACGCGCAGCACCCGCCCGCTCGACGGAGCGATCACCGCCCCTTGTCCGGCCACCGCGCCAACGGCCGATTGCTGGGCCCGCGCGGCGCGGACCTGGGCCTTGGCGGTATCCACCGCCGCCACCGCCTGATCGAGCCGGGCCTTGGCATAGACACCCTTTTCATACAGGTATTTCACCCGCTTCAGCTCGGCCTCGGCCTGAACCACCTGGGCCTCGGCCGCCGCGGCCTGGGCGCCGTAGGCTCCGGCCTGAAAGCCCAGCTGGTTGTCGACGATCCGGCCGATCACCTGCCCCTGGGAAACCATGTCGCCTTCACGCACCGCGATCGTGGTCAGCACGCCGGGGATCCGGGCAAAGACCTGCGCCTCTTTCAAGGTTGCGATTTCGGCCGGAACGTCCTGCCAGCCGGTGGTGTCGGACAGTTGCAGCAGCAACCGCTGGCCGGCCGGAGCCGCGGCGGTAGCTGGCGCTTCCTCGCTGCTGCCGCAGCCGCTCAATGTTCCGGTCAGCAGCAATGCCGCCGCCACCGATCCCAGCAAGGCCCCCGTGCGCCGCATGGTCAGCTCCTCAGTTCTCGACCGCAAGGCCGGCCGCGCGCCATGCCCCGAACCCGCCCGCCAGATGGGTATCCACCTCTGCCCGGGCCGCCGCGCATTTTTCCAGCGCCATGGCCGAACGGCGCCCGGCGGCGCAGTTCAGCACCAGCGTCTTGCCCTTGGGATCGGGCAGTTTGCTGGCCTGAAAGCTGGACAGCGGCAGATTGATCGCGCCGGGAATGTGACCGGCGGCAAATTCGTCTGCCTCGCGCACATCGATCACCATGGCCACGCCGTCCCGCAGCATGGCATCGAGTTCCTGCGGGGTCAGTTCGCGGTGCTTGCTTTTGCCGAAACCGAAGAAGGACATGGTTTTGTGTTCCTTTGCATGGGCATCGCGGGCACTGCCCGCTAATATTTTCACTTGCTAATATACATATCGGCATATATTAGTCAAGCAGCATATAGCAAAGCGAGTCGGTAAACCGGCCCGATTGGCACATGCCGCAGAAAGGGGATGTTGGAATGTCGCAACCGGTCATCGTGGTCCTGGGTGCAGGGCTCGGCGGCACTATCGCCGCCTACGAAATTCGAGATGCCGTGAAGGGCAAGGCCCAGGTCATGGTGGTTAATGACAGCGAGGATTACTGGTTCGTGCCCAGCAATCCCTGGGTCGCCGTGCGCTGGCGCGAGCCGGACGCGATCAAGGTCCACCTGCCGCCGGTCATGGCCAAGAAAGGGATCGGCTTTACATCGGTTGGCGCCAAGCGGGTCCATCCGGCTGAAAACCGGATCGAGCTTAATGACGGCACCTCGCTGGCCTATGATTACCTGGTGATCGCCACCGGGCCGGAACTGGCCTTTGATGAGGTTGAAGGCCTGGGGCCGGACGGCTTCACCGCTTCGGTCTGCCGCACCGATCACGCCGCGCATGCGGCCGACATGTTCGAAAAGCTGGCCGCCGATCCGCGGCCGGTGATCATCGGCGCGGCCCAGGGGGCGTCATGCTATGGCCCGGCCTACGAATTCGCAATGATTGTCGAGACCGAACTGCGCCGCCGCAAGATCCGCGACCGGGTGCCGATGACTTTCATCACTGCCGAGCCTTACATCGGCCATCTCGGTCTTGACGGGGTGGGCGATACCAAGAGCCTGCTCGAAAGCGAGATGCGCAATCGCCACATCAAGTGGATCACCAATGCCAAGATCGCCAAGGTCGAGGACGGCACCATGCACGTGACCGAACTGGCCGAGGATGGGCAGGTCAAGGCCGAACACGCGCTGCCGTTCGGCTTTTCGATGATCCTTCCGGCCTTCCGCGGTGTTCCCGCGGTCTTCGGGATCGAAGGGCTGACCAACCCGCGGGGCTTCATCCTCGCCGACAAGCACCAGCGCAACCCGACATTCAAGAACGTCTATTCGCTGGGCGTCTGCGTCGCGATCCCGCCGGTCGGACCGACCCCGGTGCCGGTCGGCGTGCCCAAGACCGGGTTCATGATCGAATCGATGGTCACCGCGATTGCCGCCAACCTCAAGCTGGAACTGGCCGGCAAGGAACCCACCGAGGAAGCAACCTGGAACGCCGTCTGCCTTGCCGATTTCGGCGATGGCGGGGTGGCTTTCGTCGCCCAGCCGCAAATCCCGCCCCGCAATCTTAACTGGTCGAGCGACGGGAAATGGGTCCATCTCGCCAAGATCGGGTTCGAAAAATACTTTCTCCACAAGATCCGCCGCGGGACCAGCGAGCCGTTCTACGAAAAGCTCGCGCTCCATGCCCTCGGTATCCGCAAGCTGCGTTTTAAGTAAGGAGAGATCGCCATGACGCTCGATTCCGCCGTGTTCCGCTTTGCCGGCCTGGTGGTGCTGGCCAGTCTGGCTCTGGCCCACTGGGTCCATCCCGGCTTCCTGTGGCTGACCGCCTTTGCCGGGCTCAACATGGTGCAGGCCAGCTTTACCGGATGGTGTCCGGCAGCGCTGGTCTTCAAGAAACTGGGTGTGAAGCCGGGCGCGTCATTCAACTGACGCTGGCCCCGGTTCCGCGCCTGCCGCTTGTCCTGCGTCGCCACAGCCCCCACCGTGGTGACGCAGGGCACCCCCTCCCCTCCCCAGGAGCATAGCCATGACCGATCCCGTGCTTGTCCAGGCCATCCAGCAGGTCGAAGCGGCCCGCGCTTCGGGCCGTGTCCCGGTGGTGAAGACCTTCTTCGACGAGCCGACCTTCACGGCCACCCATGTGGTTCATGATCCCGCGACCATGCGCGCCGCGATCATCGATTCGGTGCTCGATTTCGATCAGCCATCGGGCCGGACTTCAACCGCTTCGGCCGAAGCGGTGGTGGCCTATGTCCGGGAGCAGGGGCTGGGGGTTGACTGGATCATCGAAACCCATGCCCATGCCGATCACCTGTCCGCCGCGCCGTTCCTGAAGGAGCAGCTTGGCGGCGCCGTGGTGATAGGAGCGGCGATCACCACGGGGCAGCAGACCTTTGCCAGGGTGTTCAACGAACCTGACAGCTTCGCCCAGGACGGGTCGCAGTTCGACCGGCTGATGGGCGATGGCGAGCAGTTCATGCTGGGCGACATTCCCGTCATTGCCCTGCACGTGCCGGGCCACACCCCGGCCTGCCTCGCCTATGTCATCGGGGATGCGGTGTTCGTCGGCGATACCCTGTTCATGCCCGATTACGGCACCGCCCGCTGCGATTTTCCCGGCGGGGATGCGCGCACGCTATACCGCTCGATCCGGCGGCTGATGGAACTGCCGGGCGAAACCCGCGTATTCCTGTGCCATGATTACCTGGCTCCGGGCCGGACCGACTATGCCTGGGAAACCACCATCGCGGCCGAGCGCGAGGGCAATATCCAGGTGCATCAAGGCATCAGCGAAGATGCCTTTGTGACCATGCGCGAGGCGCGCGATGCCACGCTGGCCATGCCGCGGCTGATCCTGCCCTCTGTCCAGGTCAACATCCGCGCCGGGCACCTGCCCGAACCGGAAGCCAATGGCGTCAGCTATCTGAAGCTGCCGCTCAACCTCTTGTGATCGACACCGCCCAGGCCCTGCTTGCCGCGCTGAGCGGCGTCGCGGTTGGCTTTACCCTGGGCCTGGTCGGCGGGGGCGGATCGATTCTTGCGGTGCCGCTGATGGTCTATGTGGTGGGGGTGAAAAGCCCGCACCTCGCCATCGGCACCTCGGCTCTGGCCGTGGCGGCCAATGCCCTGGCGGGCCTGGCCAACCATGCCCGCGCCGGCAACGTCAACTGGCGCTGCGGCGGCACCTATGCGCTTGCCGGCGTGATCGGGGCCTTTGCCGGATCGACCCTGGGCAAGGCGGTGGACGGGCAGAAGCTGCTGTTTCTCTTTGCCCTGCTGATGCTGGTGGTTGCCTTCCTGATGTTCCGCGGGCGAAGCGATGAAGGGGTCGAAGGCGTGGTCTGCAACCGCGACAATTTCCCCAAGGTTGCCTCCTTCGGGCTTGGTACCGGGGCGCTTTCCGGCTTCTTCGGGATCGGTGGCGGCTTTCTGATCGTGCCGGGGCTGATCGCCTCGACCTCGATGCCGATCTACCGCGCGATCGGCACGTCGCTGGTCGCGGTCAGCGCTTTCGGCATCACGACCGCGCTCAACTATGCCGCCTCAGGTCTGCTTGACTGGGCCATTGCCGGGGCCTTCATCGCCGGGGGAGTGGCCGGCAGCGTGATCGGCACCCGCGCGGCCGGGGCGCTGGCGGGCAGCAAGGGCACGCTCAATACGATCTTTGCGATCATGATCGTCTGCGTTGCGCTCTACACCCTGTGGAAGAGCTGGCAGGCCATGGGGGTCTGACCCGCTGCTGCCCGATGCTCGGCAGGTCCGCGCTGGCGCGGGCGCAGCCGGCGGTCTGCTGGCACAGCTCTTTGCCGTGACAGTTCATTTGCGGTGCGGTCCTCGCCGCCGGCGGCGCTGGTCCTTGCGGTGGGCGGTATAGCTTTCCAGCACCTTGCGCATCGCCGCGATGGCAGCCTCGCGCTGGCGCTTGTCCGCGATCGCCGCCAGATCGCGCTTCAGGCCGGTGGCGAAATCGGCATAGGCGTTCTGCCAGTCGCGCCCCAGCGCCTCGCGCAGTTCGATCCGTCCGGTCCGCAGCCGCCGGGCCGGAGCGGCAGGGGGCAGGGCATAAAGCTCGCCGATTTCGGGCACGGTCACTGGCGTTTCGGGCAGGTGGGACTGGGCCAGCCGCCGCAGCGCTTCGACAGCGGTTTCCTCTCCGTGGTCCAGGAACACGGTGCCCGCCACCGGGGCGCGGGCGACAATCCAGTCCAGCAGTTCGCCCTGATCGGCATGGGCCGAGTAGGAATCGATCCGCCGGATCTGGGCGCGGACGATCACGTCCTGCCCGGATATCCGCACCCGCTTGGCGCCTTCAAGGATTACCCGGCCCAGTGATCCTTCGGCCTGATAGCCGACGAACAGAATGGTTGAATCCCGCCGGTGCAGATTGTGCAGCAGGTGATGGCGGATCCGCCCGGCCTCGCACATGCCCGACGCGGCCATGATGATCGCGCCGGACAGCGCATTGAGCCGCACCGATTCGGCCACGCTTTCGGTAAAGCGGAAGGCCGGGTTCTGGAACACGCTGGTGCCGCCCAGATCCTCCAGATCCCCGGCATGGCGGGCAAACACCCGCGTCGCTTCGCCCGCCAGCGGCGAATCGATGAACACCGGCACATCGGGAAGCGCCTTTTCTTGCACCAGCCAGGCAATATCGAGCAGCAGTTCCTGCGTGCGCTCCAGCGCGAAAGTGGGGATCACCAGATTGCCGCCGCGCTCCAGCGCGCCGCGAATCTCGGCCGCGAGCAGCTCGCGGCGGCCCTCGATCGACATCTCCTCGCGCGTGCGGTCGCCATAGGTCGATTCGCAGATCAGGTGATCGATCCCGGATGGCGCATCGGGATCGGGATGGAACGCCTTGTTTGCGGGACCCAGATCGCCAGAGCAGACCACCCGCGCGCCGCCTGCTTCCAGCTCGACCGAGGCCGAGCCAAGGATATGCCCGGCATTCCACAGCCGCGCGCGGAAACCGGGGGCAGGTTCGAACCATTCGCACAGGGCGGTCGGGCGGGCCTGCCCCCAGGCGGCCAGGGCATCGGCCTCGGTATAGAGCGGCTCGAACGGCTCGTCTCCGGCGCGGTCGCGGCGGCGGTTGCGGCGCTGGGTATCGGCTTCCTGGATGCGCCCGGCATCGGCCAGCATCGGCCTGAGCAGATCGGCCGTGGCGGGCGTGCACCAGATCCGCCCGGTGAAACCCTGGGCGACAAGCCGCGGCAGCAGGCCGGAATGGTCGATGTGGGCGTGGCTCAGGATCACTGCGTCGATCTGTGCCGGATCAAAGGCAAAGGGTTCGCGGTTGAGCCCTTCAAGGCTGCGCGAGCCCTGGAACAGGCCGCAATCGACCAGCAGGCGTGATCCCCCGCACGTCAATTCCAGGCACGAACCGGTGACGGTCCGAGCTGCGCCATGAAAGGCCAGCGTCAGTTCCCTGTCCATGGCGCCATGCTGCGCCTGTCATCGCGGTTTGCCAATCCGTTTTCACGCGCTACCTATTGTCCAAACAGAGGAGAGCGTGCGTGACCAAGGCCATGGCAATTCCTGAAGGCTGGCCGGCGATGAGCCTGGAGCGGGTTCAGCAGGTGCTGTGCGCACCGGGCATGCCGTTCGAGATGGACACGGCGGTGATCCGCGGGATTCCGACCCGGATCTGGAAGAACGCGCATCCCAGTCTGGCGGCGCTGGCCCGCGCTGGGCGGGCGCACGGCGATGCAACGTTCGTGATCTATGAGGATGAGCGGGTTTCCTACGCCGCCTGGTTCCGGGCCGCCGCGCGGCTGGCCGCGCACCTGCAGGCGTTGGGGGTGGAAAAGGGCGACCGGGTGGCGCTGGCCATGCGCAACCTGCCGGAATGGCCGGTGGCCTTTTTCGCGATCACCGGGATCGGCGCGATCTGCGTGCCGCTCAATGCCTGGTGGACCGGGGCGGAACTGGAATACGGCCTGTCCAATTCCGGGGCGAAAGTGCTGATCTGCGATCCCGAACGGCTTGACCGGATCTCTCCCCACCGGGCGGATCTGACCAGTCTTGAACATGTGCTGGCGGCGCGGATGGACGCTCCGGCAGCGGGCGCGGCGCGGCTGGAGGATGTGATCGGGCCTTCGTCCGCCTGGGCCGATCTGCCCGATGCCGATCTGCCGCAGGTGGACATTGCCCCCGACGATCCGGCGACGATCCTCTACACCTCTGGCACGACCGGCAATCCCAAGGGGGCGCTGGGCACGCACCGCAATTTCACCACCAACATCCTGTCCAGCGGCTATGCCGCCGCGCGCACGGTGCTGCGTCGGGGTGAGCCGCTGCCGGCGCCCGCGCGCAAGGTCATGCTGACGGTGATCCCGCTGTTCCACGCCACCGCCTGTTCGGCGACGA
>JBKBSV010000005.1:1278-45885 GCA_046291115.1 Novosphingobium sp. | reverse complement strand
GACCGAACCACCGGCTGCTTCGACCGCAGCCCTGGCACCGGCCGATACACCGGCGACGACGAACCTCGCCTTGGCCTTGAATTCACCCTTGCCGAGCAGGCGGACGCCGTCCTTGCCGCCGCGGGCCAGACCAGCGGCCTTGAGCGCGGCGTGATCGATGTCCTTCTTGGCATCGAGCTTGCCGGCGTCGATCGCCTTCTGCACCACGCCCAGGTTCACTTCGGCATAGTCCTTGGCGAAGATGTTGTTGAAGCCGCGCTTCGGGATGCGCATGTGGAGCGGCATCTGGCCGCCTTCGAAGCCGTTGATGCTGACGCCAGAGCGGGCCTTGGCCCCCTTCTGGCCGCGTCCGGCGGTCTTGCCCTTGCCCGAGCCGATACCCCGGCCCACCCGCATGCGGGACTTGCGGGCACCATTGTTGTCGCGGATGTCGTTCAGTTTCATGTCTTGCACTCGCTTTCGCTTTGAGACGCGCTATGGGAAGGGCGGCGCATAGGCGAAGCGGCGCGCAATGTCACCCCCTTTGTGCGGCAGGCTGCCCCGCGCCGGATTGCCAAGTCGAGTCCGGCGGTGCTAGCCCACCGGCAATCGCCACCCACGGGAAGTTTCATTGGCCCTGCTCAGCCTCACACCGGCCCGTCTGGCCATCCTGCTGGCCATTGCCCTGGCCCTGCGCGGTTACACTTTCGGCGATCCCAACCTGTTCATCGACGAGGCGTTCTACTTTGCCGCCGGCAATGCCATGCACGCTGGCGCGCTGCCCTATGTCGATATCTGGGACCGCAAGCCCTTTGGCCTGTTCCTGATCTACTACCTGATCGCCGCGCTATCCAGCGACCCGGCCGCCTACCAGATCACCGCCGCGCTGTTTGCCGTGCTGACGGCGTGGACCATCGGACGGATCGCCGAGCTGTGGAGCAAGGGCGCCGGCGGTCTGCTGGCCGGAATCGGCTACCTGTTCCTGCTCAGCGCCTTTCAGGGCTTTGGCGGGCAATCGCCGGTGTTCTACAACCTGTTCATCGCGCTGGCCGCCTGGCTGGTGGCGCGATCCCTGCCGCACTTGCGCAAAGGGCACGTGCCGCGCGGCGTGGTGATCGCCATGCTGAGCGCCGGCTTTGCCATCACGATCAAGACGACCGCCTTCTTCGAGGCCGCGGTCCTGGGGCTGGTCGTGCTGTTCGCCCTGCCTGCCGCCGAGCGCCTGCGGCACGCCCCCGGCCTTGCCCTGCTGGGGGCCGCGCCGGCGCTGCTGATCGCGCTGGGCTATGCCCTGGCTGGACACTGGAGCGAATACTGGCAGGCGATGACCGGGGCCAACCTTTCCGCAGACCGGTGGGAGCCGTACTCGGCCCAGATCCGCTTGCGCCTGATGCTGGCCGCGCTGGCGCCGCTGCTGGCGCTCGCCGCCTTCGGCTGGCTCGACCTGCAGGGCGAGGCGCGGCGGTTTGTCGGCCTGTGGGTGCTCGCCGCGTTGATCGGGCTGACTGCCTTTCCCTATTTCCACCTCCACTATGCCCTGCCGCTGCTGGTGCCGCTGTGCGTGGCGGCATCGCCATTCCTGTCGCGCCAGTGGATTGGCCCGGCAGCCGCAGCGGGCCTGTGCCTGTTCGCCTTCACCCGCAGCCCGCCAATCGACCCGGCCCACACCGCCCGCTCGCAGGTCGCAATGGCTGAACTGGCGGACCTCATCGCCAGCCATGATGCGAACCGGGGGCTGCTGGTTTATGAAGGGCCGCCGTTCCTTTACACGCTGACCGGCCAGCCCTTCCCCTCGCCGCTGGCCTTTCCGGCGCATCTTTATCACGCGATCGAAAAGGACGTGTCGCACCTGATCACGCTCGACGAGGTCAACCGTGTCCTTGCGCGGCGCCCGGGGGTGATCGTGATGACCCGCGAGCCGCGCGACGGCCCGCTCAACGCCGAAACCCACGCTGCCGTGCAGGCCCATGTCAAGACTCATTGCCGGCTGGTCGGGGAAGTCACCGCCCCGGAGCGGCTGCGCGCCGATCAGGTGCTGGTGTGGGGGGATTGCCGCTAGACCGCCCAAGCAGAAAGGGCTCCGGAATGATCCGGAGCCCCTGCAAAAGCGGTCAAGCGACTGATTGCTCAGTCAACCACGGCCACCATGTGCGGCAGCTTGGCGATCGCGCCGCGCACTTCCGGGGTGTCTTCCACCTCGACCACGCGGTGCATCTTGCCCAGGCCCAGGCCGATCAGAATCTTCTTCTGACTTTCCGGGCGACGGATCGGCGAACCGATCTGCTTGATCTTGATCTTGGCCATGATCGCTTACTCCACAATCGCGTCGGCGGCGGCATCAGCCTCCGCCGCGCTCGCCCCGCCACGACCCAGCAGGTCGGCAACCTTCTTGCCGCGACGCTGGGCCACCGACTTCGGCGAAGTCTGGTCGGTCAGCGCATCGAAGGTGGCGCGGATCATGTTGTAGGGGTTGCTGGTGCCGACCGACTTGGTCACCACGTCGGCAACGCCCAGGCTTTCGAAGACGGCGCGCATCGGGCCGCCGGCGATGATCCCGGTCCCGGCCGGGGCCGAGCGCACGTTGACCTTGCCAGCGCCGAAGTGGCCGCGGCCATCATGGTGCAGGGTCCGGCCTTCCTTGAGCGGAACGCGGATCATCTTCTTCTTGGCCGAAGCGGTCGCCTTGGTGATCGCTTCCGGCACTTCGCGGGCCTTGCCATGGCCAAAGCCGACCCGGCCCTTGCCATCGCCAACCACGACCAGCGCCGCAAAGCCAAAGCGCGTGCCGCCCTTCACGGTCTTGGAGACGCGGTTGATGTGGACGAGCTTTTCGATCAGCTCCTCCCCGCCGTCTTCGCCCTCGTTGCGGCCACGACGGTCGTCCCGGCCACGGCCACGTCCGCCACGCTCGCCCCGGTCACCACCACGGCCACGGCCACGGCCACGGCCTTCGCGGGCTTCACCTTCAGGAGCAGCCGCTTCGACGGCGACTTCGGTTTCAATGGTGTTTTCGTCAGCCATCTTAGAACTCCAGCCCGCCTTCACGGGCGGCTTCGGCCAGCGCCTTGACGCGGCCATGGAACAGGAACCCGCCGCGATCGAACACGACGGTGGTCACGCCAGCCTTCTTGGCGGCCTCGGCCAGCGCCTTGCCCACTTCGGCAGCCCCGGCGACATTGGCGCCGCCCTTGGTGCCGAGCGAGTTGGCGGCAGCAATGGTGCGGCCGGCAGCGTCGTCGATGATCTGGGCGTAGATGTGACGGCCCGAACGATGCACCGAAAGGCGCGGACGCCCACCGGCACGAGCCTTGAGCGCCGTGCGGACACGGCGACGACGGCGGTCGAACAGAGAAAGCTTGGCCATTACTTCTTCTTCCCTTCCTTGCGGAAGATGAACTCGCCACGGTACTTGATACCCTTGCCCTTGTAGGGTTCGGGCTTGCGCCAGCGGCGAATTTCGGCCGCAACCTGGCCGACCTTCTGCTTGTCGATCCCGGAAATCTCGATCGTGGTATTGTCCGGGGTCTTGATCTCGATGCCTTCCGGCACGGCGAAATCGATGTCGTGGCTGAAGCCGAGCTGCAGCTTCAGGTTCTTGCCCTGGGCCGTGGCGCGGTAACCGACGCCGGTGATCTCGAGCACCTTGGTATACCCCTGGGTGACACCGGTCACCAGGTTGTCAACCAGCGTGCGCTGCATGCCCCAGAAGGCGCGCGCCTGCTTGCTGTCATTGGCCGGCAGCACCGAGATGCTGTCACCCTCGACCTTGTAGGCGATTTCGTCGCGCAGGCTGAGCGTCAGGGTGCCCTTCGGGCCCTTCACCGTCAGCACGCCGTTGGCGATTTCAGCCGTGACCCCGCTGGGGATCGCAACCGGCTTCTTCCCGATGCGGCTCATCAGAACACCTCCGCCAGCACTTCGCCGCCGACGTTCTGGGCGCGGGCTTCGGCATCCGAAAGCACGCCCTTGGGGGTCGAGACGATGGTGATGCCAAGGCCGTTGCGAACCACCGGCAGTTCCTTGGAACCCGAATAGACGCGGCGGCCCGGCTTGGAGACGCGGGCGACGTGCTTGATCGCCGGTTCGCCCTCGAAATACTTCAGCTCGATCCGCAGCTGCGGGTGGGCACCGGTGGCGTCCTCCGAAAAGCCGCGAATATAGCCTTCGCGCTGGAGCACTTCGAGCACGTTGGCGCGAAGCTTCGACGCCGGGGAAAGGACGGAGTCCTTCTTGGCGCGCTGCCCGTTGCGGATACGGGTGAGCATATCACCCAGGGGATCGGTCATTGCCATCCTAGTTACCCCTTACCAGCTCGACTTGGTCACGCCGGGGATCATGCCCTTGTTGGCAAGATCACGCAGCTCAACGCGGCACAGGCCGAACTTGCGATAATAGCCGCGCGGGCGGCCGGTGGTGACGCAGCGGTTACGCACGCGGGTCGGATTCCCGTTGCGCGGCACTTCGGCCAGCTTCAGGCGGGCGATCAGTCGCTCGGTATCGTCGAGCGACTTGTCGTTGGCCACAGCCTTCAGCTTCGCATACTTGGCTGCGTACTTCTTGACGAGCTTCTTGCGCCGCTCGTTCTTGTTCACGGAACTCAGTTTCGCCATGGACTTAAGCTCTCTCTAACTCAGGCCGCTTGCGCGGTTTCGGCTTCCGCCGGGAACGGGAAACCGAACAGGCGGAGCAGCTCGCGCGCTTCGTCGTCGGTCTTGGCGGTGGTGGTGACGATGATGTCCATCCCGCGCACCTTCTCGATCTGGTCGTAGCTGATCTCCGGGAAGATGATCTGCTCCTTGAGACCCATCGCATAGTTGCCGCGACCATCGAACGACTTGGCGTTCACCCCGCGGAAGTCGCGGATCCGGGGCATGGCAACCGTGATCAGGCGATCGAGGAATTCGTACATGCGTTCACGGCGCAGGGTGACCTTGCAACCGATCGGCATGCCTTCGCGCAGCTTGAACTGGGCGATCGACTTCTTGGCCTTTGTGATGACCGGCTTCTGGCCGGAAATCAGGGCCATTTCCTCGGCAGCGCTCGTGACCTTCTTCTTGTCCTGGCTGCCTTCGCCGACGCCCATGTTGAGCGTGATCTTCTCGATCTTCGGCACCTCAAGGGCATTCTTGTAGCCGAACTTCTCGGTCATCGCCTTGACGATCACGTCGTCATAGCGCTTTTTCATGCGGGGCACGTACTTTTCAGCCATCGATCTTCTCCCCGGACTTGACCGCGACGCGCACCTTCTTTCCATCCTGGATTTCAAAGCGCACGCGGGTGGCCGCGCCGGTCTTGGGGTCGGCCAGGCCGACCTTGGAAATCGCCATTGGCGCTTCACGGCGCTCGATCCCGCCCTGCGGATTGGCCTGGGTCGGCTTGCGGTGGCGGGTGGCGACATTGACGCCGGCCACCACGACCTTGCCTTCCTTCGGCAGCACCTGAAGGACAGTGCCGGTGCGGCCCTTGTCCTTGCCCGAGCGGACGACGACGTTATCGCCCTTCTTGATCTTTGCGGCGGCCATTACAGCACCTCCGGAGCAAGCGAGATGATCTTCATATAGCCCTTGCCGCGCAGTTCGCGGACCACGGGGCCGAAGATGCGGGTGCCGATCGGCTCGGCGTTCTTGTTGATCAGCACGGCAGCGTTGCTGTCAAAGCGGATCACGCTGCCATCGGCGCGGCGCACATCCTTGCGGGTGCGGACGATGACGGCGCGGTGAACGTCGCCCTTCTTCACCTTGGTGCGCGGCTGGGCTTCCTTGACCGACACCACGATGATGTCGCCCACACCCGCCGTGCGGCGCTTCGATCCGCCCAGCACCTTGATGCACTGGACGCGCTTGGCCCCGCTGTTGTCAGCGACGTCGAGCTGGGATTGCATCTGGATCATTGATCCGGTTCCTTCTCACTGGCTTGCCGGAACCAGTCCGGCAGTTCCAAAAAACGGTTCTGACTTAGACGTCAGCCTCGACGGCGGTGCCCTTGCTGGCAGTGACCCGTTCGATCACCTTCCAGGTCTTGAGCTTCGACATCGGGCGGGTTTCCTCGATGCGAACGGTTTCGCCGGTCTTGTAGGCGTTGTCTTCGTCGTGCGCGTGATACTTCTTCGAACGGCGGATGATCTTCCCGTAAAGCGGGTGCTTCACCTTGCGTTCGACCTTCACGACCACGGTCTTGTCGGTCTTGTCGGAAACCACGGTCCCGATCAGGATACGCTTGGGCATCTGTGGGCTCCTTACTTGGCCGGATTCATGGTGGCAGCACGGGCGCGTTCGCCCTGCAGCGTCTTGATGCGCGCGATGTCGCGGCGCACTTCCTTGATGCGGGCCGGACGCTCAAGCTGGTTGGTGGCAGCCTGGAAGCGCAGGTTGAACGCCTCGCGCTTCAGCTCGGCCAGATCACCGGCCAGCTGGTCATCGGTCTTGGCGCGCAGATCAGTAGCCTTGGCCATTATTCGCCTCCCAGGTGGCTGGTGTCACCCAGGCGGGCGACGACCTTGGTCTTGACCGGCAGCTTCATCGCCGCGCGGCTGAACGCTTCCGCCGCGAGCGGCCCGGCAACACCGTCCAGTTCGAACAGGATCCGGCCCGGCTTGACGCGGGCAGCCCAGTATTCGACCGAACCCTTGCCCTTGCCCTGACGGACCTCGGCAGGCTTCTTCGAAACCGGCACATCCGGGAAGACCCGGATCCAGAGTCGCCCCTGGCGCTTGATGTGGCGGGTGATCGCACGGCGAGCCGCTTCGATCTGGCGGGCGGTAATCCGCTCCGGCTCAAGCGCCTTGAGGCCGTAAGAGCCAAAGTTCAGATCGGTACCGCCCTTGGCAGTGCCCTTGATCCGGCCCTTGAACGCTTTGCGGAACTTGGTTTTCTTCGGTTGCAGCATGACTTAGTTCCTGCGGTCTTCACGCGCCGGACGGACGCCCGCGGTCTGGGCTTCCATCATCAGGCGGTCCTGCGCCATCGGATCGTGTCCCAGGATCTCACCCTTGAAGATCCAGACCTTGATCCCGATGATGCCATAGGTGGTCAGCGCTTCGGCTTCGGCATAGTCGATGTTCGCGCGCAGGGTATGCAGCGGCACACGGCCTTCGCGGTACTGTTCGACCCGGGCGATTTCGGCACCGCCGAGACGGCCGCCGCACACCACCTTGATGCCCTCGGCACCTAGGCGCATGGCCGACTGCATCGCCCGCTTCATCGCCCGGCGGAACGCCACGCGGCGGACCAGCTGATCGGCGATGCCCTGGGCGACGAGCTTGGCATCGATTTCCGGCTTGCGGATTTCAACGATGTTCAGCTTAACGTCGCTGTCGGTCATCTTGGCGATGGCCGAGCGCAGCTTTTCGATGTCCGCGCCCTTCTTGCCGATGATGACGCCCGGGCGGGCGGCATAGATCGACACGCGGCAGACCTTGGCCGGACGCTCGATCACGACCTTGCTGATCGCGGCCTGCGGAACGGTTTCCAGCACGAAGTTGCGGATCTTGAGGTCTTCCTCAAGCAGCTTGGCGTAGTTCTTGCCCTCGGCGTACCAGCGGCTGTCCCAGGTGCGGTTGATCTGCAGACGCAGGCCGATCGGATTCGACTTGTGACCCATGGCTTACGCCTCCTCGACTTCGCGAACCACGATCCGCAGCCGGCTGAACGGCTTGAGGATGCGGGTGGACTTGCCACGGCCGCGGGTGTGGAAACGCTTCATGGTGATCGACTTGCCTACGCTGGCTTCGGCCACCACGAGGGCGTCGACATCCAGGTTGTGATTGTTTTCCGCATTGGCGATCGCCGAAGCGAGCACCTTGCGGGCATCAACCGCCATCGCCCGCTTCGAGAAAGCGAGGATGTTCATGGCTTCTTCGGCCTTCTTGCCGCGGATCAGAGCGGCAACCAGGTTGAGCTTCTGGGCCGAACCACGGATCGTGGTGCCGACCGACAGGGCTTCCTTTTCGCCTACGCGGCGCGGGGCTTTCGGCTTGCTCATCAGCGCTTACCCTTCTTGTCGGCGGCGTGGCCGGGGAAATTGCGCGTCGGCGCAAATTCACCAAGCTTGTGGCCGACCATGTCTTCGTTGACCGAGACGGGGATGAATTTCTGGCCATTGTAGACGTTGAACGTCAGGCCGACGAACTGCGGCAGAATCGTCGAACGCCGCGACCAGGTCTTGATCGGAGCGGCGCGGGTGCCCGCTTCCTGCATGGCTTCCGCCTTCTTCAGCAGGTGCAGGTCGACGAAGGGGCCTTTCCAGACGGAACGTGCCATGGGGCCTTACCTCTTCTTCTTGGCGTGACGCGAACGGATGATCATCTTGTCCGTCTGCTTGTTGTTGCGGGTACGGGCGCCCTTGGTCGGCTTGCCCCACGGAGTGACCGGATGACGACCGCCCGAAGTACGGCCTTCACCACCGCCGTGCGGGTGATCGACCGGGTTCTTGGCGACACCGCGGGTCAGCGGGCGACGGCCCTGCCAGCGCGTGCGGCCGGCCTTGGCAAAGTTCTGGTTGGCGTTGTCGGGGTTCGACACCGCCCCCACCGTGCCCATGCAATCGCCACGCAGATAGCGCTGCTCGCCCGAGTTGAGGCGGACGATGACCATCCCGCGGTCACGGCCAACGACCTGGACGTAGGTCCCGGCCGAACGCGCGATCTGGCCGCCCTTGCCCGGCTTCATCTCCACGTTGTGGCAGATGGTGCCGACCGGCATCTGGCCAAGCAGCATCGCGTTGCCCGGCTTCACGTCGGTCTTTTCACCGGCGACAACGCTGTCGCCAACGGCGAGGCGCTGCGGCGCAAGGATATAGGCCAGTTCGCCGTCTTCATACCTGATGAGAGCGATGAACGCGGTCCGGTTGGGATCGTATTCCAGACGTTCGACCACCGCGGGGGCATCCCAGCGGCGACGCTTGAAATCGATGAAGCGGTACTTCTGCTTGTGACCGCCCGCGATCCCGCGCGAAGTGACGTGGCCCTTGTTGTTGCGGCCACCGGTCTTGCGCTTGCCTTCGGTCAGCGCCTTGACCGGCTTACCCTTCCACAGCGCCGACTTGTCGACCAGGATCAGGCCGCGGCGGGCCGGGCTGGTCGGGTTGTAGTTCTTGAGTGCCATGACTACCGCCTCAGATCCCGCTGGTGACGTCGATCGACTGGCCTTCGGCCAGACGGACGACCGCCTTCTTGACGTCTGAACGGCGATAGGGCTTGCCCTTCCACCGCTTGGTCTTGCCCTTCTGGGTCAGCGTGTTGACGCTCACCACCTTCACGTCGAACAGCGCTTCGACGGCCGCCTTGATCTGCGGCTTGGTCGCGCTGTCCGCCACCTTGAAGACGACGGCGTTGTGTTCGCTGGCCAGCGTCGCCTTTTCGGTGATGTGGGGGGCCACGATCACGTCATAGTGACGCGTGTCGATTGCTGCCTTAGCCATTAGTTAGCCCCTTTCGGGAGGGCGAAGCGCGCCTCCAGCTTTTCGACCGCGGCGCGGGTCAGCACCAGCGTATCGTGCTTCAGGATGTCATAGACGTTGGCCCCGATCGCCGGCAGGACATTGACGCCCACCAGGTTGGCCGAAGCGCGGGCAAAGCCCTCGTTCACGGCTTCACCGTCGATCACCAGCACCTTCTTGCCGAAATTCGCCTTGGCGAACGTGGCGGCCAGAGCCTTGGTCTTGGCGTCCTTGATGTCGAGGCTGTCAACCACCACCAGGCCTTCCTTGGCCTTGGCCGACAGGGCCATCTTAAGACCCAGCGCGCGGACCTTCTTGTTCAGCGAGACATCGAACTCGCGGCGACGAGCGCCGTGAGCCTTGCCGCCGCCGATGAAGACCGGGGCCGCACGGTCACCGTGACGGGCCGCGCCGCCGCCCTTCTGGCGGCCGAACTTCTTGCCGGTGCGGGCCACGTCCGAACGCTCGCGGGTCGCGCGGGCGATGCCGCGGCGGTTCTCGAGCTGCCAGGTGACAACGCGGTGCAGGATGTCGGCGCGCGGCTCAAGGCCGAACACCGCATCGCTCAGCTCGATGTCGCCCTTGCCGGCGGTGCCATCGAGATTGGATAGCTTGACCTTCACGGGCTTAACCCTCCTGACCTTCGGTCGCCTCGACGGCCGCGGTGTCTTCCGCAGGGGTGTCGGCAGCGGCCGGAGTTTCATTGCTGTTGGCAGCGCTCTTGAGGCCGGCCGGATACGGCGCATCGGCGTGGCGCGCGACCTTCACCGAATCCTTGACGGTCAGCCAGCTGTTCTTCGCGCCCGGCACCGATCCCTTCACGAAGATCAGGCCGCGTTCGTCATCGACGCGAACCACTTCCAGGTTCTGCTGGGTCCGGTTGCGGTCCCCCATGTGGCCGGCCATCTTCTTGTTCTTGAAGACCTTGCCGGGATCCTGGCGGTTACCGGTCGAACCGTGGGCACGGTGGCTGATCGAAACACCGTGGGTGGCGCGCATGCCGCCGAAGCCCCAGCGCTTCATCGCACCGGCAAAGCCCTTGCCCTGGGTGGTGCCGGCCACATCGACCAGCTGCCCCGGAACGAAGTGCGAGGCCGCGATGGTCGCACCGACTTCCAGCACGGCATCGTCAGCCACGCGGAATTCGACGACCTGCTGCTTGAGCGGCACCTGGGCCTTGGCGAAATGTTCACGCTGCGGCTTGGCAACGTTCTTCTGCTTGGCTTCCCCGGCGCCCAGCTGCACCGCGACATAGCCGTCGCGCTCAGCGGTCCGAACCGAGACCACCTGGCAATTTTCCAGCGCCAGAACGGTAACCGGCACGTGCCGACCGTCCTCCTGGAACAGGCGGGTCATCCCCACCTTCTTGGCGATCACGCCAGTGCGCATGATCCAGTCTCCTACAGAGGCCCAAGGGAACCATTCCCAGGGGCGTGTCCAACCCATGTCTTGGTGCGAGCCCCGTCCGGGCTGGGTGCTCCTTCCGAAGAAGAAGCGAGACGGGGGACGCATGCCCGGCTGATGCCGGAGGTATCCCTTGTGTCCCCGGCCTGTGCCGGGGCTCTGTCTCGTCGCGGATTGGACCCGCTAGGAGCCGGACCGAGGCCCGGAAGGATTTGGGCCCGAAGACCCGAAACTGGTTACGCGAGCTTGATCTCGACGTTGACACCAGCGGCCAGGTCGAGCTTCATCAGCGCGTCCACGGTCGCGGCGTTGGGCTGCACGATGTCGAGCAGCCGCTTGTAGGTGCGCACTTCGAACTGCTCACGCGACTTCTTGTCGATGTGCGGTCCGCGGTTGACGCAGAACTTTTCGATTCTCGTCGGCAGAGGAATGGGGCCCCGGATCAACGCGCCGGTACGGCGGGCAGTTTCCGCAATTTCGCCGGTCGCCTGGTCAAGCACGCGGTGATCGAATGCCTTCAAGCGAATGCGAATATTCTGAGCTTCCATTGTATCCTACCGATGAGAAAGAGCCATGGGGCAAGCGCCGCAACGCCGCCCCGACCGAAATCGAAGCCGGGCCCCTACACAGGGATGGGGATTCGCGCAAGGGGAGATTTGCGGGTTTTTTTGGGGCGGATGATCAGCGATGGGCCATTGCCTGTTCCTGTGCCACGTTGCCGTCCTGCCCAATGCAGGTCGGCTCGGCGGCAGCACCGGCAGACCAGGCCGCCGCCTCCCCATCGCTGGCGCCGCAGGCAGGCGCGGATCAGCTTGGCAGCGGCCAGGGTGCGGGCGGCATGTTCGACAGGGCGGTTGAGCGGCAGCGTTGAGGCTGGCCCCTTCGTCTCAGGCGCAACAGGTGACTGGATCGCCGGCGGCTCCGCCAGCGCCGTGCACCCATCATTGCGCCCATCATAAAGCCGGCCACCCGGATCATCGCGCAGGGCCCGCCTGCACCGCCCCGGCATAACGCAATCTGGCATCGGCAGCGCCGCCAGCCGGACCATTACCCCCGCCTTGCGCTTCGCCGGTCAGCCCGCTTCGGCTTGTCATTGCCAGTTGGCCGCGGTAATTTTTGCAGCAATGGGCAGCACACTGACGATTGATCAGTTTGACCAGGCCGTGGCCGATATTTACGAAGCCGCGCTCGATCCCGGCCACTGGGATGTTGCGATGGGCAGCATCGTCAATCGCCCCGGACCAACGGGATGGGATGTTGCCTTCCTGCTGTGGGAACGGCTCAATCCCCCATCGGGGCGGTTCGTCGGGGCCTTCGGGGTGAACGAATTTGCCCGCACGGTCTATGTCCAGAGCTTTGCCGGACGGCAGGTATGGAGCGTGCTGGCCCATGGCTTGCCGGTGGGAACGACAGTCCACAGCGATGCCCTGATCCCGCGCGAGGAGTTCAAGACCAGCGACCTTTATCAGCGGTTTCTGCGTGCCTGGGAAATCGAATCCGCGCTGATCGGGATAGTCGATCGCGCGGGGCCTGATCGGCTCGGCCTGGTTCTGCCGGGGGTTGGCGATGGGCCAAGCCCGGACCTGACGGAGGCGGTGCGGCGCTGCCTGCCGCACATCCGGCGGGCGACCCGGATCAGCCGCAAGCTGGGCGAAGCCAGTCTGCGCGCCAGGAATGCCGAAGCTGTGCTGGATCACAGTCCCAACGTGGTGCTGGTGCTGGGCCGGGATTGCGAGATCCAGTTCGCCAATGCCCGCAGCCAGCAGTTCCTTGCCGAAGGCTTTGGCGATGCTGCCAATGGCCGGCTGCGGCTGCGGGATGCCGGTGCGCAGGCCACGATTCAGGCCATGCTCGACGGCCGCGATCCGCTCCCCAGCGCAGCCTTCCAGCTTGAACTTGAGGGAAAGCCGGTGCACCGGATGCTGGCAATGCGGGTGAGCGCCCCGGTGGCCGAAACGCTGAGCGGGCAGATTGCCGGCGGCGCGCTGGTGCTGGTCGGGCATGCCCACGATGGCTGGGTTCCTGCTGCGCTGCTTGATCATTACGCCCGCTGGTTCGACCTGACCCCGGCCGAAGCGCGGCTCGCGGCAATGCTGGCGCGCGGGCACACGCTGGAAGATTATGCCCGCAGCCGCGCGGTTTCTGTCAACGCCGGCCGTTTCCTGCTGCGCTCGATCTTTGCCAAGACCGGCGCGACCCGCCAGGCCGAACTGGTCGCACTGCTGCGCGATGCCCCGGATGGCTGGATCGCCGACACTGCCTCTCGCGATCCGGGCTGACCGCCGCGCAGGCCCGCCTCCTATCCGTTTGCATAGTGCGTCGCGGGGCCGGACAGCACATTCTGCGCTGATCAGCGATAGGAGAAGGGTGATGAAGGTGATGAAGCATTGGTTTCTGGGGTTCGCTCTGGCTGCCATGGTGCCTTCGGGCCTGGCCTTGGCCGAATCCGGACAGCAGGATAACGGACAAGCGGTCTATACTCGTGACCGTCAGCCCGTTGCCGTGCCGGTCAACCCGGTCGCGCGGCCGGTCAACAACCCGCTCACCGCATCCCAAAAGGAAGCCATAGCCCAGGGCAAGGGGCCGCGGCCCGGGGTATACCGGATCCGCTCGGTGCTGTCCGGACGCTGCATCGTGGTTTCGTCCGCGGGGGCAAATCCGCCGGCTGAAACCTGGGATTGCGAAAACCGGGATACCTGGCAGCACGGCGGCTTCAACAATCACTGGATCGTCCTGCCGCATCCCTCGGGCGGGTTCACGCTGCGCGGCCATCCCCAGCGCTTGCGATTCGAGAACCAACGGCCGCCTCGCGTCGGTGAATATGGCAGCTGCCTTTCGGTTGCCCGCGGTGTGATCCTTGGTGCCCCTCGAATTGAACTGCAGCCCTGCGAAACCCCTGGTGGCGACTGGGTTTACACCGCAGCAGACTACCAGCGCTTTTTTCTGGTGCCGATCGGGCAGCGCGCATTCCTGATTGGCAGCGCGGAAGTGGGCGATGCCAGCGAATGCCTCAGTCTCTACAACGGCGGGCGCGGTGACGGAACCGGGGTGATCCGCTGGCCTTGCGCCCGGACCAGCGAACAGATGTGGGAACTTGAATGGTATGGTGCGATCGCCCCGGATTATGAAAACGACCTGCTGCGCGAAACCTACTGGTATCGCACGCCACGCGGCCATTTCAACATCCTGGGAGCCGATGGCCTGGCGCTGAGCGGCACTCCCTATAGCAGCTTCGAGACGGTCAACGATGGCGGTGACTATTGCCGCAAGCGCTGCGCCGAGCTTGACCGCTGCAAGGCCTGGACCTGGCAGGCCCCCGGCTTTGTCACCAATTCGAACGATCCGCCACGCTGCCTGTGGTTCGATACGGTTGGCGAGCCGATCAATCGCGGGGCGGCCATGCTGGGCAAGATCCGCAGCGGCATAGTCCGGCCATGAGCAAGCTTCGCCTGCCTGTTTCGTCCGCCCCTGATACCCGGCCGCAACCCGAAAGGTCATAGCATGCGCAACACATCAAGACTGCTGGCCATTGCCCTTGCGGCCTTGCCGGGCCAGCTTCATGCCCAGGCATCGGGCTTTCTGGGTCCCGACCGCTGGTGGGATCCGGCCCCGGCGACTTATCAGGTGCGTGCGGTCGGATCGAACCTGTGCGTCACCCGTTCGACCGGCGACTGGGCCGGTCAGGTACCCTATTTGCGGCTGAGAACCTGCGAGTCCAACAATTTCAGCCAGATGCTGGAACTGGCCCCGGCTGCGGTCGATGTGCCGCCTGCGCCACTGCTCAGCAATACACGCTGGCGGGTCAATAACCAGAACCAGTGCGCCACCGTGGCGCGCGGGGTCGTGTTCGGTCCGCCCCGGGTGGATATGCACCCGTGCGATCTGATACCTTCAGCCGGGGGAGATATCGCCTTTCGCGGCGGGCTGGACCAGTCATTTTTCCTGCGCCGGGTTTCAGCCACGACCGTTGTGTTCCGCACCGCTGATAACAAGTGCTGGACTGTACCGGGCGGGAACCTGAGTGATGGCACCCCGCTGGTGATCGAACCGTGCAAAGGTCTGCCCAGCCAGACCTTTGCCCTGCGCTATGTTGGCGGAGTGTTGGATCAGCCGAACATGGCTTCGGCCGAGCGGTTTGGCTGGCTGAAACTCAATCCCGGTGTTCCTGCAGGCCTGCCGGACCGGTTCCGCAGCCTGCCGGGGCTGGATCTGCCGGGACATGATATCGCCTCGCTTGATACCGACAATGACCAGGGCATGAAATGCGCCAGGGCCTGCGCCGAAAACAGCCGCTGCCGCTCGTTCACCTGGGTGGCGCCTGGCTATCAGGCGGCAGGTGCAAAGTGCTGGCTCAAAGCCTTTACCCCCGATCCGGTCCCAACCATCGGGGTGCGATCGGGGATCGTCAGACCGCAATAGTGCGGACCTGGCCAGGCGGCCGCGGCATCGCTTGATGTCGCGGCCACCTGGTTATGCGGGGTGGCTATTCAATTGGGCGTCCACCGATCGCCACACAAGTCTTCGCCGGTTCATACCAGCGGGTGCCAGGAGGGCAATTCCGCTCCGCCCCGCCAGACCGGGTCCTGAGCGCCTGGCTCGCAGGGATCGATTTCTCGATCGTGATCGGGCTTGGTGCGCCGCCGCTTACGCCGCTCCCGCTCTGCGGCGGGGCCATCGGGCAAAGCAGCCCGGCCGCTTCTGAAGCGCCTCCCGCCGAACCGCTGAATGTGAAGTTGCCACCATTGTTATCGCAAATGATCACGTAGAGTTTTCCCTCGACGTGAACCACCCTGTGCGCATCGGCAGTGCTGGCCAGCCCGAAAGCAAGAACCGGGAAGATGGCAGCAATTTTCATGATGTTTCGCAGTTTCATTGCTCTTCTCCTCTCTGTGCCCAACGGATCGTATGCCCCTTGTGGCAGGGATAGTGATGCGCACACCAGGCTGTCACCAGAATGAACAATTGCCAGATTGCAACAGGCCGTGTCTATAATGTCACAGTTGTCCGCCGGCACATTGGATCAGCCCTCGGCCATTGCCCGCTCACCTGCCCAGTGGTCGGCAGTGATTGTCAGGGCGATTGTCAGGGCAAGATTGTCAGGGCAAGATCGCCCGAACCCGGACCCTTTTCAGGTTCGGTCCTTGCCAGAAAAACCGGCTCTGCTTGCCTCAGGGCAGGCTCGATCACGCCCTGATTGGATTTGCCCGCCGGGCCCGAAACGCGTGATTGGCCCCGTCCCGGCGCCAGAATGGTCCGGGGCTGCGCCAGGAAGGCTGGAATATCGCTATATTCCTGCCCCTCCTTCCCGGCCCTGAGTCATTCTCGCTCAAACCTCGACAGGTCAAACCTCGACAGGGCCGATCACGTGTTCACAGCCTCGATCCTGTCCAGTTCCTTCAGCGGGCGGCTGGTGTCGGCCAGGTCCGCCGGGGCGATCTTCGCGCCTTCTTCCACCAGCTTGCGGGCCTGGACATAGTCCTTGATGGCATTGACTGCATCACAGGCGATCAGCTTGCCGCCCTTGAGGTAAAGCACCGAGAAACTCCGCGTGGCCGGATCACCGCGCAGCACCACTGCATCGTGGCCCGATGACAGGCCGACCGTTTGCAGCTTCAGATCATACTGGTTCGACCAGAACCACGGCGTTGCCGCATAGGGCTGCGGATCGCCGATAATCGCCCTGGCGACGCAGGCCGCCTGATCGTTGGCGTTCTGAACCGATTCGAGCCGGATTACCGCGCCATCGGCAAAGCGGCTGGCGTGGGCCGCGCAGTCGCCAATGGCGTAAACATCGGGCAGGCTGGTGCGGCACAATTCGTCCACCTCCACCCCGTTGCCGCCCGCTGCGCCCGCCGCGATCAGCGGGCCTACGGCAGGCACAATGCCAATCCCGACAATGACCAGCTGGCAATCGATGCTGCTGCCATCAGACAGGCGCACGGCGGAAACCCGGCCTTCGCCCTCGATTGCCTCGACCCCGGTTTCGGTCCGCAGATCGACGCCGTTGGCGATGTGCTCGGCCTGATAGAAGGCGGACAACTCCGCTCCCGCCACGCGCGCCAGCACGCGCGGGAGCACTTCCAGCAGGGTCACTTCCTTGCCCAGCTTGCGCAGCACCGCGGCCGCTTCCAGCCCGATGTAGCCACCGCCGACGATCACCACGCGCACCACATCGCCCAGTTCGTCCAGGATCGCGTCGGCATCGGCGCGGGTCCGCACCCCGTGGACACCGGCCAGGTCAGCGCCGGGGCAGGACAGCCGCCGCGGATCGCCGCCGGTCGCCCAGACCAGGCTGCCATAGCCGACCGTGCGACCATCCTGCAGCGTCACCGCCTTGTTCGCGGGATCGAGCGAGACGACCTCTGCCGAAAGCAGCAAGTCGATCCCCTTGCCGGCCCAGAACTCGGCCGGGCGGATCAGCAGGCGTTCCCAGGCCTTTTCACCCAGCATGTATTCCTTGGACAGCGGCGGCCGCTCGTAAGGCGGCTCGGCCTCGCGCCCGATCAGCGCAATCGTGCCTGCAAACCCCAGCTGGCGCAGCTGGATCGCGGCATAGGCCCCGCCCTGCCCCGCACCGACAATGACCACATCGTACTTCATTGCGCGATTCGCCTCCCGCCTGTTGCAATCGCCATAACGCGAGGGCGCGGCGGCACAATCCTGTTGCGCCGCAAGAAGGCCGCGCTACCTTGGGTTGCAAGGGAGGACTGACCGACATGAACGGCGCCGAAGCATTCATCGAAACTTTGTACAACTGCGGCGTTGAAGTGTGCTTCGCCAATCCCGGCACTTCGGAAATGCAGCTGGTTGCGGCGGTTGACCGCCAGCACGGGATGCGCGCGGTCCTCGGCCTGTTCGAAGGCGTGGTGACCGGCGCCGCCGATGGCTATGCCCGCATGGCGGACAAGCCGGCAGTAACCCTGCTGCACCTTGGCCCTGGCCTCGGCAACGGGCTTGCCAACCTGCACAACGCCAAGAAGGCCGGCAGCCCGATCATCAACATGGTGGGTGATCACGCCACCTATCACCTCCATTTCGATGCGCCGCTGACCTCCGATGCGGCCGGTGTCGCCCGGCCGATGTCAGACTGGGTACGCGTGTCCAAGAGCAACCGCGATCTGGCCCAGGCCGGGGCAGAGGCGTTCGCGGTCGCGCAGGGCGGCTATCCCGGACGGATCGCCACCGTAATCGTCCCGGCAGATCATGCCTGGAGCGAAGGCTCAGCCCCGGTCGCCGCGCCGGTAATCCCTGCCCCGCCCAAAAGCCCCGCTGCCGCGATTGCGGCAGCGGCGCAGGCATTAAAGGCCGCTACTGGCCCCAAGTGCCTGTTTCTGGGCGGCCGTGCGCTGCGCGAGGATGCGCTGGTCCAGGCCGGGCGGATCGCGGCTGCTACCGGTTGCCGCCTGATCGCCGAAACCTTTGCCGCCCGGCACCAGCGCGGGGTTGGCCGGGTCGCAGTGGATAAGCTGCCCTACTTTGGCGAACAGGCCCAGGCCTATCTGGCCGAGTTCAAGACTCTGGTGTTCTGCGGCGCCGAGCCGCCGGTCTCGTTCTTCGCCTATCCCGGCAAGCCCAGCTGGCTTTCGCCGCCGGATGCTGAACTGGTCCGGCTTGCTTCGCTGCGCGAGGACGCGCTGGCGGCGCTGACGGCGCTGGCCGATGCGCTGGATGCGTCGGCCGAGCCCGCCCTGATTACCGCGCCGGCCAGCCATCCGGCGCAGCCTGGCAAGCTCAACAGCGCCAACCTTGGTGCCATTCTGGCCGAACTGCTGCCCGAAAACGCGATTGTTTCAGACGAAGGCGCAACCCAGGGCGGCGCGGCGATGCTGATGTGCGCCAGCGCAAAGCCGCATGACTGGCTGCAACTGACCGGCGGTTCGATCGGCCAGGGCCTGCCGCTGGCGGTGGGCGCAGCAGTCGCCTGTCCGGACCGCAAGGTGATCGCGCTGCACGGTGATGGCGGGGCGATGTACACCAACCAGGCCTTGTGGACGATGGCGCGCGAAAACCTGGATGTGACCACCATCATCCTCAACAACGGATCCTATGCGATTCTCAATATCGAACTGATGCGGGTCGGCGTGCAGAACCCCGGCCCCAAGGCCTTGTCCATGCTCGACCTCAAGAACCCGGCAATCAACTGGGCCCAACTGGCCGAAGGCATGGGCGTGCCCGCGGTGCGGGTCGATACGGCCGAAGACTTCCGCCAGGCGCTGGCCGATGCCCTGGCCCACAAGGGACCGCGCCTGATCGAGGCGCTGCTTTGATGGGCGAAAGCCTCAACCTGCTGCCCGCTGCTTACGACGATTTCCGGCGTGAGGCGGAACGGCGCCTGCCACGATTTCTGTTCGATTACTACGATGGCGGGGCCGGCGCCGAAGTGACCTTGCGCCGCAACACGGCTGACTGGGAAAGTGTGCAGCTGACCCAGAAGGTGCTGTGCGACGCTTCGAAGATGGACTGCTCGGTCGAGCTGTTCGGCGAAACACTCGCCATGCCGCTGATCCTCGCTCCGCTCGGCATGGGCGGGATGAGCAGCCGGCGCGGCGAAGTCCAGGCCAAGCGCGCCGCGGATAGCGCGGGGATTCCTTTCTGCCTTTCGACAGTCGGGGTCTGCCCGATGGAGGAAGTGGCGGCGGTGTCGGACAAGCCGTTCTGGTTCCAGCTCTACATGCTGAAGGACCGGGGCGTGGTGCAGGATATCCTCTCGCGCGCCTGGGACCAGGGCGTGCGGACTCTGGCCTTCACCATTGACCTCGCCGTGCTCGGCACCCGTTATCGCGATATTCGCAACGGCATGGCCGGCGGCCTTTCTCCCTGGGGCAAACTGCGCGCCGGACCGATCGACTATGCCCTGCACCCGCGCTGGGTGCTGGATGTGGGCCTGCGCGGCCGCCCGCACGGGCTTGGCAACGTGGCCAAGTACGTGCCGGGGTCCGGTTCAGGCAATGTTGCCAATTTCATGCTGTGGATGGCCGGACAGTTCGATCCATCGGTGACCTGGAAGGACATCGAATGGCTGCGCGCCGTGTGGAAAGGCAATCTGGTGCTGAAGGGCATCCTTGACGAGGAGGATGCGCGGCAAGCAGTGGCGATCGGCGCGGACGGGATGATCGTTTCCAACCACGGCGGCCGGCAGCTTGACGGCGTGGCCTCCACCGCCGCCATGCTGCCGCGCATTGCCGCGGCAGTTGGGAGCGAGACCACCCTGCTGGTCGATGGCGGGATCCGCACCGGGCAGGACCTGGTCCGCGCCCTTGCTTTGGGTGCCAAGGCGGCGCTGATCGGCCGCCCCTGGGCCTTCGCGCTTGGGGCTGGCGGCGAACCCGCGCTGACCCGCTACCTCACCCTGATGAAGCAGGACATGAAGACCGCGCTGGGGCTTTCGGGCGCGATCAACGCGCGCAATGTCGGGCGCGGGGTGCTGCTTGCTCCCTAACGCCCGGTGAACGCGGCCGGACGCTTCTCCAGAAACGACTTGACCCCTTCCGCAAAGTCATCGCTGGCGAACAGCGGCAGCAGTTGCAGGTAGACGTGCTGGACGTGGGTTTCGAAGGTTTCGTCCAGGCCCATCCGCATCATCCGCTTGGCTGCCTTCACCGCCAGCGGCGCGTTGGCCGCGATGTCCAGCGCCAGGGCGCGGGCCTTGTCCGCCACCTGATCGGCGGGGACAACGTGGTTGGCAAGTCCTGCGGCGAGGCATTCCGCCGCGCTCAGCGTTCGCCCGGTGAAGATGATCTCTGCCGCCTTGGCCCAGCCCAGCATCCGCGGCAGGAACCAGGTGCCGCCGCTTTCGGGCACCACCCCGCGCTTGACGAAAGCGGCGGCAAGCTTGGCATTATCCGCCATGATGCGGATGTCGCAGCCCAGTGCCAGGTCCATGCCGTATCCGGCCGCCGAGCCGTTGAGCGCACAGATCACCGGCTTGTCCATCGCGAACAGGACGGTCGGCGGCGTGTTCCTGAGGTCGATGGTCGCGGGCGCACGGCGCTCCTTGCCGCCGATGCCCTGCCCGCTGGCCGCTTGGTTGAGGTCCAGCCCGGCGCAGAACGCCCGGCCGCTACCGGTCAGCACCACCACCCGCACAGCCTCGTCCTCGTTGGCGCGGACCAGGGTGCGGGTCAGCTCGTCCAGCATGGCGGACGAAATCGTGTTCATCCGCTCCGGCCGGTTGAGTGTGATCGTGGCGATGTGATCGGCCACTTCGCAGGTCACGTCGGTCATGGCAGTACCTTTCCGGGATTGAGCAGGCCCAGCGGATCCAGCGCGGCCTTGAGGGTTTTCATCAGCGCCAGTTCTTCCGGCGTCCGGCTGAGGTGGAGCCACTGGCGCTTTTCCAGACCAATGCCGTGTTCAGCGCTGATCGATCCGCCCAGCGCCTTGAGCGGCGTGAAGACCAGTTCCTCGATCCGGTGCTTCATCGCGGCATCAAACGGCTGCGCGCCCAGCAGGATATGCAGGTTGCCATCGCCCAGGTGGCCGAACACCACCAGCTTCATCGTCTCGCCCAGCGCGGCGCGGGCCGAGCCCTCCAGCGCGCGGACATAGCCGTCCATCGTGCGGATCGGCAGGCTGACATCGAAGGTGACGCTTGGCATGGCATAGTGGAACAGCGCCTCGATATCGTCGCGGATGGCCCAGATCTGCGCTGCCTGGGCCTGGCTGGCGGCAAGCACCGCGTCGGCTGCTACTTCGCGCTCAAGCAGGTCGGCCAGCAAGGCCTCCAACCGGGGCGGATCGCCGTCGGGGTCGGTCCCGCTCAGTTCCACGATGACGTAAAAGCCGTGCCCGCCGGGCAGCGGCGGCGTGTGCCGGCCAGTACCGATCGCGATCGGCTCGTAATAGTTGGCCCACATCACTTCGAAGGCGGTCAGCCCGGGACCAAGCCGCTTGCCGGCCTCGACAAACAGGGTCTGAACCGCAGCAAAGCTGTCCAGCGCGACCAGCGCCGTGCTGGTGGAGAGCGGCGCCGCCTGGAGCTTCAGCACCGCGCGGGTGACGATCCCCAGCGTGCCTTCGCTGCCGATGAACAGGTGCTTGAGATCATAGGCGGCGTTGTTCTTGATCAAGTGGTTCATCGCGCTGATCACCGTGCCATCGGCCAGCACCACCTCCAGCCCCAGCACGGAATCGCGCATCATGCCGTAGCGGACCACGGAATTGCCGCCGGCATTGGTGGAAATGCCCCCGCCGATCGTGGCGCTGCCGCGGGCGCCCCAGTCAACCGGGAAGATCAGCCCGTGTTCCAGCGCCGCTTCCTGCGCGGCCTGGACCGGGCAGCCGGCCCCGACGGTCATGGTCCGGCCGACCGGATCGACTTCCTCGATCCCGCGCATCCGTTCCAGCGAGATCTGGAGATCGTCCGGCGTGCAAATGTTGCCTCGAACCAGCCCGGTATTGCCCCCGGCGGGAACCACGACCTGCCCGGCCGCGTGACACAGCTTCATGACCGCTGACAGCTCGGCCGTAGTGGCCGGGCGGACGATGGCCTTGGCCTGCACCCGGGTCAGCCCCATGAAATCAGCGGCGCGGCCGGATACATCCTCTCCGGTCAGCAGACCCTGCGGTCCGACGATATCCGCGATCCTTTCCAGCAGGTCGGTCATGGTCCGCTTCCTTCCCCCAGACAGTTCGCCCCGACCGAAGCAGCTACGGCCGGGGCGAGAGGCGCAAAGATGGCCGGGGTTCCAGGTCAGCCGTCGATGCGCTCGATGATCAGGGCCGGAGCCATGCCGCCGGCGGCGCACATGGTGATCAGGCCATAGCGACCACCGGTCCGCTCCAGCTCGTCGAGCACGGTGCCGATCAGGATCGAGCCGGTCGCGCCGATCGGGTGGCCCAGCGCCATCGCACCGCCGTTGGGATTTACCTTGGTGCGATCAAGGTCAAGATCGCGGATAAACTTTTCCGCGACCACCGCGAAGGCCTCGTTGATTTCCCAGTGATCAATGTCTTCCTTCTTCAGACCGGCCTTTTCCAGCACCTTCTTCGCCGCCGGAACCGGGGCGTTGAGCATCAGGGTCGGGCAATCGCCCTGGTTGGCATAGGCAACGATCCGGCCGCGCGGCTTCAGGCCGTGTTTTTCGGCGTAATCCTTGCTGGTAATCAGCACGGCCGCCGCGCCATCGACCACGCCAGAGCTGTTGCCGGCATGGTGCACGCCCTGCCAGTCCAGCTCAGGATAGACGCGCTGGATCTGCTTCTTGAAAGTGACGCCGCCACCAAGATCGAAGTTAGCCACGCCATCGAAGCTGGGCTTCAGTGCGGCAAGGCCCTCCATGGTGGTTTCCGGACGAGGAAATTCCTCATGGTCGAGGGCGACGGTGCCGTCTTCGTTGTAGACCGTGACAAGCGACTTGTCGAAGCGGCCTTCGCGGATCGCGCGGTCGGCGCGTTCCTGGCTGACCAGCGCCAGCGCGTCCAGCGCCTGGCGGTCAATACCTTCGCGCGCCGCAATGGCATCGCCGCAGACGCCCTGGTGGCTCTGCGGGTGGATCGCATCAAGTGCGGCGTTGCCGGCACCCATGCCGAGCGGGCGAATCCCGGCATTGGCCAGTTCGGCACCGTAAGCGGCGGTATAGCTCATCATTTCGGTTCCGCCGGCGATGACGCAGTCTTCCATGCCCGCCATGACCGAGGCCGCCGCCAGGTTTACCGAAGTGATCCCGCCGCCGCAGAACCGGTCAAGCGTGGTGCCCGACGCGCTGATATCGTAACCTGCGGCCAGCGCGGCCATGCGGCCCATGTCGCCGCCCTGCTTGCCATTCTGGCTGGAAGTCGACCAGATGATGTCGTCCACCGTGGTGGTATCGAGGTTGTTGCGATCGCGGATCGCCTTCAGCACGGTGGCTGCCAGATGCTGCGGGTGAAGGTGCGAAAGCGCGCCCTTGCCGGGCTTGCCGATGCCGCGCGGGGTGCGGCAGGCGTCGATGATATAGGCTTCGGCCATGTCGGTTACTCCTTGGAAAAATCAGGCCAGCAGACCGGCCAGGCGCTGGCGGATAATGGTTTCGGCATCGGCGACGATCCGGCTGACCAGATCCTGGCAGGTCGGAATGTCGTGGATCAGGCCCTGGACCATGCCGGCGGTCCAGATGCCATGTTCGGTATCGCCCGAAATCAGCCCCTCCTTGCCGCGCGTGCCCTTGACCAGCGGAGCGACCGCTTCAAACGGCTTGCCCTCGGCCTCGGCTGCGACAACCTGCTGGGCAATGCCGTTCCTGGCCACCCGGGCGGTGTTGCGGAAAGTGCGGAAAATCAACGCGGTCGAGCGTTCGTCATTATCGACCATCGCCTGCTTGAAATTCTGGTGGATCGGCGCCTCCACCGTGGCGCAGAACCGGGTGCCCATGTTGATGCCCTCCGCGCCCAGCGCCAGTGCGGCGGCAAGGCCGCGCCCGTCGCCGAACCCGCCCGAGGCGAGCAGCGGGATCTTTACCTTGTCGGCAGCGGCCGGGATCAGGATCAGGCCGGGAATGTCATCCTCGCCGGGGTGACCCGCACATTCGAACCCGTCGATGCTGATGACGTCGACCCCGGCCTTTTCGGCCGACAGCGCATGGCGCACGGCGGTGCACTTGTGCAGGATCTTGATGCCGTGCGGCTTCATCATCTCCCACAGTTCGCGCACGGCAGGAGTCCCGGCGGTTTCCACCACCTTGATTCCGCTGTCGATGATCACCTGGGTATAGGCCTTGTAATCGGGCGGATTGATCGCCGGAAACACGGTCATGTTTACGCCGAACGGCTTGTCGGTCATGCCCCGGCAGCGCTCGATCTCTGCCGCCAGCGCCTCGGCGCTGGGCTGGGTCAGGCCGGTAATGATGCCCAGGCCACCGGCATTGGAAACGGCGCTGGCCATTTCCGCCGTGCCGACCCACTGCATCCCGCCCTGGACGATGGGATGCTCGATTTCGAGCAGTTCGGTGATGCGGGTCTTGATCGCCATCGGGAGATTCCTCTCATGTCTCATGCCTGTTTGCGAGTCGGTTTAACCGATCAGTTAAATTTCGCAATCGCCTTGTGCAGACTTGGCGCGATCTGGCAAGCCTTGCTTATGATAAGCATGTTTATTATATGTCCGACATGGAGCCGAGTCTTGCCTATCTCCTGTCAGACAGCGCCCGTCTGCTGCGCCGTGCGTTCGACGCGCGGGTGCGGGAGCTGGGCATGACCAGCCCGCAGGCCCGCCTGCTGCTGATCCTCGGCCTGAACGAGGGCGAAAACCAGGGCTTTTACGCCGAACAGCTGGAAGTGGAGCCGATCTCGCTGACCCGGATGATCGACCGGATGGAGGAATCCGGCCTGATCGAACGTCGCCGCGACCCGGCCGACCGCCGGGCCTGGCGGCTGTTCCTGACCGAGCGCAGCCGCCAGGTGATCGATCAGGTCCGGGCCAAATTGACCGAACTGGAGGACGAGATGGTGGCCGGGCTGGAACCCGTGCAGCGGCAGGCCCTCGCCCGGTTCCTTGAAACGATCCGCAGCAATTTCACCAACACCCGATTGCTGACAGAGCTCGCCCATGGCTGAAGCCGATCCCAACCTGGCAGATCAGGCCGCCACCGCCGAACTGGCCGCTCCCCGCCCGAAGCGCGCCTGGGGGCGGCTGGCGCTGATGCTGTCCCTGCCGCTGCTGCTGCTGATTGGCGGGCTGGTCTATTGGCAAGGCCTGCAAGGCCAGGTCAGCACCGACAATGCCTATGTCCATCTCGACAAGGTTGCGGTCAGCGCGCTGGTTGGCGGGCAGATTGCCGAGGTTTTCGTCAAGGAAAACCAGCAGGTCAAGGCCGGCGACCTGCTGTTCCGGATCGATCCTGAACCGTTCCAGCTACAGATCGCGCAAGCCGACGCGGCCATTGCCAAGGCCCAGGCGAGCGAAATTGCCGCCGCCAATGCCAGCGCGCTGTCCGGGGCGGACATTTCCGCAGCCGATCAGAACATCGCCTTTGCCCGTTCCAACCTTGCTCGGCAGGAGGCGCTGTGGAAGAAGGGCTTTACCACCAAGGCTGCCTATGAAGCCGCACAGCATCAGCTGACGGTGGCCCAGGAGCAGCGCAAGCTGGCGCTTGCCAAGCGCGATGAAGCGGCGGCCAAACTGGCCTCTGGCCGGCAATTGCCGGGGGTCTATCCGGAACTCGCCTCAGCCATGGCCCAGCGCCGGGTGGCCGAACTGAACCTGCGCCGCAGCGAAGTGCGCGCGCCGGTTGCCGGGCAAGTCAGCCAGGCCGGGCGGCTTCAGGCTGGCCAGCAGATCGTCTCGGGCGTGCCGGTGGTGACGCTCGTGGCCAGCGGAACCGCCTATGTCGAGGCCAATTTCAAGGAAACGGATCTTGCCGACATGCGCGTCGGGCAGCCCGCGGAAATCCGTCTCGATGCCTATCCGGGGCTGATCCTGAAGGGCCGGGTCGCCTCGATCGGGGCCGGCACCGGCAGCGAGTTTTCGGTCCTGCCGTCCCAGAACGCCAGCGGCAACTGGGTCAAGGTGACCCAGCGCGTGCCGGTGCGGATCGCGCTGAGCGAAGCCAGCCCGCGGCCGCTGATCTCTGGCCTGTCGGTCAAGGTCAAGGTCTTTACCGACGGCCGCAAGCACTAGGGGACAGCGGCAATGGCCAGTGTCGCCAGTCCTGCCCGAAAGGCCTCGCCTTCCAGCGGCGCGCTGGTCTTTTCGGCCGCGCAGGACGTGCCTCATCTGCCGGTCGCCAACCCGCTGTTCCTGACCGTGGGAATCATGCTGGCATCGCTGATCCAGGTGCTGGACACCACCATTGCCAACGTCGCCATCCCGCACATGCAATCCAGCCTGGGATCAACCCCCGATCAAATCAGCTGGGTGCTGACCAGCTATATCGTCGCCGTTGCCGTGTTCATGCCGATCACCGGCTGGCTGGCCGACCGGATCGGATCGCGGCGCCTGTTCATCTGGTCGGTGGCCGGTTTCGTGGTTTCCTCGATGCTGTGCGGCATGGCCCAGAACGTGACCGAAATGGTGATTTTCCGGGCTTTGCAAGGCGCAACCGGCGCATTCATTTCCCCGCTGGCCCAGGCCGCGATGATCGATACCAACAGGCCCAGCCGCCAACCGCAGATGATGGCGCGGTGGGGCATCGGCATCATGATCGGGCCGATCCTGGGCCCGCTGCTGGGCGGCTGGCTGACGGAAAACTGGAACTGGCGCTGGGTGTTCTATGTCAACGTCCCGCTTGGCGCGATTTCGCTGGCGATCCTGTTGGCGGCGCTCCCTTCGCGCGAGATTGTCCGCAGGCGGTTCGATCTGGCTGGCTTTGCACTGATCGGGGTAATGCTGGTTGCGATCCAGCTGCTGCTTGATCGCGGCAACCATGTCGACTGGTTCGAATCCGCTGAAAGCTGGGTCTATTCCTTCCTGTTCCTGTCCACCGGATGGATGGCGGCGATCCATTTCATCACCCGCAAGGACGCCTTGTTCAGCCGGGAACTGTTCGCCAATCCCAACTTCATCTTCGGGATCCTGTTCAGCCTGGCCATGGGCGTGGTGATGTTCGCCACCATCGCCCTGCTGCCGCCGATGTTGCAGCGCCTGTTTGGCTATGGCGTGATCGACACGGGCGAGGCGCTGATGCCGCGCGGGATCGGGACGCTGTTGACGATGCAGGTTTCGGGACTGCTGGTGCGGCGCGGGTTCGATCCGCGGGTGCTGATCGCGCTTGGCTTTGCCATTGCCGCCTATTCGCTATGGGCCATGGCCCAATGGTCGCTGGAAACCGATTTCAACCAGATCGTGATCTGGGGGTTTGTCCAGGGGCTTGGGATGGGCATGGTCTTCATTCCGCTCAACGCCAGTTCCTTCGCCACGCTGCCCCCGCATCTCCGGACCGAGGCATCGAGCCTGCTTAACCTGGCGCGTTCGATCGGATCGTCGATCGGAATTTCAATCGTGATATCGATGCTGGCGCGCAATCTGCAAACCTCGCACGCGGACCTTGCCGGAACAGTGACGGGTTCAATTGGCGGCGTGGTTGATTTCTCGACCATCGACCGGTTCCAGCGGCTGGGCGAGGCCGCGCTGCTGGTGCTGGATGCGGAAATCAACCGCCAGGCCGCGATGATCGCCTATATCAACGATTTCTACCTGATGATGTGGATGACCGCAGCGGTCATCCCGCTGACCTTCATCATGCGCCGCCCCGATCTGCGCCCGCCCAGCGTGCCGGAAGGCAAACCGCCGGCGGCGCAGGATCGGCCGCATTAACCGCGAACGGCGGCAACCAGCACGTCCGGAACCGCGGGGTCCTCGATCGTCGGCGGGATTTCAAATCCCTCGCCGTTGACGATCTTGCGCAGCAGGTTGCGCAGGATCTTGCCCGATCGCGTCTTGGGCAACCCCGGCACGACATAGGCGGTCTTGAGCGCGGCAACCGCGCCCAGTTCCGCCCGCACCGCCGCGATCACCGCATCGTGCAGTGCGGCGGCATCATTCACGCCGGCCCGCGCCACCACGAAGGCCACCGGGATCATCCCCTTGATCGCATCGTCCGCGCCGATCACCGCGCATTCGGCCACCCCGTCCTGGCTGGCGACGATCTGCTCCATCTGCCCGGTCGACAGGCGGTGCCCGGCCACGTTGATGATATCATCCGTGCGGCCCATGATGTGCAGGAAGCCTTCCTCATCGAAGTGCCCGGCATCGCCGGTTTCATACCAGCCGGGAAAGGCCGCGAAGTTCTTTGCAAAGCCGGCCGGGTTATTCCACAGGCTGCGGAACGCGCCGGGCGCCAGTGGTTCGCGGATCGCCACCGCCCCGCTCTGCCCCGGGGGCAGCGGCTGGCCATCCTCGCCCAGGATGGCGAATTCATAGCCCGGCACCGGAAAGCCCGCGCTGCCACGCTTGCGCCGCAGATCGCCCAGAGCAAAACAGGTGGCCACGCCCGGCCAGCCCAGCTCGGTCTGCCACCAGTGATCGATCACCGGCAGCCCGCTGTGATCCTCCAGCCAGCCGATCGTGTCGGGATCGGCGCGTTCCCCGGCCAGGAAGATCACCCGGCAATCGCCGGTACCGATGTCCTTCAGGAAGGTTGCGTCGGGATCCTCTTTACGCACCGCGCGGATCGCGGTGGGGGCGGTGAAGAAGCTCTTGACCCCTTGGCGGTTCATCACCCTCCAGAACGTGCCGGGATCGGGCGTGCCGATCGGCTTGCCCTCGAACAGGACCGTCGTCGCGCCGACCAGCAGCGGGCCGTAGACGATATAGCTGTGGCCGACGACCCAGCCCACGTCACTCGCCGCCCAGAACGGATCGCCCGCGCCGATGCCGTAGATGTTGGCCATCGACCAGGCCAGCGCCACGGCATGACCGCCGTTTTCCCGCACCACGCCCTTGGGGGTGCCGGTGGTGCCGGAGGTGTAGAGGATGTAGAGCGGATCGTCTGCTGCCAGCGGCACGCAGGGGGGAACCGGATCGGCAGCGGTGGCCGCGCGCAGGTCCATCCAGTCGCGGTCGCGGCCCGCGATCAGCTCTGCGGCCAGGCGCTCGCGCTGGAACACCACGATCTCGTCCACTCGGTGCGCCGCCAGCGCCAGCGCCTCATCGACCATCGGCTTGTAGGCAATGGTCCGCGCGCCTTCGATCCCGCAGCTGGCGGTCAGCAGCACTTTGGGAGTCGCATCGTCGATCCGCTTGGCCAGTTCCAGCGGGGCAAAGCCGCCAAAGACGACCGAATGGATCGCGCCCAGCCGGGCGCAGGCCAGCATGGCGAAGACCGTTTCCGGAATCATCGGCATATAGATGATCACCCGGTCGCCCTTGGCGACGCCAAGGCTGGCCAGCATGGCCGCCACCCGGCCGACTTCATGCTGCAGTTCGCCATAGGAATAACGCCGGACCGTCTCGGTCACCGGACTGTCATAGGCGAGCGCGATGGCATCGCCCCGGCCGGCCGCGACGTGCCGGTCAATGCAATTGTAAGCGGTGTTGAGCGTCCCGCCGGGAAACCAGCCGCGCGCTTCGTCATAAGCAGCCACGGGCGGCTCGATCCAGTCGATTGCCCCGGCCGCATCGGTCCAGAAGGCTTCGCGGTTCGCAATGCTGGCGTGCCAGGCGGCTTCGGAGGCTGTGCTCATGTCCCTCACCTCTTCGGGAATAATGTTGTGCCGATGCTCTAGACGAAAGCGCCGCGCCCTGACCTGGATCAAGACGCGGCACCCTCCTGAGAGATCGTCGCGATCAGTCGTCGATGTTCCGCTTGAAGGTTTCGGGCAGGAACAGCAGCCCGACGATCAGGGTCAGGCCCGCAACCACGATCGGATACCACAGACCATAATAGATATCGCCGGTTGCCGCGACCATCGCAAAGGCCGTGGTGGGCAGGAACCCGCCGAACCAGCCGTTACCGATGTGGTAGGGCAGCGACATCGAGGTGTAGCGGATCCGGCTGGGGAACAGTTCCACCAGCAGGGCGGCGATCGGACCATAGACCATGGTGACCAGCACGATGAGGTAGAACAGCAGCGCGATGGCAAGCGGCTTGTTGATCTCCTCCGGCTTGGCCTTGGCCGGATAGCCGGCCGCGACAAGAGCAGCCTTCACTTCTTCGGTGAAGCCCTTGATCGCGGCCTTGCGCTCATCACCGGTCACCTTGGCCGGGTCCGGCGCGGTGAAGGTCTTGTCGCCGATCCTGATCTGGGCGACCGTTCCGGCCGGAGCCTCTTGCGAGGTGTAGCTGACGGCCGACTTGGCCAGCAGCGCCTTGGCGATGTCGCAGCTCTTGCTGTCAAACTTGTTCTTGCCCACCGGATCGAACTGCAGCGAGCATTCGGCATCGTTGGTCACCACCGTCACCGGAGCACTGGCCTGGGCCGCGGCCAGCTGCGGGTTCACCGCCGCGGTCAGAGCCTTGAAGGTCGGGAAGTAGGTCAGCACCGCCAACGCGCAGCCGGCCATGATGATCCGCTTGCGCCCGATCTTGTCAGACAGCCAGCCGAAGAAGATGAAGAACGGCGTGCCCAGAGCCAGCGCAACAGCGGTCAGGATGTTGGTGGTGGCCCCATCGACCATCAGGGTCTTTTCCAGGAAGAACAGCGCATAGAACTGGCCCGTGTACCAGACCACCGCCTGGCCGGCGACAGCACCCAGCAGCGCGATCAGCACCCACTTGGCATTCTTCCACTGGCCGAAGGCTTCGGTCAGCGGCGCCTTGGAAGTGGTGCCTTCTTCCTTCATCTTCTGGAACACCGGGCTTTCGTTCAGCTGCATGCGGATCCACATCGAAACCGCCAGCAGGATGATCGAAACCAGGAACGGCACGCGCCAGCCCCAGTCCTTGAAGGCGTCCTCGCCCACCAGGTAGCGGGTCCCGATCACCACCAGCAGCGCGGCAAACAGGCCAAGGGTGGCCGTGGTCTGGATGAAGCTGGTGTAAAGCCCGCGCTTATTGTTGGGAGCGTGCTCGGCCACATAGGTCGCCGCGCCGCCATATTCGCCGCCCAGCGCCAGGCCCTGGATCAGCCGCATGGCCAGCAGCATGATCGGAGCCGCAACCCCGATCGAGGCGTAGTTGGGCAGGATGCCGACCACGAAGGTCGAAAGGCCCATCAGCCCCATGGTGACCAGGAAGGTATTCTTGCGGCCGACCATATCGCCGACCCGTCCGAACACCAGCGCGCCGAACGGGCGCACCGCGAAACCGGCGGCAAAGGCGGCCAGCGCGAAAATGAACCCGGTCGTCTCGTTCACGCCCGAGAAGAACTGGGCAGAAATGATCGTGGCCAGCAGGCCGTAGAGATAAAAATCATACCATTCGAACACCGTGCCGAGCGAGCTGGCGGCGATGACCAGCTTCTCGTCCTGGGTGGCCTGGTGATGCTTGGGCAGGGCGGCCACATCGGCCGCTGTCGCTTGGAACTCCATTATCCCTCTCCCTTCGTGTTCCTCAGAAGCTGTATTTGGCGACCACGTCGATGCGGTCGGTCGAGCCGTCTGCTCCACTCACCAGCTCGCGCTGGCCGTGACGGTATTCGATCCCCAGGTCGATGTTCTTGACCGGGGAGTAGAACAGGTTCCCGGCGATGCTCCAGGCCTGCTTGTTGAAGCCGGAAATGCTGACCGGTGCCAGATTGTTGGAATAGTCGACGGTCTGGTATGACCCCATCAGGTTGGCCCGCAGGCCAGCCGCCAACGGCACGCGCACCGCGCCGATCACGGCAAAGACGCTGGCGGATTCCAGCCGGTTGCCTGCCGGCACATAGACCGCGTCGGGCGCGAAATTCAGACCGACATAGCGCCCGATATTGGTGCCGTAGGTAACCATGATCCGGGCATCGCCGGTTTTGGCAGCGTTGAGGAACAGCTTACCGCCCAGGCTGACGCCAAAGCCACCGGTGTCGGCGCTGATCCCGGCGGTCTCGACCCGGACCTGACGGACCAGACCCGCCAGCGACAGTTCGCCGCGCTTGCCGGTCCAGGCCAGCCGGGCCGCGAGATCGGGCAGGCGATCATCGCCGTTCTCGATCAGGGCGGGAGAGCCAAGGTTGGCCGTGCCGCTTTCGGGGTTCTCAACCGAAACGTGCAGCGTGGCGCCCTTGCCGAGCGGCGCGCTGTAGCGGATCAGAGGCTGGCGCACGAAGACCGTGCCTTCCGCCCCGCCGACATAGTCAGTGCTTTCCGGCAGCGCGCCGGTGTACTGGAAAGTCGACCAGTCCTGGCCGAAGGTCCAGCGATCAACCTGCATATAGGCCCGGCGCATAGCCGGGTTATAGCCGTTGGTCGTGCGCTGCGAGCCCTGGGTGCCCGGCGCGGTCTGGAAGTCGAATTCCAGGTAGCCTTTGACCGCATGACCCGCAATGTTGGTGTCGAGGTTGAGCCAGAAGCGAGATTGCTTGGCGGTGAAATCGGTATTGTGTGCCGATGGCGCGCCGCCGGTCGGGATCGCCTGGGGCAGGTAGAAATCGCGGCCCAGCGTGTTGGTCGCCACCTCGCCATCGCTGAAGCGGGTGCTTGATCCGATCAGCTTGATATAGCCGCCCAGCCGCACCTGGGTGTTGCCGGACTTGAACCCGTCGGCCACCGCAGCGGGCGCCGGCGTGGGCTTGGCTTCAACCGCAGCCACGCGGCGGTTGGCTTCGGCGGCCTGCCCCTCGGCGGCCAGCGCCCGGGCCTCGGCATCGGCGGCGCGCTTTTTCAGTTGTTCGTTCTCGGCCTTGGCGGCATCGAGATCACCGCGCAGGCTGCTGACTTCGCTTTCCAGCTTGTCGAGCCGCGCCTCGACCGACGCCTCGACCGACTTGGCCGGCTTGGCAGCTGATCTGGCCAGCGCAACTTGCGGTGAAACCAGCGCTGTTGCGGCCAGCAATCCGCCGATCAGCACCCCCCTTCCCATTTTCATTGCACCCTCTCCTCATATGCCGCCCGATGGCGAATCTCGGGTTGGTGGGACAATGCCGGGTGTCTCGGTGGTGAAGCAGAGCGATCATGGTCTTAGGCCTACGACCATTGTCTATGCTCGCATCGCGCGGCAGCATTGGCTAAACAACAAGCCAAAGGCCCAAGGGCCGGGAATCACGCAGGAAGAGGAGATTCGGGAATGGGCGAAGCGATCTATCCCGTGCCGCAGCAATGGGCCGAAACCGCGCTGGTTGACGATACCCGCTATCAGGAAATGTATCGCGCCTCGATTGAGGATCCCGATGCCTTCTGGCGGGCCGAGGCCCAGCGGCTGGACTGGATCAAGCCGTTCACCAGGGTCAAGGAAACCAGCTATCACGAGGCCGATTTCGGGATCAGATGGTTCGCCGATGGCAGCCTCAACCTGGCAGCCAACGCGCTTGACCGGCATCTTGCCCGGCATGGCGACAGCGTGGCGATCATCTGGGAACCGGACAGCCCGGACGAGCCCGCCCGCCACATCACCTACCGGCAGCTGCACGAGCAAACCTGCCGTTTTGCCAACCTCCTGAAGGCGCGCGGCGTCAAGAAGGGCGACCGGGTCACCATTTACCTGCCGATGGTCCCCGAAGCGGCTGTTGCGATGCTGGCCTGCGCCCGGATCGGGGCGATCCATTCGGTCGTGTTCGGCGGCTTCAGCCCGGATTCGCTCGCCAGCCGGATCGAGGATTGCGACAGCACCGTGGTGCTGACCGCCGACGAGGGCCTGCGCGGCGGCAAGGCTGTGCCGCTCAAGGCCAATGTCGATGAAGCGCTGACCAAGGTCACTTCGGTCGATACCGTGATCGTGCTGAAGCGCACCGGGGCCGATGTGCCGATGGTGCCGGGCCGTGATGTCGACTGGCACGAGGGCGTGGCAGCACAAAGCGCCGATTGTCCGGCTGAGGAAATGAACGCGGAAGACCCGCTGTTCATTCTCTATACCTCCGGTTCCACCGGCAAGCCCAAGGGCGTGCTCCACACGACCGGCGGCTACGGGGTCTGGGTCTCCCTGACCCACCAGTACGTGTTCGATTACCGCCCCGGCCAGGTCTATTGGTGCACGGCCGACGTGGGCTGGGTCACGGGGCACAGTTACATTGTCTATGGCCCCCTGATCAACGGCGCGACCACGCTGATGTTCGAAGGCGTGCCCAACTACCCCGATCCCAGCCGGTTCTGGCAAGTGATCGACAAGCACCAGGTAGAAATCTTCTACACCGCCCCCACGGCCCTGCGCGCGCTGATGCGCGAGGGCGATGACTTCGTGAAGCGGACCAGCCGTGCCTCACTGAAACTGCTGGGCTCGGTCGGCGAGCCGATCAATCCCGAAGCCTGGGAATGGTATCACCGCGTGGTCGGCGATGGGCGCTGCCCGATCGTCGATACCTGGTGGCAGACCGAAACCGGCGGGGTGCTGATCAGCCCCCTGCCCGGCGCCACCGCGCTCAAGCCGGGTTCGGCAACCAGGCCGTTCTTCGGGGTCCAGCCGATGCTGGTCGATAACGACGGTGCGGAAATCCATGGGCCGGGCGATGGCTGCCTGGTGATCAAGGATAGCTGGCCAGGCCAGATGCGCACCGTCTGGGGTGATCACGAGCGGTTCTTCCAGACCTATTTCAGCACGTTCAAGGGGCTGTACTTCACCGGTGACGGCTGCCGCCGGGACGAGGACGGTTATTACTGGATCACCGGCCGGATCGACGACGTGATCAACGTATCTGGGCACCGCATGGGCACGGCCGAGATCGAAAGCGCGCTGGTCGCCCACCCGAAGGTGGCCGAGGCCGCGGTGGTCGGGATGCCGCACGACATCAAGGGCCAGGGCATCTATGCCTTCGTCACGACCAACGCCAATGTCGAGCCGGACGAGGCGCTGCGCAAGGTACTGGTCGCCTGGGTGCGGCATGAAATCGGCCCGATCGCCACGCCCGACGTGATCCAGTTTGCCCCCGGTCTGCCCAAGACCCGTTCGGGCAAGATCATGCGCCGGATCCTGCGCAAGATCGGCGAGAATGACGTCGGCAACCTTGGCGATACCTCGACTCTGGCCGACCCATCGGTGGTCGATCACCTGCTGGCCAACCGGCCCGGCGCCCACCAGGCGCGGACACCGGCGTGAGCGGCACCGTCCTTATCGCTGACGAGCACCCGCTGTTCCGCCAGGCCTTGTCGCTGGCGGTGCAGCGGGTTGCCCCGGAGGCGCGAATCGACGAGGTCGGCACGCTGGCGGCGGCGGCGCGCGCCGCGGGGGAAGCGGCCGACCTGCGGCTGGTCCTGCTCGACCTCAAGATGCCCGGCGCGGTCGGCTATTCGGGCATTGCCCTGCTTCACGCCGAACGCCCCGAAGTGCCGATCATGGTTGTCTCCAGCGCCGAGGGGGAAAACGCCGCACTGGAAGCGCGGGCCTTCGGCGCGATCGGCTTTTTGCGCAAGGATACCGACCTGTCCGCAATCGAAGCGGCGATTGCCAGCGCGCTTGGCAGCGCCGCCGTGCCGCCGCCGCCAGTGCCCGCGCCAGACCAGCCGGTCGAACAGGTGCGGCAGACCGTGGCGGGGCTGACCCCGACCCAGCTCAAGGTGCTGCTGGCCGTGCTGGAAGGTCAACTCAACAAGCAGATCGCCCATTCGCTGGGCATGAGCGAGGCGACGGTCAAGGCCCACATGACCGCGATCATGCGCAAGCTGGACGTCCGCAATCGCACCCAGGCAGCACTGGTGGCACGCTCGCTAGGGCTCGATCTCAAGCACTGAGACTTCGGCCAGGAACCGGGCGATCCGTTCAGGATCGGCGGGTTTGGAGAGGATTTCCACTCCCATCAGGCGGGCCCGTTCACGCATGGCCGCCGCGACTTCGGCCGTAACCAGCCGCACTGGCAAGCCGGGCCGCTGGCGGCGCAGAGCAGCAATCAGAGTCAACCCGTCCTCGCCGTTGTCAAGCTGGTAATCGGCCAGCACGGCATCGACTTGCCGGCCTTGCGCGAGCGCTCCGGCGATATCGCCGGCCCCGACCGGACGGTGCCCCATCCCGGCAAGCAGCGCGCTGGTCGCCTCGACAATCCGGGGATCGTTATCGACCACCAGCACGCTGAGCGCACGGAGCTGCTGCGCCGGTGCAGCTTCCTTCACCGCGGGACGGACAGCGGCAGTGTCTGCCACGGCCGGAAGGGCAAAGCTGAACCGGCTTCCCCTGCCTGGAGTCGAGGCAACGCTGATCCGTCCGCCCAGCAGCCGCGCGATGCGGCGGACCAGAGCCAGGCCGAGGCCAAGCCCTTCGACTTCCACTTCGCCCAGGCGCGTGAATTCGCCGAACACCGCCTCGACCCGGTCGGGCGCGATCCCCACTCCGGAATCGACCACGTCGATCCGCCAGTTCTCACCCCGGCGGCGCACGCCGACAACAATCCCGCCACGCCGGGTATAACGCACCGCGTTGGTCAGAAAGTTCTGCATCACCGAACGCAGCAGCGCCGGATCGGTCTCGACCGTCCCCAGGACCGGCCCCTGCCGCAGGTCGAGGCCCTTTTCCTCGGCCAGCGGACGGAAACTATCGACCAGATCGGTCAGGAACGCCTTCAGGTTGACCGGCTCTGGCCGCCGCGCTGACCCCGCCGATCAGCGCCACCGCCACCACCAAACCGCTGCCCGCCTCGATCGGCAAGTCGAGCACATAGAGGTCGGCTGAAATCCCGGGGCCGATCATCGCCATCCCGGCGAGGGCAATCGGCAGCACCAGCAGGGCCATGACGGCCAGATAGGCGGCAAGGCCAAAGCGGGCCCGGACCAGATCACGCGGTCCCTGTGCTTCGGCGAGGCCCATGTAGAACTGGCGCGGCAGGGCAATGATCGCCATGGCGGAAATCAGGGCGATCACCGCCACGTCGATTGTCAGCCGACCGGGTTCAAAGTGTTGCGCCATACGCGCCGAGGCGCTGGCCAGGGCCGCGGGATCGACCGAGGTGAGCAGCAGGCCGCCCGCCAGCGCGGCAACCGTTGCAAGCGCCGCTATCTTGATCAGCGATTCAAGCCCGATCGCATAGACCAGCCCTTCGCTGCGCCCGACCAGTTCATAGCGGCGCGCACCGAATGCGGCGGCAAACAGCGACAGCAGCAGCGCGGATACCACCATCACCGCCGTTTCCACCGCCTGTCCTGAAACAAAGGCCATTGCGCTGCCGATCGAGCGCAGCTGCAGGGCCACGTAAGGGATCGAACCGAGCAGCGCGATCACCGTAACCAGCCGGGCAACCACCACGTCGTTGCCGAACCGGGCGGCGATGAAGTCCGACACCGTGCCAGCCTGCTCCTGCGCCACCGCATCGGACAACCGTTCCAGAAAGCGCGGCGCACCAAGCAGAAAGACAATCGGCGCAAGATAGATTGGCAGGTACGACCAGCCATCGCGCGCCGCACTGCCGACTGCGCCATAGAAGGTCCAGCTGCTGCAATAGACCCCCAGCGCCAGCGTATAGGTAAAGTGGCGCAGGCGCGGCCGCCCTTGCAGCCAGCTGCCCCGCCGCTCGACCAGGCTGGCCAGCACGAATAACGCCGCGATCAGCGCCAGGGCCAGGATTGCCGCTACCCGCAGGTTCACGCCGAATTTCCCCCAAGGCTCCGCCCCGTTTCATCCGGCGCGATAACCGGCCGAGACTAGCCGATCAGCGGCTCAGGCCAAGGGCGAAAATACCATCGGCTATGGGGTTGGATAGCCGCGCCACGGTTTGATCGTGCGGATCGCGAAGCTGGTCCGCATCGCACTGACCCCCGGCAGGCGTGAGAGGCAATCATGGTGGATCCGGTCGAACTGCTCCAGATCGCGCGCGGCGATCCGCAGGATATAATCGGCATTGCCCGACATGAGCTGGCATTCGAGGATATCTTCGAAATCACCGACGGCCTGCTCGAACCGGTCCATCGCCTCGCGGCTCTGGCTGGTCAAGGTGATTTCAACAATCGCCTGCAGCGTCAGGCCAAGGCGCTGCGGATCGAGCCGCGCGCAATAGCCGGCGATCAGCCCAGAGGCTTCCAGCGCCTTGATCCGGCGATGACAGGCCGAAGTCGATGTGCCGATCTCCTCGGCCAGGTCCGCAATCGAGCGTGACGAGTCGGCCTGAAGCGCCCGCAGCAGCAGCCGGTCGATCTGATCCATCAAAATTATTTCCCGTATAATGGCCGGTTTCCGGGAAATCATGCCATCCATCGGCCATTTCGTCCACCATTCTGGCAAGAACAACCGCCCGCACCCCGCTAAACTTGGTGGCGAGGCCACAACCGGGGAGAGCGGCGATGCGTGTTGGCACGGTCAAGGAAATCAAGAACCATGAATACCGGGTCGGCCTGACTCCGGAAAGCGTGCGCGAACTGGTCCAGCATGGGCACGAGGTCTGGGTCGAAACCGGCGCCGGGCATGGCATCGGTGCGCAGGACGCCGATTATGTTGCGGCCGGCGCCATCATCCGGGCCACCCCGGCCGAGATCTTTGCCGAATGCGAAATGATCGTGAAGGTCAAGGAACCGCAAGCGATCGAGCGCGCCCAGCTGCGCCGCGGCCAGATCCTTTACACTTACCTGCACCTGGCCCCCGATCCGGAACAGACCGCCGATCTCGTCAAATCCGGTGTCACCGCGATCGCCTATGAAACCGTGACTGGTCCAGGCAATACCCTGCCGCTGCTGAAGCCGATGAGCCAGGTGGCCGGGCGCATGTCGATCCAGGCCGGGGCAACCGCCTTGCAGAAGGCCCACGGCGGGCGCGGCGTGTTGCTGGGCGGGGTTCCCGGCGTGCTGCCCGGCAAGGTGCTGGTGATCGGCGGCGGTGTGGTTGGCTTCAACGCCGCGCAGATGGCGGTTGGCATGGGCGCGGATGTAACCATCCTTGACCGCGATCCCGAAGTGCTGGAGCGGCTCGACAACCATTTCGAAGGCCGCGCCAAGACCCGTTTTTCCAACCTCACCGTGGTGCAGCAGATGGTCAAGGATGCCGATCTGGTGATCGGCGCCGTGCTGGTGCCGGGCGCGGCCGCCCCCAAGCTGGTCAGCCGCGAGATGCTCGCCACGATGAAGCCGGGGGCCGTGCTGGTCGACGTCGCGATCGATCAGGGCGGCTGCTTTGAAACCAGCCATGCCACCACCCATGCCGAACCGACCTATGTGGTGGACGGGATCGTTCACTATTGCGTGGCAAACATGCCCGGCGCCGTCGCGCGGACCAGCACCTACGCGCTGAACAACGTGACTCTGCCGCACGCGCTGCGGATTGCTGATCTGGGCTGGCAGGCCGCGCTCAAGGCCGATCCGCACCTGGCAGCGGGCCTTAACGTTCATGACGGCAAGATCACTTACGAGGCCGTCGCCCGCGACCTCGGCTATGCCCATGTTCCGGTCGAGACCGTTCTGAACGGCTGAGCGGACCGGCGGGGCGCCCAGCCGAAGGGGCCCAATCGCGCCGCGCGCCGCGCAATTGTAGACGAACCCGGCCGAGGTATGGACGCAGGCGAAGTCCAGCACCCACAGCGCATTGGGCCGGCTGACGCGCAACTCCCGGTTCACCGTGTCCAGCAGACAAGGTGCCGTGGGATCGCTGACGGCCTGCGCCGCTGGCCTCGCTCGTCGGCTCGCCGCCTCGCGGGCATTAGCGGCGCAGCGTCTCGGTCGTGCAGCCGACCTTCCCGGCAATCGACGTCACCGCCGCCCACTCCGACGGATAATCGCTCCGGTGCTCCTCCAGCATCCGCCCCCCGCGCGCGCGAAACTCAGGTGAAAACCTGTTCCTTGGATGGCTCATCATGGTTCCCTCTCACCGATAGAAGCATCCGGGAAAGCCAGGGCGGTTCAGCGCCAGACGCTACCTTTGACTGGTAACGATCAGGGGGCACGTCAGGAAGCAGTGCTCTGGCTTGAGTCAAGACTTCATCCGCGCCGATATTCGATCGAAGCCATTTCGCCTGCCGCAATACTGGTCTTTAAGGGACAATGACCGTTGGCATTTGGAAGCACGGCCAGAGCAAATTCGGTCCCGTTATCGATTTGCGCGACAAATCCATCGGCACTACGATCGAGCCTAACCCGAATATCGCCATGCGGAGTTGCAAAAGTGCCTTCGGCCCAGTCCAGATCGGCCAGATCAAGCGCAACGCCGATGGCGGCATATCCCGGGTCAAGCGGATGAACACCAAGAATATGCCGGCTCATTTGCCAAGTGGGTGATGCCGAAAAGCCGTGGCAAAGACTTGCAGTTGGCTCGTAGCTCTCCCACAAGGTGGTCGCCCCGCGCGCCAACATCGGACCAAAACGGGCGCGCATCTGATCAAGTGAACGATGCAGCAGGCCATGTTTTGCCAAAGCCTCATACATGAAATGGGCATAGAAAGTATTGGCCAGAACAACACCTTCCTGCTCGTCAAGCGTTTCGCCGGTCGGAACAATCGGAGGCGCTGCAGTGAAGGTAAGGCGAGCAGGATCGGTTGCCCGTTCGAGCGCGCGCGATAGCCGATCAGGTGCAGGCTTGCCCCACAGCGCCATTGCGGCAACCGTATGCTGCGAACATCGCGGCTCCTGCTCGCCCGTTACCGGGTTCACCACATCCACCCAGATACCGCGCGCTTCATCCCAGTGGCGGCGATCAATCGCGGCAATGATGGAATCGGCGCGCGCATTCCATTCGTCTGCCTTCTGGTCCCAGGAAAGCGCCGCAGCCATACGTGCAGCCGCCCGCAGGCTTCCGGCAAACTGTGCATTCAAGGCAGCAGCCTCACCATGCCGACCGAGACCTGCCCAGTCCATGAAGTGCCAATAAGGCATATCGGCCACCAACCCCGAAGGCCCAGTGTGCCGTTCAAACCATGCCAGCGCCCGTGCGATCGAAGGGAATATCTCTTCAATGCATTCAAGATCCCCAAAATGTTCGAGATGATCCCCTGCATTGAGGATCCATTGCAGGGTCCAGTCGGGTATCAATATTCCGTCGTGCCGGTGATCGCCCGGGGCGAACATCTGCGTCAGGCCATCGGGACGCTGACTTTCGGCGGCTTGTCGCAGATACTTCGCGTTGAGCGGCGCCGCATCGTCTCCAAAGGCAGCGATTGCGACCAGATTTTCCACCGTGGCATCGCCCAGCCATTGGCGCTGTTCGCGGCCGGGACAATCTTCCCACGCATCATGCATGCACTGTCGCAGCGTGTAAGCTCCGACATCCCACAAGCGGGTCAATACAGCATCGGAACAGCGGAAGCTCCCTCGCTTCTCGACCGGGTAATATTGTGTGCGAACACCCACCTCGCGCACGATCAAGCCGACGGGCGCATCACGGATGGCCAATTGAAGCCAGCGCACCGCCGACCATTCAAAAGCTTCGAAGCGCTGCTGTCCGGCGGTAGTGCGATAGCGTGCCAGATGCACATCCAATCCAATATGAGGATCTGGCGTAATTCGGGCATCTGGCGAAGGGCCGCCCTCGTCCCATTCGCCGGGTAGCTTTTCGGAGACGGCAAGTTCGATCAGCTCGCCGCCAGCTTCGCTCTCAAGAACGACATAAGGGCATCCGGTCATAATCTTGCCCATGTCGAACAAAATCATCAGATCGCGATCAGGAGCGGTGGTAACAGACAATTCGCTACCAGGCTGAGGCACACTCTCGACAACCAGTCCCCCTGGTTCGCACAGGGGTTCCACATAGGAGCGTTGCTCTATCGGCAGGCTGGGATCGGGCACTAGGCCATGCACTGATACGACGCGGGCCGGGCATAGATCGGCTTCGGCCAGTTGCGGAATGCCGCGTGGCAAAAGGGTCGGAAACGGGCGGGTTTCAATGCCTCCGAAAAAGCTCTCCGGACCGCCGCCGCCGCTAATCATCGGCTGGGCTTGGTCCCACGTACTGTCATCGAACCCGGGCTCAGTCCAGCCATGCGGCAAGCGGTTTGCGTCAAGCGATTCCAGAAAGCCAAGGCCATTATTGCATCGCAGCTCCAACGGTTCCCATGCGTGCGACTGGATGCAGCGCCATTGCTCGCTGCTATCCAGCCGTTCTGATCCGGCTGATCCGCGAACCCACAGACCGCCTTCTCCAAAAGTGGGCTGCCACATTCCGCGCACAGCCTCGTGGAATGCGGCGTCCACGCCGTAACAATGCACCAGCACCGCAATTGCATTCGTTCCGGCCTGGAGCAGGTCGGCAATATCGATCGTGTCATATCGCTTAAAAAATCGGGCTTGCCCGGGCCGGCCCTCTGCCGGCGCGCTTTCCGTTGACCCAAAGCTTGTATCGGCCATCAACCGTCAAATCGATCAGTGCGTCCTGCGGCACTGATGCAAGATCAAAGCTCCGGCGAAACAAGAACCAGCGATTTTTGCCATCCTGGCGCAGTGGAGCATCCCGAAGCACCGCTATGACCCCCATTGGGTCAACCGGCTGCCTTGGAGTCCAGACAAAAGGCGGCAACAGACGGGGGCGCATATTCAAATTACCTCAAAATCGCATGTCGACAGGATGAAAGAAGGCATGAGGCTAGACTGCAATGATAGGGAAAAGCTGGATCGGGTCCACACCTTGAAGCATCAGATCAGGGCAGCATCAGATCAGGGCGCATAAAACAATCCGGTCCGAAATTTCTGAACGTGACATTCAACACCGGCAGTCCGTCTTCCGGCGTCGAGACATAAAAGTAACCACTAGCCGCTTCGACCGAATGAGCCGAGCCCCCGCGCGAGAACACGTCCCGCCCGCCGATTTGACCTTGCGGTACGGCCGGTCGCAAGACCCTCATCTGCTGCGCACCATCGCCCGCGCTTGGAACTAGCGGCGGCAGCTGGAGAACGGGGAAGCGGCGACCATTCAGGATATCGCCGCGGCCGAGAGGGTCTCCGACCGCTTCGTGAGCCGCATGATGCGGCTCGCTTGGCTGTCGCCGGAGGTGCTCGAACACCTCGTCATCAGGCGCGTACCGCCGGCGCTTTCGTTGAACGGCCTCATCACAGTTGCCGATCGGCCGTGGGCGGAGCAGATGGACATGGTTTTTGACTGAGCGCGCCGGCGCCCTGCCATCAATGGAAGCCTGCCACGAATGCTGTGGCCGTGAGTGTGACGTGGGCATTGAGCGGCGGATAAAGTTCGAAGGCCCTCGGCTCACGCGAGAAGTTCCAAAGCCGGACCAAGCGCCATTCGGATCGGCGCTCGTCTGCCACCGCAAGCTCATTGCGGGTGATGTGGAAGGGCGTCCGTTCCCACCCGTTCGTCGTCTTCACCTCGATCAAGCGCGCCTGACCATCTGGCGCGAAACTCGCGATGTCATAGCCTGCGCCATCCCCATCCTCCTCGGAAACCCAACGCACCTTCCGCGCCAAGTCATCACGCCCCGCCGACCGTAGCGATGCCCACTCATGCGCCAGAACGCGCTCCTCGCCGGCGCGGCCGAGGGCGCGGTTGCGCTCGTCCCGGCCTGCCACGTCGAACTTCCTAGCGATGTGCAGCATCTGCTCCAGCTCGTGCGGTGGCGGCTGGTTCGACAGCGTCGGGGGTGGGCCGATCCAGATCGGTGCGGATTCTTCAAGACCCGTCGCCGGACGCGAGTCTGGCAGACGGCCGAGCCACGCGGGGTTTATTGCCAACCACCGTACCACCGCGTCGACGAGCGACATTTGGAAATTGAACGCAGGCTTGTAGCCGGGGATCCAGTCCTCGCCGAGCCCCTTCAGAACCGCGCTGATGTTCTGGTGCTTGAACTCGATCGATCCCTCCGAACGGCCGTTCAGCAACGGCAGGAGCGTGCGGCGATGCTCCGCCTTGCTTTACGGGCGTCCGAAGACATCGTCGGCCAGCATCGCGAAGTAATCCGCGACGATCAGATCGTTCTCCTCATCGGTCCAAGGCTCGCTCGACATTAGGCCAGGCTACTGACGTCGCGGCCATTTGTCATCGAAAGTCAAAGAACCATCGGGTCTTTGATCCCCAGCATAACGACGGGCTGCGCACGGCTTCTCCCGAATATGCCTACCGCGTATTTCCCCGGCGGCCACGCCAACCGGAAGAGCGCCCGCTGAATCCATTGTCGAGCGACCTGCGAAACCCGTTGGAAACGCTGGCCTTCGTGAAGCCGAACCGGGCCGGACGAGGTTCGCTCAGTTAGAGACGGAGGGCTGTTCGGAGACGGAAAATGGACCGGGCGCCAGTCTCCGAGGTTCGGGCGTTTCCGCTAAACGCCTTTGAAACAGAAAGAAAAAGGCCCCCAGCGGGAGCCTCGTTTCGGGTTCGCGACTGGAAACTGGCGGTGGGAGAGAGTCTGCAGACGAACCCTCTCGGAGTAGCCCAGCGCACTGTATCGGTTCAGATCAAAAACTGACGCGTCGTGGCGATTGGGTTCAAAGGATCCCTATCAAACAACGGCAACAAGCTCACGACG
>JBKBSV010000005.1:0-1268 GCA_046291115.1 Novosphingobium sp. | reverse complement strand
AGCCAGAACAACGAACGCGACATCTCCAAAGGCCTCCTGCTTCAGCGGAGAATCCCTGAATCAATGTGCGCGCCGATTTTCAAGAGGCTGATTGAGTTTGGACCCTAGGCTCCCGCACTTCGGCAGGAGTATTTCACGCCCACGCAAACAGAAGGGCAACACCCAGAGCCGCAAGCCCTCCGTCTTCGGGAACTCGAACACGGATAGTGCCTGATCGAATGCGTCTGTTCTGGGATAGATCAGCACTACATCGCCATGGCCATCGAGATAACTCTGACCGTAGGCGTGCAGCTGATAGAAATCTCCCTGATCCAACCCATACTTATCCGTACCAGTGGTTTTCTGACTGTCGATCAACTTCCACTTCGTGTCCAATACCAAGTGGTTCGCTCCCGCCTCCTGGACAAGCAGATCCGGCTTCAAGCGAAACCAGTTCTGCCCTTGATGCCTGACCAGTGAAAAGCTGCGCGCCTGAGTGCGCAGTGCGAAGGTTGGTAGCAATTGCCGGGCGAGATGTTTGGCAACAAAGGCTTCGAACACCGCTTCCATGGGGAACAATAAGGATGGCGCACGGTGGCCACCTGCTCCGGTCAGCGGCGATTCGTCTCCCAGAATCAACCTCGACCACGCCAGAGCATGGTCGTAATGCGCCATGCCACGATCCAGACGCACTCGCTGAAAGTCCAGCGATGGCATGTCTGACGTCGGCACATCCGCAAATACGAAGCACAGCTCTCGTGCCAGTTGCTGGTTCGTCTGCGACGCCGTCCACGACAAGGCGCGTCTGAGCGCCGAGTGCAACAGTCGGTTTTCCGGTCGATTGGTGGAAAACTCGTCGAATTCGGTAAAGAAGCGATCGCGCCTACAAAGGTTCTGTCGCAAATGCGCTGCCATCTGCAGCTTGCCGCGCAGTGCAAAAACATTGTCCTGTCGGATGGTGTAATCGCTGCGCAGACCGCGTTTTACGACGTGTTCGGCAGCGCGCAGGAACTCACTGATGAACACCTCTAACAATGGCATACGGGTGGCCATTAGTTGAGCGCTGTCGGTCTGGATGTGACGGAAGCCGCCCAGACACCGCAGCATTTCAATCAAAAGTTGCCGGGCCTCGTCATCGCCACCACCGATGGCCTTGCCAACCTTGGGCAGAACTTCGATCTGATAGCCATCCGGTGCTCGGATCACGCCCACGAAGCTGTTAACCTGCACGGCACGCCGGCCCCGCCGCTGTGTCAGGCGCAACCAGGCCGCTTCGCCAGCCTCCGCAG
>JBKBSV010000099.1:6277-7035 GCA_046291115.1 Novosphingobium sp. | reverse complement strand
GCGCGCTTCGTCGATCAGGATCGAGTCAACCTCGTCAACGATCGCGAAGTTGAACGGGCGGTGCACCATCTGCGCCCGTTCGTGCTTCATGTTGTCGCGCAGGTAGTCGAAGCCGAATTCGTTGTTGGTGCCGTAGGTGATGTCGGCGGCATAGGCCTCGCGTCGCTCGTATTCGCCGAGGTTCGGCACGATCACGCCGACAGTCAGGCCAAGCCAGCGGTAGATCTGGCCCATCCAGTCAGCGTCGCGGCGGGCAAGATAGTCATTGACGGTAACGACGTGGACGCCCTTGCCCTCGATCGCATTGAGGTAGGTCGCCAAAGTCGCCACCAGGGTCTTGCCCTCCCCGGTGCGCATTTCCGAGATTTCGCCGCGGTGGAGCACGATCCCGCCGATCAGCTGGACGTCGAAGTGGCGCATACCGAGCACCCGGATCGAGGCTTCGCGTACAGTGGCAAAGGCTTCCGGGAGGATGTCGTCGAGCGTCTTGCCCTCGGCGAGCTGAGCGCGGAACTTGTCTGTCTGGGCTTGCAGCTCGGCATCGCTCAGCGTCTGGATCTGCGGCTCAAGCGCGTTGATCTGGTTGACGATCTTGCCGAGCGACTTGACGTAGCGATCGTTCGACGAACCGAAGATCGACTTCATGAGTGACTGGATCATGGAAATGTATTCCCTTGCGGGCAGATAGGAGAAAGGCCGCCCGCGCAGCCTCGCGCCCGGCGGCATGGAACCGGAAATGCGCGCAATGTAGCGCTATT
>JBKBSV010000099.1:0-6267 GCA_046291115.1 Novosphingobium sp. | reverse complement strand
ACCACGACCGGGCGGCGGTGCTTGCATTGCGGCGCCTGATCGCGCTTGCCCGGCGCGGTGCCGCGCTGGGTGGCGCATTCGCACCGCTCTGCGGCTGGCGTGCTCGGCGCAGTCTTGCTGACTCCAACCTGAGCAGCCAGTGCATCGGCCACGGTTGCATTGACCGGGGCACCGATAGCGGCAAGCCCGGTCAGCAGTGCAAGGCAGGCAAGGAGGCGGCGGACCATCACAATCGTCGAAATAGGGCCTTGCCACGATCACGTCCAGCCCGTTCGACAGTCCCCGATTTACCTTGTCCCCGAACCTTCCTATGCGCGCGGGCATGGACCTGACCGCAAGCCCGCTCGCTCTGCCCTTCCCTGACATGCCATCGGTCGAGGGCGTGACCCTGCGGGTAGCCCGGGCGCGTTACAAGGACTGGGACCGGTGCGACCTGACCTTCGCCGAGCTGGCGGAGGGCACCGCAGTGGCGGGCGTGTTCACGAAGAGTGCCTGCGCGTCGAGCGAAGTGGAACTGGGCCGAGCCAACGTTGCGCAAGGGTGCGCGCGGGCGCTGGTGGTCAATGCCGGCAATTCCAACGCCTTCACCGGCTATCGCGGGCGCGAGGCGGTGGAACAGCTCCTGGGCCAGGTCGCCGCGCACCTTGGCTGCGGGCCGGAGCAGGTGTTCGTCTGCTCCACCGGGGTGATCGGCGTACCGCTGCCCAAGGACAAGGCAAAAGCCGGGATCGAGGCTGCGCTGGTGGCAGAGCCTTGCGGCTGGGAGGATGCCGCCAGGACCATCGGCACCACCGACACCTTTGCCAAGGGCGCGATGGCGCAGGCGGTGGTCGGCGGGAAAACGGTAACGCTGGCCGCGATCATCAAGGGCAGCGGCATGATCGCACCCGACATGGCGACCATGCTGGGCTATATCTTCACCGATTGCGCGATTGCCCCCGGCTTTCTCCAGCAACTGCTGAGCGAGGCCAATGCTCGCACTTTCAGCTGCATCACGGTCGATAGCGATACCTCGACCAGCGATACCGTGCTGGCCTTTGCCACCGGCGCGGCCGGCAACCAGCAACTGAATTGCGAAGGCTGCCCCGGCGCCGATGCCTTTGCCGCTGCGCTGGAAGATGTCTGCCGCCAGCTGGCCCAGCTGGTGGTGCGCGACGGCGAAGGCGCGCAAAAGTTCATCACCGTGACCGTCAGCGGCGCGGTGAGCGATGACAGCGCGCGCAAGGTCGGCCTTGCCATTGCCAACTCGCCGCTGGTCAAGACCGCGATTGCCGGGGAAGACGCCAACTGGGGCCGGGTGGTCATGGCGGTGGGCAAGGCCGGGCAGCCGGCGGACCGCGACAAGCTGTCGATCGGGTTTGGCGGCATCTGGGCGGCAAGGGACGGGCAGCCGCTGACCGATTATGACGAAGCCCCGGTTGCCGCGCATCTCAAGGGGCAGGACATCAGCATCGAAGTCGATCTGGGCCTGGGCGAAGGCCGCGCCAGGGTGTGGACCTGCGATCTGACCCACGGTTACATCTCGATCAACGCGGATTACCGCTCTTGACCCTTGGCCTGACCAATGCCGTCCTGGCCGTGATCGAAGATGCCGCGCTGCGGGCCGTGCTGCCGCGCTATCAGGCGCTGGCCGCGCACCAGATCGACACCAAGGCGGCCGACGATGTGGTGACCATCGCCGACCGGGAAGCCGAACAGATCCTCGCCGAAGGACTGGCCCGGATCCTCCCCGAAGCGACGATCGTCGGCGAGGAAGCAGCCCATGCCGACCCCGCCCTGCTTGACCGGCTGGGCGATGCGCTGTGCTGGATCATCGACCCGATCGACGGCACCAACAATTACGCCGCCGGCAAGATGCCGTTCGGGATCATGGTTTCGCTCAGCCAGTCTGGCGAGACGATTGCCGGATGGATCTATGATCCGCTGTCGTCCCGGCTGTGCCATGCGCACCTGGGCCATGGGGCCTTTGTTGGCGAGCAGCGCATAACCGCGCGGACCACCGGGCAGGTTCCGCCGATTGCCGCGATCAGTCTGGTCTTCATGGATCCGTCAAAGCGCGAGGCGATGCAGACCCAGATCGCGCCGTATTACAGTCTGGTCGACATTCCGCGCTGCGCGGCGGAGCAGTATCCACGGCTGGTGCTGGGCACGAATGACGTTTCGATCTTTGAGCGCACCCTGGCCTGGGATCACGCCGCCGGGGTGCTGTTCGTGGGCGAGGCCGGGGGCAAGGCCGCCCGCCCGGACGGCCGCCCCTATCGTGTTGACGAGGCGCACCTGCCCGGTTTGATCGGCGCGGCCAGCGAGGCGCTGTGGGACGACCTGGCCGGGCGGCTGGCGCAGCTTTAAAGGACGCTTTCCAGCCAGCCCTTGAGCTGGCTCTTGGGTGCGGCGCCCAGCTTCTGCGCGACCGGCTGGCCATCCTTGAACAGGATCAGCAGCGGGATCGACTGCACGCCGAACCGGCTGGCGGTGTCGGTGTTCTCCATGATGTCGAGCTTGGCGATCGTTACCTTGTCGGCCAGTTCCTCGCTGATTTCTTCCAGCGCCGGGGCAATCATCTTGCACGGACCGCACCAGTCGGCCCAGAAATCAACCAGCACGGGCTTGGCAGAATTGAGAACGTCCGCGCCGAAGCTGGCGTCGGTGACTGCTTTGGTGGCCATCGGGAATCTCCTTCAAAGGCTGTTATCACCCATCTAGGCGCGCCGCGGCCTTTGGCAAAGCCCCGGCGGCCCACAGGATTGCTAGGTTGTGGGCAAGTGCTGCTTGTGCAGCGCCAGCAGCGCGGCTGGAAGCTCCAGCAACATCGGCACCTGGGTGTAAAGCAGCGCGGCTTCGACCTGGCGGCCGGGATAGGTGGCTTCCAGCGCAGCGGCATAGGCGGCCATCTGGCGCAGGATCGCCACCGGCACGTCATCCAGCGTTGCCGGCGGGCGGCGGGCGGTCTTGAAATCGACCAGCCGGATCCGGTTGCCCTCGATCAGCAGGCGGTCGATCGTTCCGGCGATCACCTGTCCGCCGACAGTGGCCGCGATCGGCACTTCGGCGAGGGCGCCGGGGCCGAACAGCTCGGTCCAGCCCTTGTGTTCCAGCACTTTGATCGCGGCGGCGGCCAGCTCGTCGCGGGCCGGGGCATCGAGTTCGCTGGCGCTCTTTGCCAGCCAGGTCTGCGCCGCGACCTTGCGGGCGGACGGTTCGACTTCCGGCAGGCGTTCAAGCAGACGGTGGAGCAGCACCCCGCGCCGCGCCGCAGCCGATCCGGAACCGGGCGGATAGGGCGGGTCGCTGGCCAGCTCCTCGCCCAGCGAAGACGGGGCCAACGGGCGCGGCGGGCGCGGTTCGGCCGCGACCGGGCGGTCAAGCCACGGCGGGGGCAGCGGCAAGTGCCCGTCGTCTGCCTGTTTGGGCGGTGCGGTGTCACTGGTAAGCGTGCCATGGACCTTGACCGCGCCCCAGATCGGATCGTCCTGCCAATCGCCATCGAACAGCGGCTCCAGCCGGGCATACCAGCTATCGGGGGCAGGCTCCTTGGCCTTGCCGGACAGCGCCCCGCCGATGAACAGGGCCTCCTCCGCCCTGGTCATCGCCACGTAAAGCAGGCGCCAGTGCTCCTGCATTTCCGCCATTTCCGCAGCTTCCTTGGCCGCCAGGACCGGCCCGCACTGCTCATCCTTGCGCAAGGACGGCAGCGGAATGGTCTTGCCGCTAAGCTCGTCCTTCAGCTCCAGCGCAGAGCCGCGCGAAGCCCGCGGATCGTCTGCCGCATCGGCCAGGATCACGATCGGCGCCTGAAGCCCTTTTGACCCATGCACCGTCATCACCCGCACCTCGTCGCGCGCCTTGCCCACTTCGCGCTTCAGCTCCCCGTCGCCGGCATCGAACCAGTGAATGAAGGTGTTGAGGCTGGGCACCTCGCTGACCGAGAAGGCACTGGCAGCATTCAGCAATTCGTCGATCGGATCGTTCGCTTCCGCCCCCAGCCGCGCAACCAGCTTGCGCCGACCCAGCCACGGTCCGGTCAGGATCCAGTGCAGCAGCGCCTGCGGCGGATCATAGTCGGCGATCCGCAGCAGCTCGCCCAGTTGTGCCCAGACCCGCTCCACCTCGGCCAGCCCGCGCGAATTGCGCAAGTGATCGAACAGCGCCACACCATCGGGCCGCCAGCCATACCGCAACAGGTCTTCCTGACTCCACCCGATCAGCGGCGAAACCAGCAGGCAGGCGAGGTTGAAATCGTCATAAGGCTGGGCGGCAAAACGCAGCGCAGCCATCAGATCCTTCACCGCCAGCGGCGCGCCCAGCCGCAACCGGTCCACCCCCGCCACCGGCACGCCGCGCGCATAAAGCCGGGCAACGATCAGCCCGGCCAGCTCCTTGCGCTTTCTTACCAGCACCATGACATCGCCCGGCGTGGCCCGGCGCAGGTTCTGGCCGTTTTGTTCCTTTACCAGCGGAAAGCCATGGTCCATCCAGTCGCGCACCTGCCGCGCGATTGTATCGGCCAGCTTGCGGTCGCTGCGGGAAAGCCAGCTCTCCACGCCTTCATCAGCGGCTTCAAGCGGCCCTTCCTCGCTGCCGATCGCATCCTCGCTCGGCCCGCCCAACACCCGCCAGAACACGACGCGACCGGGCCTTGCCTGCCCGTCATGCCGTTCCGCTGGTTTGTCGAGCCCCATCCCTTCCTGTCCGATCGCGTCGATCGCGCGGTCGACAAAATCAAGAATCTCGTGCGCGGTGCGATAGCTCTTGCTAAGATCCAGCTCTCGCAAGTGTCGCACCGGGCGGTTATCGCGCAGGGCCAGCGCATTTTCCGCCGCGGCCAGCATCTGCTGGCGCACGATTTCCTTGGCCTTGGCAAAATTCTCTGGACTGGTGCCCTGGAAGCGGAAGATGGCCTGCTTGTAATCCCCGACCACGAAGGCAGTGCGCAGCTTGTCACCATGGGCGCCCTCGCCGCTGAAGAAATCGTCGATCAGCGCAAAAAAGATATCCCACTGCGCCGAGTTGGTGTCCTGTGCCTCATCAACCAGGATATGATCAAAGCGCCGGTCAAGCTTGTAGCGGATCCAGTCAGCCAGCTCGCTGCGCCCGAGCAGGGCCGCGGCCTGGCGGATCTGGTCATCAAAATCAATCAACCCGGCGCGCGCCTTGGCATCGTCCCAGGCAAGGCTGAATTTGCGCCCCACTTCCAGAGCAGGTGCCAGAAACTCGGCCAGTTCGAGCATCGCGCGCCGTTCCCGCACCGTCTTGCAGCAGGCCAGCACGGCATCGGCCGCTTCTCTCAGACTTTCCTCGAACTTGAGGACATTCTTGAGATACTTGGGCACCTCGTCCTTGTTGAACAGGGCATCATACAGGTCATTGATCCCGGCAAGGCGGCCAGTCGGCGATTCTTCCAGCCAGGCGGCAATCGGTCCGCTAATCCTGGCCGCGCTGGCGGTCTTCCAGGCCTGGTAGGCCGAAAGGCAGCATTCCAGTGCAGCGGTATCGAACACAGCGTCGCTGCACAGATCGAGCAGGTCATCGTGGCTTGCGTCACTGGGCAGGCCCAGCAGCCGCAGCACGTTTGGGCGCATCGGCGGTTGCCAGCCCGCTGGCCCTTCCCACGCCTCGCGCGCCGCGGCGCAGCGCAGCAACCAGGCGGGCACGGCTTGAGGCCCCATTCGCACCGACAGCAGTTCCAGCGCGCGCAGTGTGGGAACATCATTGCTGCGCTCTGCCTCCAGCAGCAGTTCGCTCAGCACTTCGCGGGCAAGATCGGCGCGCTCGCGATCGTCCATCGCCTTGACCCCGGGAAGCAGCCCGGCTTCTTCTGGAAAGGCGGAAAGCAGCCACTGCGAAAAGGCATGGATCGTATCGATGCGCAAGCCGCCGCCGGGGCAATCGAGCACTTCTGCAAAAAGGCGGCGTGCTTTCTTGCGCACTTCGGGGCCGGATGGCGCACCAATTGCTTCCAGATCCTTGAACAGATCACCCTCGCTGGCCCGCACCCAGCGCGCCAGCACCTCGTTGATCCGGCTGGCCATCTCGGTCGCCCCGGCCTTGGTGAAGGTCAGGCACAGGATCTGTTCGGGCCGCACGTCCGGCTGGAGCAGCAGGCGCAGCACCCGGGCCGAAAGGACCTGGGTCTTGCCGGTCCCGGCCGAGGCCGACAGCCACACGACTTCACCCGGATCGACCGCCGGTTGCTGCTGCTCCGACAAGCGATAGAGCTTGCTCATTCCGCCTCGCCTTCGCGCCCATGCCATTCGTCCAGCCGCATCA
>JBKBSV010000098.1:0-7263 GCA_046291115.1 Novosphingobium sp. | reverse complement strand
CTTTTCGGGGTGGGGGGGGGGGGGGCCGCGGGCCGGTGTTGCCAAGCTGATCGCGGAGGCGATCAGCTCAACTCACTTAAACGCCGTGATCCTGCCGCTGTCATCCAGGATATAAAGCGTGCTGCCCGCCACGATCGGGGCCAGCGTTACCGGCTGCCGCAGCTCTGCCTTGAGCACCGGCTGACCATCCCCCACGGCCGCGGCATAGATCTGGCCTTCGGAATTGACAAACCACAGGTTGTCTCCGGCCAGCACCGGGCCGGACCAGAAGATCGGGCCTTTCTTCTTTTCCTGGTTGCGGAAGCTGGGCAGCTGGGTCAGCCAGCGCACCTTGCCGCTTGACCGGGCGATGCAGATCAGGCGCGAATCGTCGGTCAGGGTGAAGATCCAGTCACCCGCCACCGCCAGATTGAGTTCCCAGATCCGCTGGCCGGTGACCAGTTCATAGGCGGCCATGCGCCCGCCCTGGCCCAGCGCGAACACCCGGCCGCGATCGATGATCGGGTCAGCGTCGATATCGGTCAGCACGCCCACGGTGGTGGACAGCGAGGTCCGCGCCAGCGCGTCTGACCACAGCTCGCGGCCGTTTTCATAGCGATAGGCGATCAGTTCACCGGTTGAAAAGCCGGCAATTACCGTGCTCTGGCCCACGGCCGGCGCCGCCACCCCGAACACCCCGGTCTGCCCGACCGAAGCCGCGCGGCTCCACTGCTGGGTGCCGTCGGTGGCACTCAGCGCGATCAGCTGGTTGGCCTGGGTCATCACATAGACCGCATTGAGCGCGATAGTGGGCGAACCGCGCAGCGGCCCGGCCGGCTTTACTTTCCAAAGCACCTTGCCGGTCCCTGCGTCCAGCGCGGCCACTTCGCCGATACCGGTGGTCACGAACACCTGGCCATCGGAATAGCTGGCGCCGCCGCCATAAACCGACGTGGCGCCATCGCCCTTGATCTGGAAAGTCTGCTTCCAGCGCGGCGCCCCGGTCGCCGCATCGAAAGCATGGAGCACGCCGGCCGTATCCATCGCGAACAGGGTACCGCCGCCAACCACTGGCGAAGCGGCCAGACGCTGCTTCTTGCTCGATCCGGCGATCTGCGCGCTCCACACCCTGGTCGGGTTCGCGGCCAGCGCCAGGTTGCCATAGCTTTTGCTGGCGGTGCCGCCGGCCTGGGGCCATTCGGCATTCTCGGCCGCCAGCGGCACGATCACCGCCACATTGGCCAGCGCCGGATCGACCTTGGCGCTGGTGTCGATCTTGCTCAGGATCGGCACGCGATTGCCCACGGTCGGGGTCGAAGGCTTGTCCTTGCCGCCGAACGCGCCGCATCCGGCAAGCCCCAGCAGCATGACAAGGGCCAGCGGGGCGGAAAGGCGGCGGGTCAGGTCGGTCGGTTTCATTCGCGGTTCCTTGGCTTGATGCCGGATCTTATGGCTTGGCGGCGTCGCTAGCGGCCGAGCCCGGCTCGGCCTCGCCGGCTGCTTCGAGTTCGGCATCCTCGGTCCCGGCATCGAAGCCCAGCCCACCGGCCAGCTGGCGCATCCTTGAACGCAGCGATCCGGGGACTTTGTCATTCTTGCCGATTTCGGCAAACAGCTTGCCCGCTTCGTCCGGTTTGCCCATTTCGAGATAGGCCATGCCGAGCAGTTCGCCCGCGCTGCCGAAATAGGCATTGCCAGGCACGGCAATCGGCTTCAACCGGGCCACCACGTCTTCCGGCTTCATCGTGTCAAAGCGGATCGCCACTTCGCGCACGGCCGCCAGATCGCGGTAACCCTGCGGCACGTCCTTATCGGCGGCAATGGCGGCAAAGCGGGTAGCCGCACCGGCAGTATCGCCCTTCTGCGCGGCGATGGCCGCCAGTTGCATCAGCGCCACCGCGCGGGGGCCGTCCTTGCCTTCCTTGGCGATGAGTTCCAGATCCTTCTCGGCCTCGGCCAGCTGGCCCGCCTCGATCCGGTCCAGCGCCATGGTCAGCCGTTCGGAATAGCCCGCCTTGGCCAGCTTGTCCGAATGATCCCAGTACAGATAGACGCCCAGCGCCAGCAGCCCTGCGGCAATCGCCGCGCCGACCGGCTTGCCATAGCGCTTGAAGATGTTGAGCACCTGTTCTTCGCGCAAGGCATCGTCCACTTCGCGCAGGAACACGTCCTGCTGCGCGGCTTCCTTGCTGCCGGGCTTGGGGGGCGGGGAATCGGACGGGGGACGCGTAGCCAAGAGTAAAGCCTTCAAAATGACTGTCGGCGGCTGTTTAGCGGATGGACCGGCCTTTTCAACGCCCTTCCCTTGCCAATCCCCGGTGAAGCTGCGCTGAACAGGGCGGATCAGGGAAAAGCGCTGCGGCCCAGCGCCGCGGCATAGGTCTGGCGGTAGGCGGCAATCATCGCATCATCGGCGTAGTCGGCCCCGGCCCGCAGGCGGTTGGCCGCGCCCACGGCCATGCGCCGCCCATCATCGGCGGCGGCCGCGGCCAAGGCCGCGCCCAGCGCCGCCTCGTCCCCCGGCGGCACGATCCACGGCACATTGTCCGGCGCAACCATCGCCGCGAGATCGCCCACCGCCGGGCTGACCACGGCCAGGCCCGCCGCCATCGCCTCGACCACGGAAATCGGGAACTGTTCGCTGTCGGAAGACAGCGCGAACAGGTCGAACAGGCCCATCACCCGCGCCGGCTCGGGCGCGAAGCCGGGCAAATGGACCCGCTCGGCCAGCCCCAGCCGCGCCGCTTCGGCCGCGATCACGGCGCGTTCCGGCCCTTCGCCGACGATCACCAGCCGCCAGCTTTCAGGCATGGCGGCAAAGGCGCGGACCAGCCGGGGCAGGTTCTTGACCGCGCGCAGCCCGGCCATGGTCCCCAGCCAGCGTTCCCCCGGCCGCTTGACCAGCCCCGGCAGCGCATCGGGCGGCGGCACCTTGGCAAAATCGGCCAGCGGAATTCCGTTGGCGATCCGCACCACCCGCCCGCGCGGCTGGTGCCAGACCTCCAGCGCGATTCCTTCCAGCACCCGCGATGGCACCACCAGCGCGGCCGCTGTCGGCAGGGCCACGCGCCGCAGCCAGTTGCGCACCGGCTTCAGCCGCTGGGCCTCGTCCTGGTTGAAGCCGTCCTCGTGATGGACCAGCGGCGGCAGGGCCAGGCGGCGCGCGAACAACCGGTGGGCCAGCACCGCGTCCATCGCCCCCCAGTTATAGGTCAGGACCAGGTCATACCCCGCCATGGCCATGGCAATCCGGCGATAGCGCTTCAGCGAGGGGCGGCCGGTCAGCGCCGGAAAGTCCGCCGGATAGGCCGCGCTGAGCGCCGGATCGACCACTTCGGCCGCCCCCAGCGCGCCGGGCACGCCGGAAACGACGGTATGGTCCACCGCCGCCCCGAAAGCGGCCATCAGCTTGGCGACGCGCAGTTCCTTGCCGCCCGGATTGAAGCTGGAATGAAGGTGCAGCAGCCGCAAGGCGCTACTTCACCCGGGCCAGCAGCCGGTCGATCGCGGCCACGGCGGCGGGTTCGTCCAGCATCGGCGCATGGCCGACACGCGGCACAGTCACCACTTCGCAATCCGTCAGCATGGCGGCCATTCTCGCCAGCGTTTCCGGGCTGAGAATGTCCGACAGTTCGCCCCGCAGCAGCGTTACCGGGCGGCCATCCAGCGCGGCAAAGGCCGGCCACAGGTCCACCCCGGCCTCACCCCCCGGCTGGCTGAACGGCTCGGCGATCTTCATGTCGTAATCAAACACGATCCGCCCGTTGCCCCCCACCACCATGCAGCGCTTGGCCATGGCCAGCCAATCGGCCACCTGGTAATCGGGGAACACGTCCCCCTGCGCTTCCTGCAATGCGCGGGCAGCGTGCATCCAGGTCGGGAAGCTGCGCCCCTGGCCAACATAGCTGCGGATCCGCTCCAGCCCCTCTGGCGCGATTTCCGGGCCGACATCGTTGAGCAGCACCCCGGCCAGCCGCTCGGCCCCGGTCATCGCGACGAGCATCGTCATCAGACCGCCCAGCGACGTGCCGATGGCGACGAAACGTGCAATCCCCTCCTGCGCCAGCAACCGGCCCAGGTCCTCGACATACTGGACCGGGTTGTAAGTGGCGGAATCCTTGGCATAGGCACTGTCGCCCCGGCCGCGCAGGTCCGGGCACAGCACCCGCCATTCACCGCTGAGGCGCTCTGCCACGTGGGCAAAGTCGCGCCCGTTGCGGGTCAGACCCGGCAGGCAGATCACCGGCGGGCGGTCCGGGCGGCCCGGATAATCTCGGAAATGCAGCTTCAGGCCGTCCGAACTGGTCCAGAACCGGTCGGCTGGGAGGCCCGGCTCAGAGGCGGGGGCAGGCGGCTGGGGCGATGGCAAGGTCATGATCGGTCTGCCTTATTGCCCGCGCATCGCAGCGGCGCAAGCGGGCTAGGTCGTCCCGTCTGTGCCAGCCCGGCAAATCAGCCGTCTCCGATATACCGAAACGCAAGGCTTTTCATATATCTGCAATCTGGCTAAGGCCGCCGTGATGCATTCAATGCAACCACAGGGACAGGACAGGACGCTGAATTGAGCAAGGCTGAACTGGTATCCTTCGAGCCGGCAACCGGCGCCGAACTGTGGCGCGGCAGGCACGGCAACGTCGACGAGATCGTCGATCGCGCCCGGCGGGCCTGGCCAGCCTGGGCGGCACAGCCGCTTGCCAACCGGATGGAACTGGTCCGCCGCTTCGCCAACGAAGTGCGCAAGGAAAGCGACAAGCTGGCCACGCTGATCGCGCGGGAAACCGGCAAGCCGCTGTGGGAAGCCCGGAGCGAAGTTGAAAGCGTGGTAGGCAAGGTCGAAATCTCGATCCGCGCCTACGCCGAACGGACCAGCCAGCGCAAGCTGGACAACGCTCTGCAGGGGACTGCCGCGCTGCGCCACAAGCCGCACGGGGTGATGGCCGTGCTGGGACCCTACAATTTCCCGGCCCACCTGCCCAATGGCCATATCGTGCCCGCGCTGATCGCCGGCAACGCGATCGTCTTCAAGCCGAGCGAAAAGACCCCGGCCACGGCCGAGCTGCTGGTCCAGTGCTTTCACCGTGCCGGGATTTCCGCCGCCGTGGTCCAGCTGCTGATCGGCGGACCGGAAGAAGGCCAGGCGCTGGTCGGTCACGAAGGGATCGACGGTGTGCTGTTCACCGGTTCTGCCCATACCGGGATTGCCATCAACCGCCGCCTCGCCACCCGCCCGGACAAGATCGTCGCGCTGGAAATGGGTGGCAACAATCCCCTGGTGGTGTGGGACACGCCCAAGCTGAGCGATGCGGCCGCGCTGGTGATCCAGAGCGCGTTCACCAGCGCCGGGCAGCGCTGCACGGCCGCGCGGCGGCTGATCGTCAAGGGCACGATGCACGATGCCCTGCTGGCCGAAGTAAAGCGCCTGGCCGACCGAATCATCGTCGGCGCGCCGCTCGATGATCCCGCCCCGTTCATGGGTCCGGTGATCGACAACCAGGCCGCCGACGGGCTGACCGAGAGCTTCCTCTACCTGCTCAGCCATGGCGGCAAGGCAATCAAGCACCTGGTCCGCCCGCGTGAGGATCTGCCGTTCCTGTCCCCCGCGATCATCGACGTGACCTCGGTCAAGGACCGCCCCGACGTGGAATTGTTCGGCCCGCTGCTTCAGGTTATCCGAGTGGACGATTTTGACGAGGCGATTGCCGAGGCCAACAACACCCGCTTCGGCCTCTCTGCCTCGCTGGTCGGCGGCAGCCCGGCGGAATACAACCGCTTCTGGGCCAATGTCCGGGCCGGGGTGATCAATTGGAACCGGCCAACCAACGGGGCCAGTTCTGCCGCGCCGTTTGGCGGTGTCGGCCTTTCCGGCAACCATCGCCCCAGCGCCTATTACGCAGCGGATTACTGTGCCTATCCGGTGGCCTCGAACGAGATGGAACAGCCGCGCGCGATGATCGGCGTCGGCCTGCGCGAGGAATAGGGCCGCCTTACAGCCCCGAAGTGGCAAGATCCGCTTCGGTCAAGCCATCCCCGGCATCGCGCAGGTAGACGGCAAAGCGCCCCCCGCCCTTGCCGCCCTGCACCACCAGATCGCCACCCTCGCGCCGCAGTTCGGCAGAAAGGCCCGCCTTGCGCGTGCTGACGAAATAGAAATCGGCCACCTCGCCGGGCGCGACCGGGGTAACGAACCTGACCAGTCGCAGCTTGCAGCCCGGCGCGTCGCTGCCCGCCGCCACGCGGGCATGGCCACGCGGATAGACCGGCAGGGCGGGCGGCAGCAGCGTCACCCAGCCAAACCCATAGCCGATCGACTTTGCGCAAGCCTTGCCGCCCATGTCCAGCGCCTCGGCCACGGCCTCCAGCGTCACCGCGCGGGCAAGGCGCGATTGCGCCTGTTCCTCCGTCGGGGCCGGAGCCTGCGGGACCGGCCCGCCACCCAGCAGCTCGCGTGCGGCAAGACGGGCGCGTTCGGCCTCCTCCGGTCCGCGCTTGTCGGGCGGAATCTCCGCGGTGGCCGGGCCGCCGCCGGATAGCGCAGAATCCGCGCGGTTCTGGCTGGTCAGGTCCGGATCAGTCATGATCGGATCGGATAGCGCAGCGGTGACCGCGGGATCACGGTTTTCCCGCTCTGCCTGGCCCTGGTCCTTGCCGCAGGCGGACAGCGCCAAAGCCAGCGTAGCGGCCACAGTAGCGGCCACAAAAGCGTTTCGCGGGTTGGTCGGGCAGCTTGTCATCCTGCCTGCCTTCATGCCCGATTGCGCCCGCCCGCGCCAGCCCCGGCGGATTTGCCGCAGGCCTGCGGGGCGGCGGATCGCCTGTTCGCGGCCAGAGCTGGTGCGGATCCGAAGCGCCCTGGTGGTGTCGAGGCGCGCGCTGCGGCGCAAACCCTCAGCCGATAAAGCGCCAGCCCAGCGTTTCCCCGGCATGGAACGGCACAATCGGCGTGCCGTTGGCGTCGATCACCTCCGGCACGCTCACCGGGGCCTTTTCCAGCGTCACCGTATCTGCGTTGACCGGCAGACCGTAGAAGGCCGGGCCGTGGAGCGAGGCAAAACCCTCGAACCGGTCAAGCGCGCCCTCTTCCTCGAACACGGCCAGATAGCTTTCCAGCGCGAAAGGCGCGTTGAAGATGCCGGCGCAGCCGCAGGCAGCTTCCTTCGCGCCGACTGCATGGGGAGCGCTGTCGGTGCCGAGGAAGAACCTGGGGCTGCCCGAAGTGGCCGCCTGGCGCAGCGCGCGGCGGTGATGTTCGCGCTTGGCCACCGGCAGGCAATACATGTGCGGGCG
>JBKBSV010000004.1:14800-49580 GCA_046291115.1 Novosphingobium sp. | reverse complement strand
CGGCCGGAGCCTGCACGTGGAAATGGACATTGCCATCGCCGAGGTGGCCAAATCCGAAAGCCCGCGTGCCGGGCCAGGCTGTTTCGATCAGCGGCACGGCCGCGTCCAGAAAGTCGGCCATGCGGGCAACCGGCACGGCAATGTCATGCTGCATGGCGGGGCCTTTGGCGCGCTCAGCCGGAGAAATCGAATCGCGCAGGGTCCAGAAGGCTTCGGCCTGCGCCTCTGATGCGGCGATGGTGGCATCCTCGATCAGGCCCCGGTCCAGCGCAGCCGACAGCAGCCGTTCGGCCAGAGCCGCGGCATCGGCGCCAACCAGTTCGATCAGCGCGTGCCAGGCGTGGCTTGCGCCAAGCGGTGCGCGGGCATCGGGCAGATAATCCAGAACCGCATCGAGGCAGCCCTGGGGCAGAACCTCGAAACCTTCAAGGGCCGCACCCGCCCCGGCTTCGCAATGCAGCAACAGGGCGCGAGCCTGCTGGATCGAGCCAAGCCCGGCCCAGACCACGCAGCGTCCCGCTGGCGCAGAGATCAGGCGCAAGGTGGCCGCAGTCACGATCCCCAGCGTGCCTTCTGCCCCGATGAACAACTGCTTGAGGTCAAAACCCCGGTTGTCCTTCTTCAGCGGCGTGAGCGCGCTGTAGACCGAGCCATCGGGCAAAACGGCCTCGATCCCCAGCACCTGATCGCGCATCGATCCGTGACGCAGCACCTGCGTGCCGCCGGCATTGGTGGAAATCAGCCCGCCAATGGTTGCCGTGCCCTTGCCGCCCAGGGTCAGGGGAAAGCGCAGGCCCTCGGCTTCGGCGGCCTCGTGCAGACTTTGCAGCACCACTCCGGCCTCGCAGGTGATGGTGCCGGCGGCGGCATCGATCGCGCCGATCCGGTTCATCCGTCGCAAGGAAAGCAACAGGGCGGTGCCACTGTCATCCGGGGTGGCTCCGCCCACCATGCCGGAGTTGCCCCCTTGCGGCACGATCGGAATGCCGTGCCGGGAACAAAGCTGAACGATGCCTGCCACCTCGGCAGTCGAAGCGGGCGAAGCGAGCGCCAGTGCCTTGCCGGTGAAGCGCCCGCGCCAGTCGGTCAGCCAGGGCTCCAGCAGCGCCGCATCGCGGGTCAAGGCGCGCGGCCCCAGCAGGGCTTCGGCTTCGGCCAGGAAAGCTGCGGCGGCGGGGTTCATGCAAACCCTATGGCACAGGGCAGGCCCGCCTTGCGAGTCCTGCTGCTCTGGGGTTAAGCCTTGGTTCAATCTCGGACGCTAACAGAACGGGTCGATGCCCTCGCTTTCCCAGCTTCTTGCACCATTGCTCGTGCTGCTTCCCGCGCTTGCCGGGGTCGGGTCTGCAGGTGAACAGCCTGCGGCAAGCGATCCGCTGCGCCCCGCCTCGGCCCAGCAGGTCACGATCCAGCAGCGGGTCACCATTCGCGTCAGTCCGCGTCCATCGCCGATGCCGATGGAAGCGATGATGTTCGACAACGGCCTCGATGAGGCGCGCGGTCCGCGCTGGGTCGAACGGAAGATGGGTAACTGCCTGTTGGCGGGGCTGGTTGCCGGGGTGCAGCCGATTGACAATTCGCGGTTGCTGCTGATCCTCAACGATCGGCGGCTGGTGACGGCGCGGCTGGAAAAGGGCTGCCAGGGCCGCGATTTCTATTCCGGCTTCATGGTCCAGCGCAGCGATGACGGGATGATCTGCACCGGACGTGATGCGCTGCGTTCCCGCAGTGGAAGCACCTGCCAGGTCACGGGCTTTCGCCAACTGATTCAGGTCGGCGGCTGACAGCCCTGTGCGTGGGGGACGAAGCTGCCGGGTTTTCTTGACTTTTGCAGCTCTTTGCGCCTAGGGCGCGGGCAAGCTTCTTGCCGTGTAGCGATGCCCGCTGGCATCACGCGGCATTTCAATTCCATTTTCCTTCAACAGATGCATTAGCCTATGAAATTTGCCGATCTCGGCCTGTCAGACGAATTGCTCGGTGCGATCGCCGCCAAGGGGTATGATTCGCCCACGCCGATCCAGGCCCAGGCAATCCCCAGCGTCCTGATGATGAAGGACCTGATCGCGATCGCGCAGACCGGGACCGGCAAGACCGCCAGCTTCGTGCTGCCGATGATCGACATCCTGGCCCATGGCCGCCGCCGCGCCATGATGCCGCGCAGCCTGATCCTGGAGCCGACCCGCGAACTGGCGGCGCAGGTGGCAGAGAACTTTGAGGCTTACGGCAAGAACCACGACCTCAAGATGGCGCTGCTGATCGGCGGCGTGCAGATGGGCGATCAGGTCAAGGCGCTGAACGAGGGTGTCGACGTGCTGATCGCCACGCCCGGACGGCTGATGGATCTGTTTGACCGGGGCAAGATTCTGCTGACCGGCTGTGATCTGCTGGTGATCGACGAGGCGGACCGGATGCTCGACATGGGCTTTATTCCGGACATCGAGACGATCTGTTCCAGGCTGCCCGCCAACCGCCAGACCCTGTTGTTCAGTGCGACCATGCCGCCGCCGATCAAGAAGCTGGCGGACAGGTTTCTCAGCAATCCCAAATATATCGAGGTGGCCAGGCCGGCCTCGACCAATACCCAGATAGCCCAGTTCAAGGTTCCGGTTGCCTCCAGCCGGGTGAAGCGCGAGGTGCTGCGCCAACTGCTGAAGAGCGACAATGTCGCCACGGCGATGATCTTCTGCAACCGCAAGACCACGGTGCGCGAGCTCAACAAGAGCCTGCAACGCCACGGCTTTGCCAGCGCCGAAATCCACGGCGACATGGACCAGCCGCAGCGGCTGGCCGAATTGCAGCGGTTCAAGGACGGGGCGGTCAACATCCTGGTCTGCTCCGACGTTGCCGCGCGCGGGCTCGACATCAAGGGCGTCAGCCACGTCTTCAATTTCGACACGCCGTGGCACCCGGACGATTACGTCCACCGGGTCGGCCGCACCGGCCGCGCCGGGGCCACCGGCCGCGCCTTCACGCTGATCGCGCCAGAGGATGCCGAAGCGATCGAGAATGTCGAAAAGCTGACCGGTGCCAAGCTGCCGGTATTCGAAGTCGAGCAGGGCGCGGCCAGCGCTGTCAGGCTGGAGCAGGTGAACAAGCCCGCCCGCAGCCGCCGCCAGGCCAAGCCCGAAGGCGCTGCCAGGCCGGAACGCGAAGAACGCGCCCCGCGTCAGGAACGCCCCAGGCGCGACGGCACCCGGCCGCCCAAGCCCGAAAGCCATGACAAGGCCCACCGCGAGGACGACGAGGCCGATGGACCCGGCGTCTGGAACGGCCCGGTTCCCAGCTTCCTGGGCATTTCTGCACTGTAATCCTCCCGGTTTCCGGGCGGATCTATTGCGCCAGCCTCACAAAGCTGTCGATCACCCGCTTCGGCCCGACGGTCTCGAACTCAATCTCCAGCTTGTTGCCTTCCTGGGAAGTGACGGTGCCATAGCCGAACTTTTCATGGAACACCCGCGCGCCCAGCCGCACGTCACTGCGCGGTTTGGCGGCGAAGCTGGCAGCGCTGCGGGTCGCTTCGGGCAAGCGGCGCGGGGTGGGATCATAGCTTTGCGTGGCGGCGCGCTGCCAGCCGGGGCCGCGCCCGGTGCCGCGCGAGACTTGGGCGAAGGGATCGCTGGTTTCCGACCACTGCGCCCGCCACAGCGAGGCACCGCCCGACAGCGTCGATTCCTGCTGCACGTGGGCTGCGGGCAATTCGCCGATGAAGCGGCTGGGGATCGAGCTGGTCCACTGGCCATAGATCCGGCGGTTGGCGGCGTGAAGGATCGTGCAGCGCCGCCGGGCGCGGGTGATCGCGACATAGGCTAGGCGGCGTTCTTCCTCCAGGCTGGCAAGGCCACCTTCGTCCATTGCCCGCTGGCTGGGGAACACGCCTTCTTCCCAGCCGGGCAGGAACACGTGATCGAATTCCAGCCCCTTGGCGGCGTGGATCGTCATGATGGTCAGCTTCTCGGCCTGGTCGTTGGCTTCGTTGTCCATGACCAGGCTGACGTGTTCCAGGAAATCGCCCAGTGTTTCGTATTCTTCCATCGCCCGGGCCAGTTCGGCCAGGTTTTCCAGCCGCCCCGCACTTTCCGCGCTCTTTTCCGCCTGCAGTGCGGCGGTGTAGCCGCTCTCGTCGAGCATGGTGCGCGCGAGTTCTGCCGGAGTAGTCTGCCTGGCCAGATCGCGCCACCGCGCCACATCGCGCATGAAGCCCAGCAGGGTGTTGCGGGCGCGGGCCGGCAATTCGTCGGTATCGGCAATCTCCACCGCCGCCAGGCTCAGCGGCACGCCGCGGGCGCGGGCATGGCGGTGCAGCTTTTCCAGTGTCTTGTCGCCCAGGCCGCGCTTGGGGGCGTTATAGATCCGTTCGAACGCCAGATCATCGCTCGGCTGGGCAACGAGGCGCAGATAAGCGAGGGCATCGCGGATTTCGGCGCGCTCATAAAAGCGGAAACCGCCGACGATCTTGTAAGGCAGGCCGATCGCGATGAAGCGGTCTTCAAATTCGCGGGTCTGGAACTGGGCGCGGACCAGGATTGCAACCGTGGCAAGGCTCGCCCCCTCGCGCTCAAGCCGCTCGGCCTCTTCGCCGATCCGGCGGGCTTCTTCCGGGCCGTCCCACACCCCGATCACGCGGACCTTGTCGCCACCGCCACGCTCCGTCCACAGCGTCTTGCCGAGCCGCTGGCTGTTGGCACCGATCAGCCCCGATGCAGCGGCCAGGATATCCGGGGTAGAGCGGTAATTCTGCTCCAGCCTGATCACCTTGGCGCCGGGAAAATCCTGTTCGAACCGCAGGATATTGGCCACTTCCGCGCCGCGCCATGAATAGATCGACTGGTCATCGTCGCCCACCACGCAGATATTCTTGCGGGCCTGGGCCAGCAGCCGCAGCCACAGGTACTGGACCTGGTTGGTGTCCTGGTACTCGTCCACCATGATGTATTTGAAGCGCTGTTGATACTGCTCCAGGATCTCGCGGTTGGCGCGCAGGATGTTCAGCATGTGCAGCAGCAGATCGCCAAAGTCGCAGGCATTGAGCGCCTTGAGCCGCTCCTGATAGAGCCGGTAGAACTTCTGCCCCTGGCCATTGGCGTAGGCCTCGCTTTCTCCGGCCGAGAGGTCTTGCGGCAGGAGGCCACGGTTTTTCCAGCGGTCGATGCACCCGGCCAATTGGCGCGCGGGCCAGCGCTTTTCATCCAGCCCCTCGGCCTGGATCAGCTGCTTGAGGACGCGCAGCTGATCGTCGGTATCGATGATCGTGTAATTCGATTGCAGCCCGGCCAGTTCGGCATGGCGGCGCAGCATCTTGGCGGCGATTGCGTGGAAGGTGCCCAGCCACGGCATCCCTTCCACCGCCGGGCCGACAAGCTGCCCGACCCGCTCCTTCATTTCCCGCGCCGCCTTGTTGGTGAACGTGACGCAGAGGATCTCGCTCGGCCAGGCGAGCCGGCTGCGCACGATATGGGCCAGCCGCGCAGTCAGCGCGGCGGTCTTTCCGGTTCCGGCCCCGGCCAGCATCAGCACCGGGCCTTCGGTGGTCAGCACGGCCTCCCGCTGGGGCGGGTTCAGCCCGTCAAGCAGCGGGTCGGCGGGGGATTCGTTCGGGAGTTGCACCCGTGAACAACTAGGGAACAGCGCTGCTCTGTGCAAGGCTTCGGTTGACAGGGGCACAGGCAGCGGCAACCCAGCGTGCCATGCATCCGCTTCGCCAGCACGCCCGCGTTCTTGCCGCCTCGCTTACCGGCACGGCGGTGGAGTTCTACGACTTCTACATCTACGCCACCGCCGCTGCGCTGGTGTTCGGGCCGCTGTTCTTTCCGGCGGAAAGCGAGGCGGCGCAGACCCTGTTTGCCTTCATGAGCTTTGGTCTGGCATTCTTCGCCCGGCCAGTCGGCGCGATCGTGTTCGGCCATTTCGGGGACCGGATAGGGCGCAAATCGACGCTGGTCGCCTCGCTGATGCTGATGGGGCTTTCAACCCTGCTGATCGCGTTCCTGCCAAGCTATGCCTTCATGGATGAAAAAGGGGTTGGCTGGGCTGCGCCGCTGCTGCTGTGCATCCTGCGCTTTGGCCAGGGCTTCGGCCTGGGCGGCGAATGGGGCGGGGCCTCGCTGCTGGCGGTTGAGAACGCGCCGAAAGGGTGGGAGGCGCGGTTTGGCTCTGCCCCGCAATTCGGCGCGCCGGTCGGGTTCCTTGCCGCCAACGGGTTGTTCCTGATCCTTGGTCTGATGCTGTCCGACGCGGACTTCAAGGCCTGGGGTTGGCGCATTCCGTTTCTGGCCAGTGCGGTGCTGGTCGCTCTTGGCCTGTGGGTGCGGCTGCGGATTGCCGAAACGCCGGCCTTCCGCGAAGCATTGGCCCACAAGGCGCCGCCTGCGGTTCCGGTCGCCGTGCTGCTGTCACGCCATTTCGGGGCGGTGCTGGCGGGGACGGCCGGGGCGATTGCTTGCTTTGCGATCTTCTACCTCTCCACCGCCTATGCTCTGGCCCAGGGCACGACGACGCTCGGCTATTCGCGCGAGACCTTTCTGGCGGTGCAGCTGGGGGCCAACTGCTGCTTCGCGCTGGGCATCCTGATCGCGGTGATCCGCGCCGATCGGACCAGCCCGCGCCAGGTCATGCTGACCGGAGCGGTCATGACGATCGCGCTGGGCATGGTGTTCGGGGCGGGGCTGACTTCGGGATCGCTGCCCGTCATCTTCGTCACGCTGTCGGCCGCGCTGGTGGTGATGGGCTTCGTCTACGGCCCGCTCGGTTCATGGTTGCCGACACTGTTTCCGGTGACGGTGCGCTATAGCGGGATCTCACTGGCTTTCAATGTCGGCGGGATCGTCGGCGGAGCGCTGACCCCGATCGGGGCGCAGCTCTTGGCCGAGGCCGGGCTGGGCAGCCATGTCGGTCTGCTGCTGTCGCTGGCCGGGCTGGCGACGCTGATCGGGGTGCTGGCGGCGAAGAGGTCCTGCCCCTAAGCCAGCTTCCGCAGCAAGGTAATCCGCGCCTTGCCGACCTTGCGATCGGCCACGGTTTCCAGTCCCTTGACCTTGGGCTCCTCGTCGAACGCGGTTTCGAGGCTGATCCAGGTGCCTTCGCCGATCCAGCCGAGCCGGTTCAGCTTGTCGAGCGCGACCGATCCGGCACCGGAGTGATAGGGCGGATCCAGCAGGATCAGGTCGGGCGGGGCCTTGGCCGGACCCAGCGCCAGCACCGACGAGGCCCGCACATCGCATTGCGGTGCAGCGCGCAGGGCGGCGATGTTGCCGCGCAGCGCGCGGATCGCGGCGGCGTCCTGCTCCACGAAAGTGCAGCTGGCCGCGCCGCGCGACAGCGCCTCAAGCCCCAGTGCGCCGGAGCCTGCGAACAGGTCGGCTACCGCCAGCCCCGCAAAGTCTCCGATCCGGCTGACCAGCATCGAAAACAGCGTTTCGCGGGTGCGGTCCGCCGTCGGGCGGGTGGTGTCGCCGGCAGGGGCGATCAATTTACGTCCGCGCCACTCCCCGGCGATGATCCGCAGGCTCATTTGCGGGGCCCCGGCCTGCGGGGCACAGGCTTGCGGCCCAGCGGTTTGCGGCCCTCCGGCTTGCGTCCATCCGGCTTGCGGCCCAGCGGCTTCCCACCCTCTGGCTTGCGGCCCTCCGGCTTGCGGGGGGCGGGCTTGGCCGGCCCATCCTTCTTCGGCGCATCGGCGCGGCGCGGCGCTTTCCGGGCGATCCGGGCGCGGGCCTGCTGCGGGGCGCTCAGTTCCACGTCGGTGCCGGTCCCGCCCAGCAGGGCGCGGCGGAAGCGTTCGACCTCGGCCTGACGGATTTCGGCCGCCTGGCCGCGCGGCAGGTCATAAAGCTGGAACGGGCCGTAGCGGGTACGCAGCAGGCGGCTGACTTCCAGGCCCAGGTGCTCCAGCACGCGGCGCACCTCGCGGTTCTTTCCTTCGGTGATGGTCACTTCGATCCACTGGTTGCGCCCGGTCCGACGCTCCATGTTGGCGTCGATCCTGCCATAGCGGACACCGTCGATCTCGATCCCGTCGATCAGCTCTTCCAACTGGGCCTGGGTAATATCGCCAAAGGTGCGGGCGCGGTAGGTGCGCGGCAGGCCTGTGGCGGGCAGCTCCATCGCCCGTTTGAGCTCGCCATCGTTGGTCAGCAGCAGCAGCCCTTCGGTGTTGAAGTCCAGCCGCCCGATCGGCATCACCCGGCCAGCATCAGCGGGCAGGGCATTGCGCAGTGCAGTATAGATGGTCGGCCGCCCGGCCGGATCGCGCTCGGCCGTGATCAGGCCGCTGGGCTTGTGAAACACGAAAATCCGGGTCGGCTCGGCCGCTTTCACCGGCTTGTCGTCAACGGTCACGCCCTTCAGGGTCTTCAGCACCGTGGCGGGGGTCGTCAGCACTTCGCCGTTCAGCTTCACCCGGCCCTCGGCAATCATCCGCTCTACCTCGCGGCGGCTGGCGATCCCGGCGCGGGCAAGTAACTTGGCGATACGTTCCCCTTCGCGGGGACTGTCGAAAGCTGTCATGGGCTGGGCCTTAGCCGTTCCGGCCCGTTTGCGAAAGCGCCGCCGATCTTTCCACATGGCCCTGTTCAAGCCGGGCGTTGTGGGTAAGGTGCGCCGGATTCGCAAGCGGAGGGGCAATGACCAGCGAAAATCCAGCCAAGCCGGGCACTTTCAAACTGCTGGCGGCGGCCTTTACCCATCGCAAGACCGGGGTGATGCTTGTGCTTGGCATGGCGGCGGGGCTGCCCAACGTGCTGCTGCTGGGCTCGCTTTATGCCTGGCTGGGCGAAGCGGGCGTCAATCTGGAGACAATGGGCGTCTTTTCGCTGATTGGTCTGGCCTATGCCTTCAAGTTCCTGTGGTCGCCGGTGGTGGACCGGGTGCGGCTGCCGGGCCTGTGGCGGCTGGGGCGCCGCCGCAGCTGGCTGGTGCCGATCCAGGCGCTGGTCGGGATCGTGCTGATCGTCCTTTCGCGGCTTGATCCGCAGGCGGCGCTGGGGTGGTTTTCGCTGCTGGCCGGCCTGGCCGCCTTTGCCGCTGCCACCCAGGACATCGCAATCGATGCCTGGCGCGTCGAAGTGGCGGACGAGGTGGCTACGCTCGACGTTCTGTCGGCGATCTACCAGCTCGGTTTCCGGCTGGCGACGTTGATGGGCGGGGCGCTGGCTCTGGTGCTGGCCGCGCGGATCGGCTGGCCGGCGGTTTATCTGGCGATGGGCTGTTTCATGCTGGTGGCGATGGTGGCGAGCTGGCTCGCGCCCGATACCCCGTTCGCAGAGCGGACCGATCACGAAGCCGCACTGGCCGGACTGCCCCCGCGGGTACGGGCGATTGCGCTTGGGCTGGTCGGGGCGCTGTGGGGCTGGGCCTTGTTCACTGTCATCAGCTTCATGGTCCGCTCGCTGGGGGCGGAACCGGCGCTGCGGCCCAGTTCGACCGATTTCATCAAGGTGCAAGGGCCGCTGATCGTGATCGTCACGGTGATCCTGCCGTCAATCATCGCCGCGGTGATCGGCCACTGGCAGCGCAGCGGGCGCTGGTCTGCCGAAGGCCAGCCGCTGGCGGCGCAGCCCAATCCGCTCGACCATGCCTATCGCGCGCTGATCGAACCGTTGGGTGAACTGGTCGGGCGGCTGCGCTGGGCGGCGATCCTGGTCTTCGGGATCATCCTGACCTATCGCCTGACCGACAGCGTCTGGGGGCCGTTCGCCCTGCCGTTCTATCTGCAGGAACTCAACTATTCGAACGACGAGGTCGCCTTCGCCAGCAAGTTCTTCGGCGTCGGCATGACCATGGCCGGGATCGCGCTGGGTGCGGTGGCTTTCGCCGTGATCGGACGCATGGCGACGCTGTTGTTTGCCGCTTTCATTTCGGCAGCCAGCAACCTGCTCTATGCCGATCTGGCGCAGGGCGGGTTCTGGCTCGACACGTTCGGGCATGCCAGCGGGGTCTACTGGCTGTTTTCGAACTTCGGTGCGGACGATCGCTTCTCGCGGCTACTGCTGGCGATCACGGGCGAGAACCTCGCGGGCGGTTTCGCCGGAGCGGCTTTCACCGCTTATCTTTCCTCGATCACGTCCAAGTCGCACGCGGCGGTGCAGTTCTCGCTGCTGGCCTCGCTGACTTTCCTGGTCGGGTCACTGGGCCGCGCGGCGATCGGGGCGCGGATCGACACCCATGGTTATGCCCCGGTGTTCTATCTGACTGCCGCTTTGGGCATGGTGGCCGTGGTCTTGTGTGCGCTTGAGTGGCTGCGGACTGCCCGTGCGGCACGGCTCAATCCGGAAACTGCCGGTTAAGCCGCAGCACCTCTCCGGCAAGGTAAAGCGACCCCGCAATCAGCACCGGCAACCGGTCGTCCGGCAAGGCTGCCAGCGCCGCCGGCACATCGGCAAAGGCCTGCGCTTGCGGTCCGAAAGCTTCTGCCGGATGCCAGTCATGGGTGGGCACCGGCACAGCGGAAATCGAGACGATAGAGCTGCTTAGCGGTTCGATCAGGGCGCGGGGGGCCTTGCCGGCGATCATCCCGATGATCAGATGAAAGCGCCGTCTGCCGAAATGTGCCGCCAGCGCTGCCCCGGCCGAGGGATTGTGCCCGCCATCCAGCCAGACCTCGCGGTTTCCAGTCAGCGGCCCGGCGCTCAGGCGCTGCAGCCGGGCCGGCCAACTTGCTGCCATCAGACCGCTCCGGATCGCATTTTCCGACACCGGAACAATGGCTTGGTGCCGGATCATGGCAATCGCCAGCGCCGCATTGTCGGCCTGATGTGGTCCGGGCATGGCAGGAAGCGGCAAGGCCAGTTCGCCCCACCGGTCGCGATAGACGATGGTTCCGCCCGGATCCGCAAACCAGTCCAGCCCGCGCAAGGCAGGACGTGCCCCGGCGCGCATGGCCTGATCGAGCACGGCCTTGGTCATGCCAGTGGCATATTCTTGCGTCACCAGCGGCACGCCGGGCTTGGCAATCCCGGCCTTCTCAAACGCGATCCGCTCGAGCGGATCTGTCGGCACGCCCTCCTCCGGGGCCAGCAGGAAACGCTCGTGATCCAGCCCCAGCGCGGCGATCCCGCAGACGGCCGGCTGTTCCAGAACGTTGGTGGCATCGAACCGTCCGCCAAGGCCCACTTCGATCACGCAGGCATCGGCCGGAACCCGCGCAAACTCGGCAAAGGCGGCGGCGATCGTCACTTCGAAGAAGCTGGGGCAGAGGTCCGCGCCCAGATCCAGCACCTGTTCCAGCAGATCGGCCAGCCGGTCATCCCCGATCAGCTTTCCCCCAACCCGGATCCGCTCGTTGTAGCGGACCAGATGCGGGCTGGTGGTAACGTGGACAGCATAGCCATCCGCCTCCAGCATGGCCCGCAGGAACGCGCAGGTGCTACCTTTGCCGTTGGTTCCGGCGACATGGAACACCGGCGGTAACCGAAGATGCGGATCGTCCAGCCGTGCCAACAAGCACCGGATCGTCTCCAGCCCCAGCCGCCCATCAGGCACCGAGAGCGCGCCCAGTCTGTTCAACTGCGCCTGGACGCGCGGGTTTTCGGAAGTGGCGAAGTCCTTCACGCGGCTCAGGCCGCCTTGGCCGCCGTCAGATAGTCAAGCAGCGAGGCCAGCCTGGCTTTCAGGTCGCGGCGGTGAACCACCATGTCGACCATGCCGTGCTCATGCAGATACTCGGCCCGCTGGAACCCTTCGGGCAGCTTTTCGCGGATCGTGTCCTGGATCACGCGCTGGCCGGCAAACCCGATCAGGCAGCCAGGTTCGGCAATATGGACATCGCCCAGCATGGCATAGCTGGCGGTCACGCCGCCGGTGGTCGGATCGGTCAGGACGACGATATAGGGCAGGCCGGCACGCTTGAGGCGGCCGATCGCGACGGTCGTCTTGGGCATCTGCATCAGGCTGAGGATGCCCTCTTGCATTCGCGCGCCGCCGGCGGCGGTGCAGATCACATAGGCGCACTTTTCCTTGATCGCGCGGTCAACCCCGGCGACGAAAGCCGCGCCCACGGCCATGCCCATTGAACCGCCCATGAAGGCAAAGTCCTGCACACCCAACACCGCCTTGTGCCCGCCGATCGAGCCGAGCGCATTGGTCAGGGCATCGGGGTGCGAATTGGCCGCACGGGCGGCTTTCAGGCGATCAGGATACTTCTTCTGATCCTTGAACTTCAGCGGGTCTTCCTTGACCTTGGGTGTTTCAAGGACGGTGAAGCCTTTGTCCAGCAGCTGGGCAAAGCGCGTGTCGGCACCGATCCGGCCGTGATGCTCGCAGCGCGGACAGACCGACAGGTTTTCCTCGTACTCCTTGGTGAACAGCATTTCCTTGCACGAAGGGCAGCTGATCCAGAGGTTGTCGGGCGTGTCGCGCTTGTCCTTGAAGGGCAGCGCCTTGCGAACGCGGTCAATCCAGCTCATGCGCTTTCCCTAGCGGAATGGACGGCATCGGCAAGCGCCTTGGTCAAGTCGCGCACCGGCCCGGCGGCATTGACCCCGTGCTGCCCAACCAGATCGACCAGTGCTGAACCAACCACTACGCCATCGGCCACCCTGGCAAAGGCCGCCGCTTGATCGGGCGTACGGACACCGAATCCGACTGCAACCGGGATCGTCGCCTTTACCTTCAGCCGCGCCATGGCTTCCTCGATCGAGGCCACAGCGGCCTGCTGCATTCCGGTGATCCCGGCAACCGAGACGTAATAGAGAAAACCGGAAGATCCGGCGAGCACGGCAGGCAGCCGGGCTTCGTCCGTGGTCGGGGTAGCCAGCCGGATCAGGCTGATCCCGGCCGTGCGGAGCGCCGGGCCCAGCTCTGGGTCTTCCTCCGGCGGAAGGTCGACGCAAATCACGCCGTCGACCCCGGCCTTCCGGCACTCTGCTGCAAACCATTCGCCCCCGCGGATCGTCATCGGGTTGGCATAGCCCATCAGCACCAGCGGCACGTCTGGATGGCGGGCGCGGAAATCGGCGGCGATGCGGAAGATGTCGGCCGTCCTGGTGCCAGCGCCAAGGCTGCGCAGATTGGCCTTTTGAATTGCCGGGCCATCGGCCATCGGATCGGTGAAGGGCAGGCCCAGCTCGATCACATCCGCGCCGCCTTCGACCAGTGCATCGAGGATCGCGGGCGTGGCTTCGGGCGTCGGATCGCCGCCGGTGACGAAAGTGACGAGGGCTGGGCGGCCCTTGGCGAAGGCGGCTGACAGACGCGCGCTCACAGCTTTACCCCCAGGTGCTCCGCGACTGAGAAGATGTCCTTATCGCCGCGGCCACACAGGTTGACCAGCACGATGCTGTCCTGCGGCATGGTCGGGGCGACCTTGGCGACGGCGGCGATAGCGTGGCTGGGTTCCAGCGCGGGGATGATGCCTTCGGTGCGGCAGAGCAGCTGGAAGCCGTCCAGTGCTTCGGTGTCGGTAACGCTGGTATAGTCCACCCGGCCGACATCGCGCAGCCAGGCGTGTTCCGGGCCAATTCCGGGATAGTCGAGCCCGGCCGAGATCGAGTGGCCTTCCACGATCTGGCCGTCCTCATCCTGCAGCAGGTAGGTCTTGTTGCCGTGGAGGATGCCGGGATGCCCCCCGGCCAGCGATGCGGCGTGTTCCTTGTCCAGCCCGTGGCCCGCCGCTTCGACGCCCAGCATCTTGACGCCGGGATCATCCAGGAACGGGTGGAACAGACCGATGGCATTGCTGCCCCCGCCGATCGCGGCAACCAGCAGGTCCGGCAGGCGGCCGGTGCGCTTCAGCATCTGGGCGCGGGCTTCGCGGCCGATCACGCTCTGAAAATCGCGGACCAGTTCCGGATAGGGGTGCGGGCCGGCGGCGGTGCCGATGATGTAGAAGGTGTCATGCACATTGGCGACCCAGTCGCGCAGCGCCTCGTTCATCGCGTCCTTCAGCGTGGCCGCGCCTGCTGTCACCGGCACCACTTCGGCACCAAGCAGCTTCATCCGAAACACATTGGGCGCCTGGCGCGCGACGTCGGTCGCGCCCATGTAGACCACGCACGGCAGGCCGAAGCGAGCGCAAACCGTGGCAGTTGCCACGCCGTGCTGGCCCGCGCCGGTTTCCGCGATGATCCTGGTCTTGCCCATGCGGATCGCCAGCAGGATCTGGCCGATGCAATTGTTGATCTTGTGCGCGCCGGTGTGATTGAGCTCATCGCGCTTGAACCAGATCTGCGCGCCGCCCCCAGGATTCCCCTGGGAATCCGCCCGACGACGAATCTCTTCGGTCAGCCGCGGAGCGAAATAGAGCGGGCTGGGCCGGCCGACGTAGTGCTCCAGCAGGTCGTCGAAATCGGCATGGAAAGCCGGGTCCTGCTTGGCCGCGGCATACTCTTTCTCGACATCGAGGATCAGCGGCATCAGCGTTTCGGCGACGTACCGGCCGCCAAACTGGCCGAAATGGCCTCGCTCGTCAGGCTGGTTGCGGAAGGAATTTGCAGGGCTGGTCACGGTCATGATGGACCAGCGATTGGCAGAGTGGCGCGGTTAAGTCCAGCCTTGGCAGCCCCGCCCAATGGTGAATGCGGACGTAATATTAGTGCTCTTGTAAGTTCCCGAATGTTGCATAAATGTCACATAAAAACCGCTTCATGTAATTTCTGAACATGCAGTTCATGCAACTGACAGGTCGCCTTTCCTACTTGCTGGCCAACCCCTTTACCGGGGCTGAATTCGAACAAGGAGTTATCCCATGCGTAAGATCTTCCTCCCGCTGCTCGCCTCGCTGGCCTTTGCCACCCCGGCGCTTGCCAACGACGCTCGCGTCGAAGCCCGGGGCGGCGTGATCTGGTCGAACGGCAACAGCGAAGACATCTGGGGTGTCGCCGCTGGTTACGATTTCGATCTCGGTGCGACCACGTTCGCCGGCGTTGAGGTCTCGGGCGACAAGATCGGCGCCAGCGGCACCAAGGTTGCCTTCGGCGCGACCGGCCGACTGGGCGTGAAGGCCGGTGAAGGCACCCGCCTGTTCGGCGCCGGTGGCTACACCACTGAAACCTGCAACGGCTGCGAGGGCCAGTGGCACCTCGGCGCAGGCCTGGAACAGAAGGTTTCCGGTCCGGTCTATGTCAAGGTCGAATATCGTCACTTCTTCAAGAACGACGTGATTACCGATTCCGACACGGTTGTCGGCGGGGTCGGCGTTCGCTTCTGATCGCTCGGATCAGAAACACCGAGAGCGAGGGGCGGTCCGGCAACGGGCCGCCCCTTTGCTATGTGCCGTGGGCAGCAGCGCAGAATGCGGCGATCAGCCCCGCATCCTTGACGCCGGGCGAGGATTCCACCCCGGAAGCCGTATCGACCAGAGCAGCGCCGGTCGCTCGCACCGCATCGGCCACGTTGCGGGGCGAAAGGCCCCCGGCCAGCCCCCAGGGCAACGGGGCCTTCCAGCCCGACAGCAGCGACCAGTCAAAACTCAGGCCCATGCCGCCGGGCAGGGTGCCCTTCGGCGTCCTGGCGTCGAGCAGCAGAAAATCGGCGACGCCAGCATAGGCCGTAGCCTTGGCCAGATCATCGCGGCTGGCAATCGAAAGCACTTTCCACACCGGCAGGCCGAACTGCCGCCTGACTGCCGCGACCCGTTCAGGACTTTCCCCGCCGTGCAGCTGCAACGCATCAAGGTGGGCTGCGGTCAACACTTCGGCCAGCAGCGCATCGTCGGCATCGACGAACACGCCGACCCGCCCGATCCGCCCCTGCGCCTGCCGTGACAGCCGGGTCGCGGCGGCGAGGGAGGCATAGCGCGGAGACGGCGGATAAAAGTTGAAACCGGCATGGCTGGCCCGCCCGGTAATGGCCGCTTCCAGCGCATCCGCCGCCGTGATGCCGCAGATCTTGACCCCGGGCTGCGCCATCGTTGTCAGGGTGCCAGTTCGAACTGGATGGTGAGGTTGACCTGTGCTTCCACCTCGCCGGCCTCGACGGGGGTTACGGCCAGGGGTGCGGCATCGGCCATCGCGGCGCGGGCATAGACCGGCTGCGCCGCATAGCCGCTGCTTTCGCTGATCGAGACGATCCGCACCACGCGCAGCCCGGCGGCCTTGGCATAGAGATCGGCCCTGGCGCGGGCTGCCTTCATCGCCCTGGTTCGCGCTTCATCCATGGCACCGGCCAGATCGTCCAGCTGGAAAGAAGGGCCGTTGATCTGGTTGGCACCCGATCCGACCAGCGCATCCAGCACCTTGCCAAAGCCCTTGACGTCGCGGCTGCGGACGGTGACCTGATTGGTTGCCTGGTAGCCAATGATCCGCGGTTCCTGGGTAACCTGCCCGTTGCGGTCCATCACCGGTTGGCCGTAGACCGGGTTCAGGCTGATCTGGCTGGTCTGGATATCGCTGTCGGCGATGCCCGCCTTCTTCAGCGTCGCGACCACCCGGGTCATGGCCGCGGCATTGGCGCTCATTGCCTCGCTGGCGGTCGTGCCTTGGGTCGTAACCCCGGCGCTGAACACGGCCAGGTCTGGTTTGCGCGTGCTTTTGCCTTCGACCGACAGGGTCAGCAGGGTCGAACTGGCGGCAATCGCAGGCTGATCGGAATGGGCCATGGCAGCTCCGGGCTGGGTCAGGGCAAGGGCCAAGGGGGCAATAGCAAAGCAAAGCGATTTCATGCGGTTACTCCTTCAAACGGAGGCTAGGCCTGGCCAGCTTGCTGCCACCTGAACCCTAGAGCGTGGCTTCGATCGCGCGGGCGGCGGCGGCAGGATCCTCGGCGCGGGCGATCGGGCGGCCGATCACCAGCACGCTGGCTCCGGCATCACGGGCCTGGCGCGGGGTTACCGCGCGCTTCTGATCGCCCAGCTTGGCACCAGCTGGCCGCAGACCGGGCACGACCAGGAAGCCGCTCTTCCACATCGCATGGACGGCTGCCACTTCGTGGCCCGAGCAGACGATTCCATCAAGCCCGGCATCACGCGACAGTTCGGCCAGGCGGATCACCTGGTCATGTGCCGTGCCGCCGATACCGGTGGCGACCATGTCGTCTTCGTCCAGACTGGTCAGCAGGGTTACGCCAACAACCTTGCAGTTCTCTCCCGCCGCTGCCTTGGCGTCTTCCATCATCGCCCGACCGCCGCTGGCATGAACGGTGACAATAGCCGGTTCCAGCACGTGGATTGCCTGCATCGCACCCGCCACGGTGTTGGGAATGTCATGCAGCTTGAGATCGAGGAAGATCGGCAGGCCCAGCTTGTGCAGTTCCATCACCCCGTGGTGGCCATGGGCGCAAAAGAATTCCAGCCCCAGCTTGACCCCGCCGATGTGGGCCTTGGCTTTTTGCGCAACGGAAATCGCCGTTTCCAGCCGCGGAAAATCGAGCGCGAGGTAAATCGGGTTGGTGCTCATAGCGGGTTTGCCGGAGGCTCCGGTTGGGCAGCGTCAAGCTGGGTGGATGTGGCAATCGCGGTCGGGTTCGGCTGGGTGGCCGATTTGACCGAGTTTTCCAGAAAGCCGATCCGCCGGTTGAGCCGCCAGCGCGCCCCCTTGTGGATCAGCCACATCGGGACGAAGCCCAGCAGCATCGACACCAGCACGATGAATCCGACCGGCCATTCCAGGTGCAGGTAATTGCCATCCTGCAACGGCCACAGGTTGAGCGGCACGGTTTGCCAGTTGATTGCAACAAAGGCGACCAACACGATCGTGACGATCAGCATAATCAGCGTGCGGATCAGTTGCATGAGCCCTGCCTCCTTGTTCTTCAGCGCCTTGGCAGAGCCATGCTAGGCTGCTTGGGCGGCGAAGGGAAGGGGCGGGAAAGGAACGCGTCGAGATCGGCCGCGGTGCGATCCGCTGCTTCCTCCATCGGGATATGGCCGATACCGGGATAGACAATCTTGACCGATCCGGGAATCTGCGCGGCAAACCAGTCTGCCCCGCTGACCGGGATCAGCTTGTCTTCGCGGCCCCACAGGATCAGTGTCGGCACCTTGATCTCGCTTAGCCGGCCGGTGTTGCGGGTGCGGTTGCCGTACTGGGCAAAACGCGCCCCGGTGGCGGCGCGGTTGCCGGGATAGCGGTTCAGCTCCCAATAGCGGTCGACCATGGCGGGCGTGACCATCGCCTGGTTGGATACCGATCCGCGCAGCGAGCGTTCGAACACCGAACGCGGCGTGATCACCAGCGCGATCCTGCTGATCCCCGGCGTGCGGGCGATGCGGAAACCGATCGGCAGGTCCTTGTCCGGATCGTCCGGCGGACCGGCGGCATCGATCAGCACCAGATGGGTCAGCTTGCCGGGATGGGTCAGGGCATATTCCCAGGCGACATAGCCGCCCATCGAATTGCCGGCGAGCGCGAAGCGGGTCACGCCCAGCCTGTTCATCAGCGCATCCAGCGTGCCGACAAAGGCCGCGCCATCATATTGGCCGGTCGGATTGGGGCCGGTCAGGCCATGGCCGATCTGGTCCACGCTGATGATCCGATACTTGTCCTTCAGCCGCGCCACCCAAGGCTCCCAAGTGTGGAGCGAGGCGTTGGAGCCATGCAGCAGGACCAGCACCGGGCCATCGCGCTGGCCCTCATCCCGGACATGCATGGTCAGCCCGCCGCCGACATCGACGAACTGCGAAGCGGGCGAGGCATACTTGGCTTTCATGGCGGCTGGATCGGTATCGGGCGTGTAGCCCAGCACGAACAAGACGGCGATCGCGGCCACCAGCAGGCCGATTGTCCATTTCAGCGCGCGCTTCATGACCGGGCCTTTCTATTGCGGAGCGAACACCCGTTCGAAAATCGTGTCGATCGCCTTGAAGTGATAGTCGAGGTTGAATTTCTCCTCGAGCTCTGCCGGGCTTGTTACTGCGGCTACTTCCGGATCGGCTTTCAGCAGTTCCAGCAGGCTCAGCCGGCCGTCCGATTCCCAGACCTTCATCGCATTGCGCTGCACCAGCCGATACGCGGCATCGCGTTCCAGCCCGGCCTGGGTCAGGGCCAGCAAGACCCGCTGCGAATGGACGAGGCCGCCCATCCTGTTGAGGTTCTTTTCCATCCGCTCAGGGTAGACCACCAGCTTGTCGACCACCCCGGTCAGCCGGGCGAGGGCGAAGTCCAGCGTGATGGTCGCATCCGGACCGATGAAACGTTCCACCGAGGAGTGGCTGATATCCCGTTCGTGCCACAGCGCCACGTTTTCGAGCGCGGGGGTAACGGCCGAGCGGACCATCCGGGCAAGGCCGGTAAGGTTTTCGGTCAGGACCGGGTTGCGCTTGTGCGGCATGGCCGAACTGCCCTTCTGGCCCGGCGAGAAGTATTCCTCTGCCTCCAGCACTTCGGTTCGCTGCAGATGGCGGATCTCGACCGCGAGCCGTTCGATGCTGCTGGCAATCACGCCAAGGGTGGCGAAGAACATGGCGTGGCGATCACGCGGGATCACCTGCGTGCTGACCGGTTCCGGTTTCAGGCCCAGCTTTGCCGCCACATACTCCTCGACCGAGGGGTCGATGTTGGCAAAAGTGCCGACTGCCCCGGAAATGGCGCAGGTGGCGATTTCCTCGCGCGCGGCCAGCAGGCGGGTCTTGCAGCGGCTGAATTCGGCATAGGCTTCGGCCAGTTTCTTGCCGAAAGTGGTCGGTTCGGCATGGATGCCGTGGCTGCGGCCGATGGTGGGGGTGTATTTGTGCTCCACCGCGCGGCGCTTGATCGCGGCAAGCAGCGCGTCGAGATCTTCGAGCAGGATGTCGCTGGCCCGAGCGAGCTGCACTGCCAGGGTGGTGTCCAGCACATCCGAGCTGGTCATGCCCTGGTGCATGAAGCGCGCTTCCGGGCCGACCTGCTGGGCTACCCAGTCAAGGAAAGCGATCACGTCGTGCTTGGTCACGGCCTCGATCGCGTCTATCGCGGCCACGTCGATGGCGGGGTTCGTTGCCCACCAGTCCCACAAGGCCTTGGCAGCCGATGGCGGCACCACGCCCAGTTGGCCCAGTTTCTCGGTGGCATGAGCCTCGATCTCGAACCAAATGCGATAGCGCGCTTCCGGCTCCCAGATCGCGACCATTGCGGGACGGGCGTAGCGGGGGACCATGATCGACTCCTTGGATGACTGCCGCAGCCGCTAGGGGCAGGGGCGCAAGGATGCAAGGCGTGTGAACGCTACTTTGCCGGGTTCGCAGTCAATGCCCAGACATAGCTCGCGTTGACGGCCTTGGCCGCGTCGAGACAGGCTTCGGCAAATCGCGCCGGATCGATGCGGTACTGGTAGGTCGAGTAGTCATAGGCCTGCGTCGGGCGCAACGGTCCGGCGAGATGCGGTTCGTTCCACCATCGCATCGAATTCACGTAGGCGTTCCATTCCTCGATCTCGGCGCGATTGTTGTAACTGGACGTGCGGACAAGTCGTCCAGCCTGGCCGACCGCCACCCGGTCCTTCAGCAACATCCGCCCCATGTCTCCGGCCAGGGCGATCTTGGCATGGACCATGGTATTCTGGGTGAACTGCGGCACCAGATAGAGTCCCGGCGTGATGCCGACGTTGGCGGATCCGCCATAGACCTTGTGTCCGCTGCCGGTAAGGGCGGCGAAATCCAGCACCACGGTGGGCACGATGACCAGGCATTTGCGGTCGGCCGACAGGCCATTGAGCGCCCGCCAGTTGCCCAGCGATACTGGCGATTGATCGCTGAGCGGGGCGTTGATGTGGAGATTGATCAGCGGCAGGCCTTTGGGTGCGACCATGGCGACCGTTCGGGCATCGGCGAATGGCTTCTTCAGGAATGGTTGCGCCGTTGTCGTCAGCTTGTTGAAGCCTTTGGCGGATGTGAACTCGGCAAAAGTCAGAATCTGCCGTCCGGTCGCATGCACCCGGGTCGCAAAATCCACGAAGGCCTGGTAGGCGATCGATTGCAAAAGTTCGAGGTCGACACCGACCAGATCAGCGGTCGCCTCGACCGTGACCGAGCCTGACGAACCGGTCGCGGCAATGCCGCTGCGCATGACCACGCCAAACCGGTAGGATGGAATGGCGATCGCGTTTGTTCGAGCGGCAACCTTCAACATGTCCTGATGAAAGTTCGCGGGTCCCAACTGGCTGAGGGAGAGCATCTTTTGGGCTTGCGCGGGTGTGGGAGCAAGCGCACCCGCACCGGCGATGCTGGCGCCAGCTCCGACAATGAATTCGCGGCGAGACGTCATGGCGTTCTCCGTTGGCGTTGATATTCGATCAGGCCGGCACCGGCGGCTCGTCATAGCTGCCCTGCATGGTGATCGCAGCGTCCGGTGCGGTCAGGATCGCTTGCAGCGTTTCGGGCGGATAGGCCAGTTGCGGCTTGGCCGGATCGATCGGCGGATTGGGCACCGGGCTGTCTGCCGTGCAGGGCGGGGGCGCGAGCATGGCCTGCGCTTCCTCGGCCGAGATGCCGCACTGGGCGAGGATCTTCGGATCGACCCACCGTGCCGGATCGACCGTGCTGACTGCGTAGCTGACTTCCAGCGTCAGCCCTTCGGGTCCGGCAAAATAGATCGACTTGCAGAAGCCGTGCCCGATCGGGCCAATGGCGGGGACACCGTGGCTGCGAATCCGGTCACGCATGGCAATCAGCCCATCCTCGTCCGCCACGCGGAAGGCGAGGTGCTGCATCGTGCCGGCCGCGCACTTGCCCGCGCCGGTTCCGGCATGGGTAATGCCGAGGGTCGAGGGGATGTCCGCGATTCCCTCCAGTTCCACCACCGAAAAGAAGCTGTCCTCGGCCATTTTCAGGAAAGCATGACGGCCACCGGGAACCCCGTGCATTTCGAACAGGCCGACCAGCGGAAACCCCATTACCTGGGTAAAGAAGGTCAGCTGTTCCTTCATGTTGGCCGACATGATCGCAACGTGGTGGATGCCATTGGGTTGCTGGGTGCGCATTGCTGGGCTCCTCTCGATGTTCGGGCCAGCCTAATCGGCACGGCAGGCTTGGCAAGAGGCAGCGAGGGCTTGCGTGCAAGGCGCTGTCAGGCCACCCCTATCCGGGTGATCGCGCCTGCCTTGCCCCGTCGCAGTTTCCTTGCCGCCAGCGCGGCCATGCTGCTGATGCCGAGCCTGCCGCGCGCCCAGGAGGCCAGAACCATGCAATCCAATCGACCCGCCCCAGCCGATCGGCGCTTTGTATCGCTGGCGGTGGAGCGAGAGATTGACCGGGTCAGCGCGCTGATCCGCGATCCCGAACTGGCCTGGCTGTTTGGCAACTGCTTTCCCAACACCCTCGATACCACCGTGTTCATGGGGCAGGTGGATGGCAAGGCCGATGCCTTTGTCATCACGGGTGACATTCCGGCACTGTGGCTGCGGGATTCGGCAGCACAGCTGCGCCCCTACCTTCACCTCGCGGCCGAGGACGCACACCTGCGCGAGCTATATCGCGGGCTGATCCGCCGCCATGCCCGCTGTGTGCTGCTTGATCCCTATGCCAACGCATTCACCCGCGATCCGGCCTCGAAAGAGGGGTTTCACTGGTCGAAGAATGACCGGACCGAGATGAAGCCCGGCGTGGCAGAGCGTAAATGGGAAGTCGATTCGCTATGCTATGTGCTGCGCCTTGCCCACGATTACTGGCGCGCGACCGGGGATACCGAGCCGTTCGACGCGACCTGGGCAAAGGCGGCGAGGCTGATCGTCGCGACCTTCAGGCAGCAGCAGCGCTTCGATGGCCCTGGCCCCTATCGCTTCCAGCGCCACAGCACCCAGCCGACCGAAACCACCCTGGCCGGGGTTGGCGTGCCAACCAGGAAGCATGGCCTGATCCATTCCGCCTTTCGTCCGTCAGACGATGCCTGCACTTTCCCCTGCAACATTCCCGGCAACCTGTTTGCCGTCGCCACCTTGCGCGAATTGGCGCTGATGGCGCGCGGTGTGCTGAAGGATGAAGGGCTGGCAAATGAGGCGACCGCGCTGGCTGCCGAAGTTGAAAGGGCGGTCTTTGCCCATGGCGTGATGGTGCTGCCCGATGGGCGGCGGGTGCTGGCCTATGAAACGGACGGCTATGGCAACCACCTGTTCATGGACGATGCCAATGTGCCCAGCCTGCTGGGTCTGGCCTATCTGCGCTGCCTGCCGGCCGACTATCCGCTGTGGCGGACCACGGCGGAGGCGGTGTGGAGCGAGGCCAATCCATGGTTTTTCCGGGGCCGCGCGGCCGAGGGGATCGGTGGACCGCATATCGGCGAAGGGCAAATCTGGCCGATGTCGATCATCGTTCGCGCGCTATCGAGCGATGACGACGCCGTCATCGCCTGGAGCCTCAAGATCCTGCGCAGCACGCACGCCGGAACCGGCTTCATGCACGAAGCCTTCGACAAGGACGATCCGGCCAGGTTCACCCGCGCCTGGTTTGCCTGGACCAACGGCTTGTTCGGAGAGCTGGTGCTGAAAGTAGCGCGCGAGCGGCCCCATCTGCTGGCGCTCGACTTCGGCTAGGTCTGCCAGACAAAGTCCAGCGCTGTCTCGCCGGTTACCAGCCCCCGTTCATCGAACCGCCGTTCGATGATCGTGCCGCGCCCGTCGGCCTTCACGGCGACCACGCTGGAGCAGCGGGTGCCATAGCCCGGATTGCGGATGAACGGGGATGACAGGATATTATCGGGATCGGCCGGATCGGGCGTTTCATCGGCCAGCGCATCAAGCAAGGCCGCGGGTGCCTCTCCGGCTTCCAGCCAGTTCGCTAACGCCCCTTCCAGCCGGGTGATCTTGTGCCAACGCTCATCAAGGCCGCCGTTGGAAAGACCGTGGATACCAGGCGCAAGCTGGTGCGATACCGCCCGCGGAAAATTGGTTTCCAGCCGCGCGCTGCCGGGGCTGGCGGTAAACAGGTTGAACGGGTTCATCGCGGCAGTGCCGCCCAGATCCTCGCCCAGCAGCCAGCCGGTGACAAGACCGCCCCGGCTGGCCATTCCGGCGCGCGGATAGCCTTCGGCCCGGCGGTTGGTGACCAAAGCAAAACGGCCCGGCGAAACGCCAAGCCAGGTTCCGCTTGCTTCGAGATCGCGCCCGGCGAGAATGCCGTTGTCCCAGCGCGCCAGCGGGGCGGACGGCCTGGCATGATATTCGTCGCGGTTGCCGATGGCGACCAGCGTCCATTGCGGATGAGCAGACCAGGCGATGGCCGCGACGCACATCTCAGATCAGCCCCTTGGAGCGCAGGCTGACATGGCCTTCCCGGCCAATGATCACATGATCATGAAGGGCAATGCCCAAGAGGCGGGCCGCCTCGGCGATGCGGCCCGTGATCTGGATGTCGGCGCGGCTCGGCTCGGGCGAACCGGAAGGATGGTTGTGAACCATGATCAGCGCGGCCGCACCCAGATCAAGCGCCTTCTTGACCACTTCGCGCGGGTGGACTGCTGCCTCGTCAAGCGAGCCTTCCGAGAGGATCTCGTCGCTGACCAGCCGGTTGCGGGTATCAAGATAAAGCGCCCGGACCCGCTCGTACTTGAGATGGGCCATGTCGATCGTCAGATAGTCGATCAGGGCTTGCCAGCTGGTCAGCACCGGCTGCTGCTGCACGGCGGTGCGTGCGAGGCGGCGGGTGGCCAGCGCGACGATCTTCAGCGCCGCCGCGCTGGTTTCGCCCATGCCTGGATGCCTGATCAGCGCTGCAGCATCGGCATTGAACACGCCGGCCAGACCGCCGAACCGGGCCAACAGATCCTTTGCCAGCGGTTTTACGTCCTTGCGCGGAATAGCAGTCATCAGCAGGTATTCGATCACCTCGTGATCGGCCAGGGCACTGTCGCCGCCGGTCAGCAGCCGGTCACGCAGCCGTGCACGATGGCCAGCCGCGTGATGTTGGCGGTCCTGTTCTTCGCTCAAGTGTGGCTCCCGCGCAGGTGAACGCTGCCTTTCCATTGCCTTTCCATTGCCTTTCGCGGGCCAAGCGCGCAAGTGTAGCGGCGATGTCCGAACCACAGGCCGAAGCTGCTGAACCCGATCCGGAGCCGCCTGCGGCCGGCCGCAAACGGCGCTGGCTGCTGGCCCTGGCCGGGGTGCTGGCAATGGCGCTGGGCCTGGTCTGGTTCGCGCGTGAACGGATCGCCCACCGAATCGTTGCCGGACAGCTGGAGGAGCTGGGCCTGCCGGGCCGTTATGAGATCGAATCGATCGGTGCGCGGCGGCAAGTTCTGAAGAACATCGTGATTGGTAATCCGGCCCATCCGGACCTGGTGGTGCCGCGCGCCGTGGTGGAGTTCGAGCCGCGCCTGGGCGTGCCGACCCTCGGCAAGGTAATCCTCGAAGGGCCGCGGCTGTTTGGCCGCTACCACGAGGGCAAGCTCTCGTTCGGGGCGTTGGACCCGGTCATCTTCGCACAGCGGAGCGGGCCTGGCGGCCTGCCCGATCTCGATCTGGTGCTGATCGATGGCCGCGCCCGGATCACCAGCGATTTCGGCGTGATCGGCGCCAAGGCGCAAGGGCAGGGCAACCTTCGCAGCGGGTTTAGCGGGGTGCTGGCCGTGGCCGGGCCGAAGCTTGACATTTCCGGCTGCACGGCGCGCAACGCCGCGGCCTTTGGCAAAGTGACGACCGCATCGGCCAGGGCCCGCTTTGCCGGGCCGCTGCGGATCAGCGGCCTGTCTTGCGCCGCCCGGCAGATCGCCCTTGGCCAGACCACCGTGCAGCTTGATGCGCGGCTGGGTGAGGCATTTGACAGCATCGAGGGCCATTACGGGCTGGCGGCGGCGCGCCCGGTCCTGCCGGCGCTCCGCGCCGCCGGGCTGAAGGGGGATGGTGAGTTCACCTTCAGGGCTGGCGATCTGCTCGTCAGCCACGATCTTAACGCATCCAGGCTTGACCTGGGGGCAGTGGCCCTCGCCAGCCTGAAAATCGACGGCACCATGCGCAGCCGCGATCGCCTGACCCGGTTTGAGGGCGAAGGCGCAATCAGCGGACGCGAACTGCGCACCGGCCAGGGGCTGGGGGCGGCGCTGGCCGATCTGGAACAGTCTGGCGAAGGGACGCTGCTTGCCCCGCTGGCCCGGCAGTTGCGAATCTCCGTGGCGCGCGAAGAGCGCGCTTCCCAGCTCAGCGCGCGCTATACCCTGCGCCAGACCGGCGGGATCACGCAGATCGTGGTGCCGGTGGCCGAACTTCACGGCGGCAGCGGCACCCGGCTGGTCGGATTGAGCCGCTTCGGCTTGTCGCTTGGCCTCAAGGGCGGGCCGCGCTTTAGCGGCAATTTCGTGACTGGTGGGGCTGGTCTGCCGCGGCTGACCGGAACGGCCCAGCGCAAGGCATCGGGCGGCATGGAAGCGCGTTTCTCGCTGGCCGAATACCGCGCCGGCAACGCCAGCGTGGCCCTGCCGGATCTGCGGCTGGTGCAATTGCCTTCGGGCCAGATCGGATTTGGCGGGCGGGCGCTCGTATCGGGCCCGCTGCCGGGCGGCGAAGTTCGCGGCCTGGCCTTGCCGATCGACGGCAGCTGGGCCGCGGGGCAGGGGCTGGCGGCCTGGCGGCGCTGCACGCCGATCGGTTTCGAGCGGTTCAAGGTTGGTAACCTCTCGCTCGAACAGCGTGGGCTGACGCTGTGTCCGGGGGCGGGCGGGGCAATCCTGCGCAGCGATGGCCGGGGGACCCGGCTGGCAGCCGGGACTGCGCATCTCAACCTTGCCGGGACGCTTGGCACCACGCCGATCCGGCTGCGGAGCGGCGCAGTGGGGTTTGCCTGGCCGGGCAGGATCGCCGCGCGGGCCATCGACGTTTCGATGGGGCCGCTGGCGCAGCCAAGCACGCTCAAGGTCGCCCGGTTCGATGGCAGCCTTGGCAAGGTTGTCAGCGGGCGCTTTGCCGGGACCGAACTGAAGCTGTTCGAGGTTCCGCTCGACGTTTATGACGGGTCGGGTGAATTGCGCTTTGCCGACCAGAAGCTGGCAATCAGCAACGCCGCCCTGATGGTCAGGGACCGGGACAAGGATGCCCGGTTCTATCCCTTGCTGGCGCGTGATGCCACGGTTGACCTGGTTTCCACCACTTTCACCGCCAGGGCCGCGCTGCGGCACCCGAAAAGCGACCGCGAAGTGGTCAAGACCCTGATCGTCCATGACCTCGACACCGGCGTCGGCCATGCCGATCTCGACGTCCCGGGGATCCTGTTCGACGCGCAGCTGCAACCTGACATGCTGACCTTTTTCGCCCAGGGGATCATCGCCCTGGTCGACGGGGTGGTCACCGGTGATGGCCGGATCGACTGGAACGGCAATGGCGTGACGAGCACCGGGGACTTCACGACTGCCGGGCTCGATTTCGATGCCGCCTTTGGTGCCGTTGACGGTCTTGCTGGCACGGTCGAATTCAGCGATCTGCTCGGCCTCGTCACCAAGCCGGACCAGAAGCTGAAGATCGGGACGATCAATCCGGGGATCGAGGTCTATGACGGCGAAGTCTCGTTCCAGCTGGAAGCGGACCGCTGGCTGCGGGTCAACGGGGCCAAGTGGCCGTTCATCGATGGCAGGCTGGAAATGCTGCCGACCCGGATGCAACTGGGCGAAGGGGCGGTGCGGCGCTTCACCATGAAGGTCGATGGGGCCAATGCCGCCAAATTCGTCCAGCAGCTCGATCTGGGCAACATTGCCGCCGAAGGTATTTTCGACGGGACGATTCCGCTGGTGTTCGATCAGGAAGGCGGCCGGATCGAAGGCGGCCTGCTGATCGCGCGCCCGCCCGGCGGGAACCTGTCCTATGTTGGCGAACTGACTTACAAGGACCTGTCTGCGATGGGCAATTTTGCCTTCCAGACCCTGCGCAGCCTGGATTTTACCCGGATGGAAATCGGCCTCAGCGGCAATATCGATGGCGATATCCTGACCACGCTGCGGATCGAGGGCGTCAGGCAGGGCAGGGGCGCGAAAAGGAACCTGATCACCCGCCAGCTCGGGCAATTGCCGGTCCGGTTCAACATCAACATCCGCGCGCCGTTCTATCAGCTCGTCACTTCGTTCAAGTCGTTCTATGATCCGGCCTATATCCGCAGCCCGCGCGCGGTCGGGCTGGTCGACAAGGACGGCAAGCCGATCGAAAAGCCGAGCCTGCCCGAAGGTCTGCCCGGTCAGGGCAATCTGCCCGCAGTTCCGCCAACTGCCCCCAAAGACGATGACATTCAGGATTCAGACAGCAGGACAAGTCTATGACCAGCCATGAATTGACCAACCGCGCCCGGCTTGCGATGCTCCGCCTCAGGACGGGGCAGGCAAACGGGAGACGGCGGTCCAGCCAGCGCGGGAAACCGGCGCTGGTGGTGTTGGCGGCAGGCGCGATTGCGCTCGGCGGCTGTGTCTCGGTAAATGCGCCGGACAAGCCGATCGTGATCGAGCTGAACATCAACATCAAGCAGGAGGTGGTCTATCGCCTGGCGGCCGATGCCGAAAAGACGATCGACGAGAACGCTGGAATTTTCTGAGGGAATTGCCATGTTGAAGACCCCGAACCCGATCGCTGCCGCAGCTGTCTTCCTCGGCGCGCTGGTGCTGACCGCGCCGGCTGCGGCGCAGCAGCAGCGGGATCCGGCCTATGCCGCCGCCCGCGCCGCCGGACAGGTGGGGGAAAAGACCGACGGCTACCTGGGCTATCCGGTGCCGCCAAGCCCGGAAGTGCGCCGCATGGCCGAAGACATCAACATCAAGCGCCGCGCGGTCTATGCCCGCAAGGCGGCCGAGAACAAGGTGACGGTGGAGGACTTTGCCTTCACCTCGGCCTGCCTGCTGATTGCCGATACCGCGCCGGGGGAAAAGTATCAGGCCCCTAATGGCACCTGGCAGACCCGCACCGCGGCCCCGCCGCTGCGCGACAGCCGCTGCCCGTAAGGCCCGCTCAATCCGGTTTGGCCAATTGTTGGGGCGGAGCTCGAAATGCGCTTCGCCCTTTCGTTTTTCGCACCGCGGCAGGCGCGGTTGACTTGGCCATGAACCCTTCCTAAAGGGGCCGCGCGTCAGGCCTGCCGCGTCCGCGGTCGGCCATGGGCGTGCGAGTTTTTCCGGTCGGTTCAGCCCTTTCGGGCACCGCATCAAGCAGGGTCTTCGCGTGACCGATTCGAGCGGACAGGACGGCGGGAGCGATCTCGACCGCAGGATCGCCGAAGCACAGGCGAAACACACCCGCGGGATCTCCTCGGCTGAAGGTCGTGCAGAAACGCGCGGCTGGGCAGTCGGGATCGAATTCGTGGGGACCGTGCTGGTCAGCGGGTTTATCGGCTGGGGGATTGACCGGTGGCTGGAATTGAAGACGCCGTGGGGTCTTGTCGGGATGCTCTTGCTGGGCTTTGCGGCCGGCACGCGCCGCGCGATGCAGACTTCGGCCAGTTTTGACAGCGATCCGGCCAATGATCGGCAAGACTAGGGAGTTCGTACGTGGCTAATCCGATGGAGCAATTCGCGGTCAAGACGATCAAGCCGCTCGAAGTGGCGGGTTATGACGTCTCGTTCACGAACTCCTCGCTGTGGATGCTCTTCGCCTTGGTGGCGGTTTCTGCGTTTCTGTTTATCGGCACGGCCAAGCCGCAACTGGTCCCCGGCCGGGCCCAGGCGGCCGTCGAATATCTCTATGATTTCGTGCGAAAGATGCTGGATGAAAACGTCGGTCCGGAAGGGCGCCGCTTTGCGCCGCTGATTTTCGCCGTGTTCATTTTCGTGCTGGCCTGCAACCTGCTCGGCATGATCCCCTGGGTCGGGTCTTTCACGCCCACCAGCCACATTTCGGTCACGCTGGGTCTGGCCCTGCTGGTCTTCGTGACCGTCTGCATCGTCGGCTTTGCGCGTCATGGCCTGCACTTCTTCTCGCTGTTCTGGCCGAGCGGCTCCGGCATCGCGCTGGGTGCCTTCGTGTTCGTGATCGAGTTTCTCTCGTTCCTGTCGCGGCCTTTCACGCTTGCCATCCGACTGTTCGCCAACATGACCGCTGGCCACGTGCTGCTGAAGGTCTTCGGCACTTTCGTAGTGACGCTTGGCTCGTTCGGTGCCTTGCCTTACATCGGCGGGGTTCTGCCGCTCGGCGTGATTATCGCGCTGACCGCGCTGGAAGTCCTGATTGCGGTGGTTCAGGCTTACGTTTTCGCTTTGCTCGCTTCGCTGTATCTTAACGATGCGATCAACCTTCACTAAGTTCCTCTTCCAACTCTTTATCTAAGCAAGGGAAATCATCATGGACGCAGAATCTGCTCGGGTTATCGGCGCTGGTCTGGCCGCGGTTGGCGCTGGTCTGGCCGCTATCGGCGTGGGCTCGATCTTCGGTCAGTACCTGAACGGTGCCGTCCGCAACCCCGAAGCCGATGCCAAGATGGGCGGCCGCCTGATCTTCGGCTTCGCGGTGACCGAAGCTCTCGGCCTGATCGCGGCGGTCGTGGCGCTGGCTCTCGCCTTCAGCTAAGTCATGCGCCGGCCGGGGTTCGTCCCGGCCGGCTCTCCTTCCCGCATTTCGAGGCAGGGACTGTCAATGCCCCAGTTCGATTTCGCGAATGTCTTCTGGCCCCAGGTGGCCTGGCTCGCGGTGTTCTTCGTTGTCCTGTACTTCGGTGTAATCCGGATTACCCTGCCCAAGCTGGGCAAGGTTATGGAGCAACGCGAAGGCAAGATCGCCGGTGATCTTGCTGCCGCCAAGGCCGCCAAGGAAACGGCAGACGAAATGGATGCCCGGTATCGTTCCGAGCTGAACGCTTCACGCGAAGCCGCTCGCGCCGCAATCGCCGCTGCCAAGACGGACGCCGCCAAGGCCAGCGAAGCCCGTCTTGCCGAGGCCAGCGCCAAGGCCGAAGGCGTGGTGGCCGATGCTGAAGCCCGGATTGCCAAGGCGGTGAAAGCCGCGGAAAGCAAACTGGCCGATGCAGCGGCGGAAAGCGCTCAGGCGATTGTCACCAAGCTGACCGGGGTCGAGCCGTCGCTCGATGCCGCCAAGCAGACTGTCGCTGCACAGCTTTAAGGCAGAAAAAACGATGGCCATCACTTTTCTTCTCCTTGCAGAGGCCGCCGCCGAAGCCGGCGCGCACGCGGGCGAGCATCACGAGCCGACTGTGCTCGGCCTTGGTGCCGAAGGTTGGGTCTATGCCGGCATTACGCTGTTCTTTCTGATCGCGATCTTCGGTCTGAAAGCACACAAGCGCCTTGTTGCCGCTCTGGATGCCCAGATTGCCGAGACGCGCAAATCGCTCGATGAAGCGAGCGCCATCCGCCAGGAAGCCGAGGCCCTGATGGCCAGCGCCAAGGCGCAGCAGGCCGCCAGTGCCAAGGAAGCCAAAGAAATCATCGAACACGCCGAGGCCGAGGCGGCAGCGATTATCGCCAAGGCCGAAGCCGACACGGCCGAACTGGTCGCCCGCCGTGAAAAAATGGCGCAAGACAAGATTGCCGCTGCCGAACGCGCTGCCGTGGAAAGCCTGCGCGCCCGGACCGCTGCGGTCGCCACCGGCGCTGCCCAGGCGCTGATTGCCGCCCAGCATGACGCCAAGGCCGACAAGGGCCTGGTTGATGAGGCGATCGCCGGGCTCTGATCCGAATTTTCGAGCTGGAGAGGGGAAAGGGCGGCTTTAGGGCCGCCCTTTTTCGTTGTCGGTCGGTTCAGGGCTCCAGCACGATCTTTCCGACGATTTGCCGGTCGGCCATGGCCTGATAGGCTTCACGCCAGTTCGCCAGAGGGACGATCCGGTCGATGTGCGGGTTGAGCCGGCCGTCGGCGGCCAGAGTGGCGACAGCTGCGCGGATCGCGCGGCCCCGGTCGGGAAAGCGGCGGGCATATTCGCCGGCGCGGACACCGACCACCGAAAAGCCCTTGATCAGCGGGATATTGGTCGCAATGGCGGCAATCCGGCCGCCGGCAAAACCAATCACCAACAGCTTGCCGCCAAAGGCAACGCAGCGCGTGCTTTCATCGAAAATGTCGCCGCCAACCGGATCATAGACCAGATCGCACAGTGCGCCGTCCGTCAGCGCCGCCACCTGTTCCCGAAACCGCCCTTCAGCCAAGATCACTGCATCGGCATCGCTGGCGGCTTTGAGCCGCTCGACCTTTTCCGGTGATCCGGTGGTGGCGATCACGTGGGCGCCCAGGCGTTTGGCCAGTTCCACCGCGGCCAGACCCACCCCGCCGCTGGCTCCGTGGATCAGCACCCATTGGCCGGCCTTGAGCCCGCCAATTTCGACAAGGCCGGTGTAGGCCGTGCCATAGGCCGCGCCCAATGCGGCAGCGGCGGGAAAGCCGATGCCGGTTGGCATCTTTGTCAGCGCATCGGCCGGAACCACCGCATATTCGGCAAAGGCCCCGGTCTTGTTGCCGCCATAGACTGCATCACCGGGACCAAGGCCGCTGTCGGGATCGGCCTCTACCACTTCCCCGGCAAATTCGAGCCCGGCCACGAACGGCAAGGCGGGCTTCAATTGATATTCGCCCCTGGTCATCAGCAGATCGGGGAAATTGAGCGAGGCCGCGCGCACCCGCACCAGCACTTCGCCGGTCCCGCGCCTGGGTGTGGGCAGAGCTTGCAACGCCGCGCCCGAAAGGTCGGGGGAGAGCCTCGATATGACAAGAGCCTTCATGATCTCAGAACGTATCTTTGGCAGTTCGCAGCGCGGCAAAGGTTTCCACCGCATCCCCGCCGCCCCAGCGTGCCTGCATGGCCGGATCGTCAGCGCGCAGGAAGGGGTTGGTGGCCAGCTCGCGGCTTAGCGTGGTCGGCACGGTTGGCTTGCCTGCGGCGCGGGCGGCCTCGATATGGCGGACATAGTCGGCCAGCTTGGCATTATCCGGATCGGCGTGGAGCGCGAAACGGGCGTTGCTCTGGGTATATTCGTGCGCGCAGTAGAGCATGGTCGAGGTCGGCAGCGCCTTGATCCGGCACAGGCTGGCCCAGAATTGCGGCGCGGTGCCTTCGAACATCCGCCCGCAGCCAAGCGCAAAGACCGCATCGCCGACAAAGGCCATCTCTGCTTCGGGCAGGTGATAGGCAACGTGACCGTGGGTGTGCCCGCCCACATCGATCACGTGCGCGTCCCAGGCTCCGATCGCGACCAGCTCGCCATGGGTCACCACGCGGTCCACCGCCGGGATCCGCGCGGCATCGGCCTCTGGCGCAATCACGGTGCAGCCGGTCGCCGCCTTGATCGCCTCGTTCCCGCCGGCATGGTCCGGGTGCCAGTGCGTGTTCCAGATCTGGGTGATCTGCCAATGCTTGTGTGCGGCCTCGCGCAGGTAGGCTTGCGGGTCGGGCGTATCGATGCAGACCGTCTCCTCGCTGACGGAATCGTGCAGCAGGTAGCCGTAGTTGTCGGACAGGCAGGGGAACTGATGGACTTCAAGCATTGTCGGTTTCCACTCGATTAAGGGCTGGTGCGCGGCGTCCCAAAAGGGAAATGATGATCATCGGCCGAATGCTGGAGGTGCCGGTGTCCAATGGCTGGTTCGAAACAAATGGACCGGCAAAAAAGCCAATCAGCAAACTGAGCGCCGCGATAACGAGCGCGCCATGGCCGGAAAACTGCCGGAAGGTGATCCATTTGCTCGCGAAGTCGAACGAGCCATTCCGCAGCACGAGCAAGAGCACCAAACTGCTGGTGATCCAGACCCAAGGTTGGGTGAGCCAAGCAGGGTGGGGGGCAAGCCAAGCCGCAATCATCAGGGCGAATGGCAGCGCCAGGCGCGCATATCGGGCCGTCTGGTAAAGGGTCATGCTTTGCCTCTCAGCTGCGAGCATAATCCCATTTCCGCAAAGCAAAAGCCCGCCCGGCCAATCCCACAAGGACGGGCCAGACGGGCCTTTGCTGGTTCAGCCTGTCGGCTGAGAAGGACGCTTAGTCCTTCTTGGCCTTCAGTGCGGCGCCGAGGATGTCGCCCAGCGAAGCGCCGGCATCCGACGAACCGTACTGTTCCACGGCTTCCTTTTCTTCAGCCAGCTGGCGGGCCTTGATCGAGAAGTTAGGCTTCTTCGAACGATCGAACCCGGTGACCATCGCGTCGACCTTCTGGCCGACCTGGAAGCGGTCCGGACGCTGTTCGTCACGGTCGCGGCCCAGGTCCGAACGCTTGATGAAGCCGGTGGCACCATCTTCGCCGGCCTGCACTTCGAGGCCGCCATCGCGGACTTCGAGCACGGTGACGGTGACGATGTCATTCTTCTTCAGACCCGATGCAGCAGCAGCCACGCCGGCCGCCGGAGCGCCCTTTTCAAGCTGCTTCATGCCGAGCGAGATGCGTTCCTTCTCGACATCAACATCGAGCACGATCGCCGAAACCTGCTCGCCCTTGCGGTGCAGGGCCAGCGCGTCTTCGCCCGAAATGCCCCAGGCGATGTCCGACATGTGGACCATGCCATCGACATCGCCATCGAGGCCGATGAACAGGCCGAATTCGGTGGCGTTCTTGACTTCGCCTTCCACAACCGAGCCGACCGGGTGCTTCTCGGCGAAGGCTTCCCAGGGGTTCTGCTGGGCTTGCTTGAGGCCGAGGCTGATGCGGCGCTTGTCCGAATCGACTTCCAGCACCAGCACGTCGACTTCCTGCGAAGTCGAGACGATCTTGCCGGGGTGGACGTTCTTCTTGGTCCAGGACATTTCCGAAACATGGACCAGGCCTTCGATGCCCGGCTCCAGTTCGACGAAGGCGCCGTATTCGGTAATGTTGGTGACAGTGCCGTGCAGCTTGGCACCGACCGGGTATTTGGCAGCGACGCCTTCCCACGGATCCGCTTCCAGCTGCTTCATGCCCAGGCTGATGCGCTGGGTATCCTGGTTGATGCGGATGATCTGGACCTTCACGGTGTCACCGATGGCGATCACTTCGTTCGGGTGGTTGACGCGCTTGTAGCTCATGTCGGTGACGTGGAGCAGGCCGTCGATGCCGCCGAGATCAACGAAGGCGCCGT
>JBKBSV010000004.1:0-14790 GCA_046291115.1 Novosphingobium sp. | reverse complement strand
CTATGATCTGGCCTTCGGCCAGGTTCGAGATCAGGCCCGAACGCTGTTCGGCGCGGGTTTCTTCCAGAACGGCGCGGCGCGAGACAACGATGTTGCCGCGGCGACGATCCATCTTGAGGATCTGGAACGGCTGCGGCACGTCCATCAGCGGCTGCACATCGCGGACGGGACGGATATCGACCTGGCTGCCGGGCAGGAAGGCCACGGCACCGTCAAGATCGACGGTGAAGCCGCCCTTGACGCGGCCGAAGATCACGCCTTCAACGCGCTTGCCTTCGCCGAATTCAGCTTCGAGCTTGTCCCAGGCGGCTTCGCGGCGGGCGCGGTCGCGGCTGAGCATCGCTTCGCCATCGGCGTTTTCGACGCGGTCGACATAGACTTCGACTTCATCACCGACCTTCAGGCCGTGCGGCTGGCCGGGCATGGCGAATTCGCGCAGGGCCACGCGGCCTTCGCTTTTCAGACCGACGTCGATGACGGCCTTGTCGCCTTCGATGGCAGTGATGGTGCCCTTGACCACGCGGCCTTCAAAGCCGCCGTCGGCAGCGCCGCCGAGTGATTCTTCAAGGAGAGCCGCGAAATCGTCGCGGGTAGGGTTGGCGGAAGACGCCATAGGGTGAGTTTCCTCGTATCGATGTTTCCGGCCAGGCGGTTGTTTCCGCCGGTCTTTCCTCCGCCCTCGGGACCATCCCGGGGCGGGCCAAAAGGGCCGACCTGCCGCGGGGGCCGGATGCCGTCCGCAGCGCCCGAAAAGCCAAGGCTTCTGCGGACCGGCGGCCCTTAGGCGCAGATCGGCGCAAATGCAAGGAAATAGCGGCGCTTCAGCCAGCCGCGCCGGGTCAGATATCCGGCTTGTAATCGGGCCGCTTCAGCGAGACGGCATAGTCGGCCAGATCGTCGATCTGCGACGGTTCGACCGTGAAGTTCATCGCGGCGGGAAAATTGTGGGAATCGCGCAGGAATTCGCGCAGCGTCTCCCCGGTCAGGCCCGGCATGTTGGCAATCGCGGCGAAAGCCGGTGCCTCGGCATTGGGAGAGGCGCCGCTGCCTTCAACCGCGTGGCATCGCGCGCAATTGGCCCGGGCAAAGGCCAGGCCGCGCTGGGCCGACGGGGACAGCGGCACGGCCGCGCCGGGGGAGGGCGCCGGCGCACAAGCGGCAAGCAGAACGAGCGCCAAGGCCGGAGCAGCCAGAACGAGCGCGGGGGTGGGGACCTTCAGCATCCGTTTCAGCCTAGCCCGTGCAGTCCAGGGCATCAACGGCCTTGAGCCGCCTGTTCGACGATCCGGATCGCGGCTGCGATCGCCGCATCGCGGTCCAGATCGCTGGTATCAAGCAGCACGGCATCGGCGGCGGCCACCAGCGGCGCTTCGGCGCGGCTGCGATCGCGCGCGTCGCGGGCCTCCAGATCGGCCGCGATTTCGGCCAGGCTGACCGCGCGCCCGGCGGCCTGCATTTCCCTGAACCGTCGTTCGGCCCGGGCCGGAACGGAAGCGACGACGAACAGCTTGGCCTCGGCTTCTGGCGCGATCACCGTGCCGATATCGCGCCCGTCCAGCACCGCACCGCCGGGCTGGACGGCAAAGGCGCGCTGCCGCTCAAACAGCGCCTGGCGTACGGCGGGGTGGACCGAAACCCGGCTCGCAAGGCCGCCGGTGGCTTCGCTGCGCAGTTCGGGATCATGCAGGAGACTGTCCGGAAAGGCGCAGGCGGCCAAGGCATCGGCCGGATCGTCGGCGTTCCCGCCATTCAGCGCACACTGCCGCCCGACCGCCCGATAGAGCAGCCCGGTATCGAGGTGCGGCAGCCCGAAATGGGCGGCCAGAGCCCTGGCAATGGTGCCTTTTCCGGAAGCGGTCGGGCCATCGACGGCGATGATCATGCGCTCAGCCCGTCCAGCAGTGCTTCAAAGGTCGGGAAACTGGTGGCGATGGGGCGGGTATCGTCAACCTTGATGCCGGCCTTGCTGGCCAGGCCTGCGATCGCCATCGCCATGGCAATGCGGTGGTCGAGATGGGTCAGGACCGTGCTGTCGGCCCCAGCCGTGCCAGCCAGCATCTCGCCATTGCTGCCGTGGATGGTCAGGCCGTTTTCCGTTTCCTTCACACGGGCACCGGCCAAGGTCAAGGCGGCGGCCATGGCGGAAAGGCGGTCGCTTTCCTTGACGCGCAGTTCATCCAGCCCGGTGGTCACGGTGGTGCCTTCAGCCAGGGCGGCGGCGACAAACAGCGCGGGGAATTCGTCGATCATGCTGGGGGCGATGGCCGGATCGACTTCAATTCCCTTGAGCGCGCAATGGCGCACCAGCAGGTCAGCCACCGGCTCGCCGCCCACTTCACGCCGGTTCAGCTCGGTAATGTCGCCGCCCATCTCGCGCAGCACTGCGATAATGCCCGCGCGGGTCGGGTTGAGACCGACATTGCGGATGGTCAGTTCGCTGCCCGGCACGATCAAGGCTGCGACGATGAAGAAAGCGGCGGAGGAAGGATCACCGGGCACTTCGATCGTCTGGGGGCTCAGTTCCGTCTCGCCGCGGATACGGATGGTGCGCCCGCCAGCCGAATCGGTTTCCACCGCCAGTTCCGCACCAAACCCCCGCAGCATCCGTTCCGAATGATCGCGGGTCGGCACGGGTTCAATCACGGTGGTGATCCCCGGCGTGTTCAGCCCGGCCAGCAGAATGGCGCTCTTGACCTGAGCACTGGCCACCGGCAGGCGATAGGTAATTGGCACGGCGGGATTGGCTCCGCGTACGGTCAGCGGCAGGCGGCCGCCTGGCGAAGCCTCGAACGCCGCGCCCATCTGGCTGAGCGGTTCGATCACCCGGCCCATCGGCCGCCCGGCCAGGCTGGCATCGCCGAAAAAGCGCGTCTCGATCGCATGGCTGGCGACCAGCCCCATCAACAGGCGGGTGGACGTGCCCGAATTGCCCATGTCGAGCGGGGTTTCAGGCTGGAGCAAGGCGCCGACACCGACACCGCAGACAGCCCATTCGCCTTCGCCGAGGCGCTCTACCGACGCGCCCATCGCCCGCATGGCCGCGGCGGTGGCAAGCACGTCTTCGCCTTCCAGCAGGCCGGTGATGCGGGTTTCACCCACCGCCAGGGCCCCCAGCATGATCGATCGGTGGCTGATCGACTTGTCGCCGGGAACACGAATCGTGCCTTTCAGAGGGCTGGAAGGCATGAAGCGGCGCGGGCGCGGGGCGGAATTGGCGGGGGCGGACAACGAAGGTTCTTTCAATCGATTTGCCAAGAACTGCGCGCGGCTTTTGACAGCGCCGCCCGGCTATGGCAAGGCGCGCCCGCGCTGGGACTGGCGCGACTGCCTCCCAATACGTATCAAGCTGTTTTCGCCTGGCCCGGCGGCCATGCGCAAGTGAGGATTTTTATGGCCAAGGCTGAATGGGGCGCCAAGCACGGCTGCCCGAAGTGCGGCACCCGCTTTTACGATCTGGGCAAGGATGACCCGGTGACCTGCATCGAATGCGGCTATGCCTGGTATCCAGAGCCGGTTCTGAAATCAAAGCAGCCGATTCCTTATGAAGAAATCCAGAAGGAGAAGGCCGACGAAGTGGCCGATGTCGATCTGGCCGATACCGATCTGGACATCGATGAAGACGGCGATTCGCCGGATAACGACGTCGATCTGGGCGGCGATGACGACCTTGGTGTCGGCATCGACGACGATGGCAACGCCGACGACAATTAACCCCTTGCCAAGCGCGAAGGTCGCCACTAGAGGGGCGGCCTCTCGCAATTGAAGCGAGGGGCGGCGGGCCTCCCAGGGTTCGTCGAGATGAATGGAACGGGGCCTTAGCTCAGCTGGGAGAGCGCTACAATGGCATTGTAGAGGTCAGCGGTTCGATCCCGCTAGGCTCCACCATTCACCAGAGATTTGATTGCTTTAGCGGCAAGCTGGTCGGCGAGGTTTCGCCCACCGGCTTTTTTCGCGTAGTGGAGCGAATTGCCTATGTTCGACGCCCTTTCTGACCGCCTCGGCACTGTCTTTGACAGGCTGCGCGGCCGTGGCGCGCTGAGCGAGCAGGATGTTCGCGATGCCATGCGCGAAGTGCGAATCGCGCTGCTGGAAGCCGACGTTGCCCTGCCGGTGGTGCGCCGTTTCATCGATGAAGTGACCGAAAAGGCGGTTGGCCAATCGGTGCTGAAATCGGTCACCCCGGGCCAGCAGGTCGTCAAGATCGTCAACGATGCGATCGTCGAGATGCTGGGCGGAGAGGAAGTCCCCGGGCTGGACCTCAACGCGGCCCCGCCGGTGGTGATCATGATGGTCGGCCTGCAGGGTTCGGGCAAGACCACGACCACCGCCAAGCTGGGTAAGCTGCTCAAGGAAAAGTTCGGCAAGAAGGCGCTGATGGCGTCGCTCGACGTCAACCGTCCGGCCGCGCAGGAGCAGCTCAAGGTGCTGGGCGAACAGGTCGGCGTGGCGACCCTGCCGATCATTGCCGGCCAGCAGCCGACCGAGATTGCCACGCGCGCCTTGCAGGCAGCCAGGCTCCAGGCGATCGACGTCCTGCTGCTGGACACTGCCGGCCGGCTCCATGTCGATGCGGCGCTGATGGACGAGATGCGGGCCGTGGCCGGCATTTCCGCACCCAGGGAAGTGCTGCTGGTGGTCGATTCGCTGGCCGGCCAGGATGCGGTCAACGTTGCCAAGTCGTTCACTGAGCAGATCGAGCTGACCGGTGTGGTCCTCACCCGGATGGACGGCGATGCCCGCGGCGGCGCGGCGCTGTCGATGCGGCATGTCACCGGGAAGCCGATCAAGTTTGCCGGGGTTGGCGAAAAGCTCGGTGCGCTGGAAGTGTTCCAGCCGAGCCGCGTCGCCAGCCGGATCCTGGGCATGGGCGATGTCGTCTCGATCGTCGAGAAGGCCGCCCAGGCGATCGAGCAGGAAGAAGCCGAGCGCATGGCCGAGCGCATGGCCAAGGGGCAGTTCGACCTGAACGACCTGCGCAGCCAGCTTCGCCAGATGCAGAAGATGGGCGGCCTTGGCGCGCTGGCCGGCATGTTGCCTGGCATGAAGAAGGCCAAGGCCGCGATGCAGGCCAGCGGCATGGACGACCGGGTGTTGCTGCGCATGGATGCAATCATCGGCTCGATGACCCCGAAGGAGCGGGCCCGGCCGGAACTGCTCAATGCCAAGCGCAAGATCCGCATTGCCAACGGCGCGGGGGTTCAGGTTCAGGACGTCAACAAGCTGCTCAAGATGCACCAGGAAATGGAGCGCGCGATGAAGCAGATCAAGAAGATGGGCGGGCTCGGCGGTCTCGCCAAGCTGTTCGGCAAGGGGGGGCTTGGTGCCGCAATGCCCGGGCTGGGCGGTGGAGCCGGTGGCGGCCTGCCGGGGCTGGGCGGTGGAGCGATCCCCCCGGCGCTTGATGATCTGATGAAGAAGAAGTGATTTTCAGTTAACAGGATTAGTCAGAAAGGTAGTTCAAATGTCTGTTTCCCTTCGTCTTTCGCGTGGCGGTTCAAAGAAGCGTCCCTATTACAAGATCGTCGTTGCCAACAGCCGCGCTCCGCGTGACGGCAAGTACCTGGAGCAGGTCGGCACCTACAACCCGCTGCTGGCCAAGGACGACGAAAACCGCGTCCGCCTGGTCGAAGACCGCGTCCGCTACTGGCTGGGCGTCGGCGCGCAGCCGACCGACCGCGTGGCTCGCATGCTCGATAAGGCCGGGATCAAGGAACGCGTAGCCAGCGTGAACCCCAAGAAGGGCGAGCCTGGCAAGAAGGCCAAGGAGCGCGCCGAAGAAAAGGCCGAGAAGGCCCGCGAAGCCGCAGAGGCCGCTGCCGCTCCGACTGCTGAAGAAGCGGTGGCTGACGCTTCGCCTGCCGAAGCCGGTGAAGAGCAGGCCGAAGGCTGAGCCTTGCGAAGTCACCGTCCAGTCACCCTTGCCGCCGTTAGAGGTGCGCATGGTGTCACCGGTGAGGTACGCTTGAAGCTGTTTGGTGAAGGCGTGGAATCGCTCAGGCGATTCCGCGCCTTCAACGATTCGACGCTGACCCTTGCCAGGCTGCGCGACGACGGCAAGGGCGGTGCCATCGCCCGCTTTGCCGAGATTGCGGACCGGACAGCAGCGGAAAAGCTGCGCGGAACGCTGCTCACGGTACCCCGCTCGGCTCTCCCTCCGCTGGCAGAGGGTGAATACTATCACGCCGATCTGATCGGCCTGCCCGCCGTGTCCACCAATGGCGACCAGCTTGGCCAAGTCATCGCCGTTGAGAACTTCGGTGCCGGCGATGTGCTTGAAATCGAAAGGCCTTCGGCCGACGGCCAGCGCGCCAAGCGCTTCATGGTGCCGATGCGGATCGAAGCCGTGCCCGAATGGAACGACGAGCGGCTGGTGGTGACCGCCGCCTATGCCGCCGATGCCTAGCGCTTGGGTTTTCCGACCAGTTTTTCCAGCTCTTTCCCGAACGCCTGCAGGTCAAAATTCTGCGGATCGTCATGGGCCTGCGGAATGGTCGAATCGACGGTGTTGTGCTGCGCCGGGATCAGCCAGCGCCCGGCCCGGGCACTGGCATAAACATAAAGCGCCGCCAGCATCCGGTATTGTTCGCGGGTGAAGCCTGGCTTGGGTCCGTGGGTTTCGCCGCGGCTGGTGGCACCGGGCAGGAAACGGCGCGGCTGGACCGTCTCGATATGGACGAAACGTCCGCGGGCGCGTGGGCCGACTACCCGGCTTTCCAGCTTGGTTGCGCGCCACGGCTCCTGAAAATCGTGCCCGGCCCAGATCTGCCCGACGCGGTTGAGGAAAATGTGGGCGACTGGCTCGCGCGCAAAGGTTCCGTCCATGTAGGGCGTGAAATCGTTGACTTTCCAGTCCTGGTTCAGCCGCCGCGGGAAAGGGTCATGCTGGTAGAACGGCGTGCTGGTATCGTGGATCACGAAGTACAGCGCAGGCAACCCTTCCTGTGTCTGCGATATCGGAGCATCGGCATAGGTGCGGGCATAAGTGCGATAGGGCTCTGGAAAAGCTTCGATCGCCCGGGCCTTCATCGCGGCGCTGGGTGCGCCGTCATCGCGCATCAACCGCAAGATCACCGGCGGCAGCGGCTGTGGTTTGCGCACACCCTTCAGTTCGATCTTGCGCAGCAGACATGTCGCCTGCTCCGGCGGAGTCCCGGCGAAGGTCAGCGTCTCTCGATCAAAGCGGCATTCGCCGATTTCTTCGGCCAGAGCGGGCGCGCCAAGCGCGGATAAAGCGAGCAGGATGAGCGGGATTGATCGCATCGTCCAAGTCTTGCGGCTGTTTGCCCGGCAGGCAAGACCGCAATTGCTCCGCCGACATATTTCTGGAAAAGCGACCCGGCCATGCCTTTCCACGCCACCGTTCTGACACTTTATCCTGAAATGTTCCCGGGGCCCCTCGGTTTCAGTCTGGCCGGCCGCGCGCGGGATGAGGGCAAATGGACGCTTGATACCATCCAGATCCGCGATTTCGCGATCGACAAGCACAAGACAGTCGATGACACACCGGCCGGAGGCGGCGCGGGAATGGTTCTGCGCGTCGATGTGCTGGCGGCCGCGATCGACCATGCCCGCAGCCTCAATCCTGCGGCCCCGGTCATCGCCATGACCCCGCGCGGCAAGCCGCTGACCCAGGCCCGCGTGCGCGAACTGGCGGCTGGTGCCGGAGTGACGGTGCTGTGCGGCCGGTTCGAAGGCTTCGACGAGCGGATCTTCGAAGGCCGCTCAGTCGAGGAAGTGTCGGTCGGCGATATCGTCCTGTCCGGTGGAGAGCCGGCGGCGCTGATGCTGCTTGATGCTTGCATTCGGCTGCTTCCCGGCGTAATGGGCGCGCCTTCCAGTGGGTCAGAGGAATCGTTCGAAAACGGTTTGCTCGAATATCCCCACTATACCCGACCTGCTGAGTGGGAAGGGCGCACGATCCCTGAAGTGCTGCGATCGGGGGATCATGCGAAGATCGCGGCGTGGAGGAAACTCCAGTCCGAGGTCGATACACGGTCACGCAGGCCGGATCTTTGGGAGCGTCATGAGGGCGCTCGGGTCCTGTCTGCCTCTGATGCGCGGCATGAAAGGAAGGACTGAGGGTCATGAACCTGATCCAGCAGATCGAGGCCGAGGAAATCGCCAAGGCCGCCAAGGATATCCCGGAATTCCGTCCGGGTGATACTGTCCGCGTCGGCGTGAAGGTCATCGAAGGGGACCGTTCCCGCGTGCAGAACTATGAAGGCGTGTGCATCGCCCGCGCCAACAAGGGCATCGGCTCCAACTTCACCGTCCGCAAGATGAGCTTCGGCGAAGGTGTGGAACGCGTATTCCCGCTCTATTCGCCCAACATCGACAGCATCACCGTCGTCCGCAAGGGCGTGGTGCGCCGGGCGAAGCTCTATTACCTGCGCGGCCGCACTGGCAAGCGCGCTCGCATCGCTGAGCGCCGCGACGTGCGCGCCGAGGGCTAAGGCTCTAGCGCAAAGCTGCAAAACCGGCTTAGGAAGGCGCCCCGGCTTCGGTCGGGGCGCCTTTTCGCTTTATGGGACACCCGCCTTGCCATGCGTCTTTTTGCTTGCCTGCTTGCCGCAACGATCCTCTCCGCCGCGCCGGCCCAAGCCGGGGAGCAACCGGTGAGCGCGCCTGCACCCCAGGCCGAGGCGCGCGCACTCGATTTTGAGCGCGTCTTTGCCAGCCCCGGTTTGAACGGTGCTGTGCCGCGTGGGGTAAAGCTCTCTCCCGACGGGCGCTGGCTAACCCTGCTGCGTAATCGCCCTGAGGATCGGGAACGCTATGATCTGTGGGGCTATGACCGCACGACCGGCCAATGGACAATGCTGGTCGACAGTCTGCAGCTGGGCAGCGGCAAGGAATTGTCCGAGGTGGAAAAAATGCAGCGCGAGCGGCTGCGGATCGGCGATCTGAAGGGCATCGTGACTTATGACTGGTCGGCGGACAGCCAGTCGATCCTCGTCCCGCTGGACGGCGATCTCTATCTGGCCCGGCTGGACGGGAAGGTGACCCGGCTGACCGATAGTGCCGGGGATGAACTCAACCCCGCGCTCAGCCCCAGGGGCGGCTATGTCTCGTTCGTGCGGGACCGGCGGTTGTGGACTGGCAAGGTTGGAGCGGAACCGGCTGTCATCACCCCGGAAGAAGCGGCTGACACCGTCCACTGGGGCGAGGCGGAATTCGTCGCGCAGGAGGAAATGGCCCGCCTGACCGGCTATTGGTGGGCGCCTGACGACAGCCGCATTGCCGTGCAGCGCTTTGATGACGCGCCGGTGGGCCTGGTTACCCGCACCGCGATCGGGGCGGAAGGCACCAGGACCTATATCCAGCGCTATCCGGTGGCAGGATCGCCCAACGCGCTGGTTTCGCTGTTCGTCATGAAACCGGACGGTTCTGAGCGTGTCGAAGTGGATCTGGGACCGGACCGCGACATCTACCTTGCCCGGGTCGATTGGGCGCCGGATGGCAAGGTGCTGTATGTCCAGAGGCAGAACCGCGAGCAGACCGTGCTTGATCTGCTTGCCGTCGATCCGGCGACTGGCAAGGCAAAGGTGCTGTTCACTGAGCGCGCGGCAGAGCGGAGCTGGATCAATCTGACCTATAACTACCGCTTCCTCAAGGACGGGAGCCTGGTCTGGTGGTCAGAGCGTGACGGGTTCGGCCACCTTTACCACTACAAGCAGGGCAAGTGGCGGCAGCTGACCAAGGGCCAATGGGTGGTGACGGGCCTGGTCGGGGTCGATGAAAAGTCCGGCCGGGTCTATTTCACTGGCACAAGGGATGATGTGCTGGCGATCAATGTCTATGCTCTCAATCTGGCCAATCCGGCCAAGGTAGAGCGCCTGGGTGAGCCAGGTTACGTCCATGCCGCCGGGATGGACAAATCCGGTCAGACGCTGCTGATCACCCGTTCATCCCCCACGCAGCCCCCGCAGGTCTATATCGCCGATGGTCAGGGCCAGCGGCTGGCCTGGGTGGAAGAGAACAGGCTCGATGCCACCCATCCTTACTTCGCGTTCCTGCCCGCCCACCGGGCCCCGATCTTCGGCACGATCAAGGCAGCGGACGGTACGGTGCTGCACTGGCGGATGATCACCCCGGCGATGGAGCCGGGCAAGCGTTATCCGGTATTTTTCGAACACTATGGCGGGCCAGGCTCGCAGCAGGTCACGCGCAGCTGGGGCGGCGGCCTGGAACAGGCGATTGTTGCCAGGGGCTATATTCACTTCAAGATCGATAACCGCGGCAGCGACAACCGCGGAGTGGCCTTTGAATCCCACCTTTTCCGGGCATTGGGCGGGGTCGAGGTGGAAGACCAGAAAGCGGGCGCGCTTTATCTCAAGAGCCTGCCGCAGGTCGATCCGGCCAAGATCGCGACCTACGGCTGGTCCTATGGCGGCTATATGACGATCAAGATGCTGCAGGCCGATCCGGGGCTTTATGCGGCCGGTATATCCGGTGCGCCGGTGACCAAGTGGGAACTGTATGACACCCATTATACCGAGCGTTTCATGGGGGATCCCAACCAGGCACCCGCCGTCTATGCCAAGGCCAACGCGCTGGACGATGCCGGCAAGATCAAGGATCCGATGCTGCTGATTCACGGCATGGCGGATGACAATGTGGTGTTCGAGAACAGTTCGATGCTGATCTCGCGGATGCAGGCCCAGGCCCTGCCGTTCGAAATGATGCTCTATCCTGGATACACCCACCGGGTGGGCGGCCCAAAGGTGGGGCCGCATATGTGGCACACCATCTTCGCGTTCCTGGCCAAGCACGGGGTGACGCCGCCGCAATGAGCGGATAGGGGGCAGGCACGGATCTTATGGAGAATGGCAATGGCTTATCGGGTGGTGGTGGTCGGCGCGACCGGAAATGTCGGACGCGAAATGCTCAACGTCCTGGCCGAGCGGGAGTTTCCGATCGATGAACTGGCCGCCGTCGCCTCGTCCCGGTCGACCGGGGACGAGATCGAATTCGGTGAGACCGGGCGGATGCTCAAGGTCAGGAACATCGAGCATTTTGACTTCAGCGGCTGGGATATCGCCCTCTTTTCCGCCGGGTCTGACGTGGCCAAGACCTATGCCCCCAAGGCGGCAGGGCAGGGCTGCGTGGTGATCGACAACAGCAGTTTTTACCGGATGGATCCGGATGTGCCGCTGATCGTGCCCGAGGTGAATCCCGAAGCGATCGATGGCTACAAGGCCAAGAATATCATCGCCAACCCCAATTGCTCGACCGCGCAGATGGTGGTGGCGCTGAAGCCGCTGCACGATGCGGCAAAGATCAAGCGCGTGGTAGTTGCGACCTATCAATCGACCTCTGGCGCGGGCAAGGCAGGGATGGACGAACTGTTCGAACAAAGCCGTGCCATATTCGTTGGCGATCCGGTGGAGCCACGCAAATTCACCCGCCAGATCGCGTTCAACGTCATCCCGCATATCGACAGCTTCCTGGACGATGGATCGACCAAGGAAGAATGGAAGATGGTGGTCGAAACCAAGAAGATCCTCGATCCCGCGATCAAGGTAACGGCAACCTGTGTGCGCGTGCCGGTGTTTGTCGGCCACAGCGAGGCGATCAATCTGGAGTTCGAGAACGAGATTTCAGCCGACACGGCGCAGCGCCTGCTGCGCGAGGCGCCCGGCGTGATGCTGGTGGACAAGCGCGAGGACGGCGGATACGTCACCCCGATCGAATGCGTCGGCGATGGTGCCACGTTCGTCAGCCGCGTGCGCGAGGATCCAACCGTCGAAAACGGCCTGTCGCTCTGGTGCGTGTCCGACAATCTGCGCAAGGGGGCGGCGCTCAACGCGGTGCAGATCGCCGAATTGCTCGGGCGCCGGCATCTGAAAAAGGGATAGACCCTTGTCTGGTCAATTCACGACCCATTTCTTTGCGGGACTTGGCGGTACCCGGCTGGCTTTGCACCGAATGGGGCGGGGACGACCGCTGATCCTGTTGCATGGTCTGTTCTCGACCGCGGAAATGAACTGGGTGAAGTGGGGCACGGCGGCCATGCTGGCAGAGGCCGGGTTCGAATGCCTGATGCCGGATCTGCGCGCTCATGGGCAGAGCGAGGCGCCGCACGATCCGGCGGCCTACCCCGACGATGTGCTGGCGAAGGACCTTGCTGCCCTGATCGCGCACCTCGCGCTGACTGATTATGATCTTTGTGGCTTCTCGCTTGGCGCGCGGACATCGGTGCGCGGGGTGATCAGCGGACTGCGCCCGGCCAGGCTGGTGCTGGGCGGAATGGGGCTGGAAGGGCTGGCCGGGTGGACCGGGCGCGGCGCTTTCTTCACCGACGCGATCGACCGGTTCGACAGCATCAAGCCAGGTGATCCGGCCTTTCCGGCGGTGTCCTTCATGAAAACGATGCAGGTTGACCGGGTGGCGGTGCGGATGCTGCTTCAGACCTTCACCGATACGCCCCCGCAAGCCCTGGCGGGCCTGACCATGCCGACCCTGATCGTCAATGGTGATCAGGACCGCGACAACGGCGATCCTGCGGCCTTGACCGCGATAGTGCCGAACGGCGTTCAGGCCGTCATTCCCGGCACGCACATGAGCTGTGTGACCAAGCCGGACTTCGGTCAGGCGATCCGTGATTTTCTGATCGGTTAGAGCGCCAGGACCATCGCGCAGCGCCGCTCTGGCGGCAGTCCATTTTCCGCTTCCTTGCGTAACTGGTGCCGCAGTTCCGGGTGCAGCGCGTCATCTTTTGGCTCTGCAAAGCCGAGCCGGGCATAGAACGGCGCGTTCCAGGCCAGATCGCGGAAAGTGGTCAGGGTCAGCCGGGGCCAGCCGGCCGAGGCTGCGCGGCTTGCCAGTTCTTCCAGCAGGCTGAGTCCGATCCCCTTGCCTTGGCTGGCATGGCGGACTGACAGTTCGCGGATATGCAGGCCATCACCAAGCGGCTCGCTGCAAATGAAGCCGACGATCGCGCCTCGGAGTTCGGCAACCAGGGTGATGCCATTTTGCAGCAGTTCCATATGGCGCTCAGCCGAAATCGCTTCGCTCTGCGCCAGCCAGGCCAATCCCGGTGCGGCCAGAAAGGTGATTGCTGCCGAGGCTTCGACTGCGGGCAACTTTGCCAGATCGTCCGGCCGGGCCGGGCGGATCACCGGAACGGCGGTTCGTTGAAGGCGCGCAGCTTGCGGGAGTGGAGCCGCTCGCCCTCGGCCCGCAGCAGATCGCAAGCGGTCGTGCCAATCTTGAGGTGGGCAGCAATCGCTTCCTCATAGAACCGGTTGGCCTGGCCGGGCAGCTTGATTTCACCATGCAGCGGCTTGTCGGAGACGCACAGCAGGGTCCCGTAAGGCACGCGGAAACGGTAGCCTTGGGCCGCAATGGTCGCGCTTTCCATGTCAATCCCGATCGCTCTGCTCAGCGACAGGCGATGGGCAGAGCGGGTATATTGCAGCTCCCAATTGCGGTCATCGGTGGTGGCGACGGTGCCCGTGCGCATCCGTTTCTTCAGGTTTGCGCCGCTATCGCCGCTGACCCGTTCGGCCGCCTGGGCAAGGGCGATCTGCACTTCGGCAATGGCCGGAATCGGCACTTCCGGCGGCAGCACGCCATCCAGCACGTGATCGTCGCGCAGATAGGCGTGGGCAAGCACATAATCGCCGATCCGCTGCGTATCACGCAGGCCGCCGCAGTGGCCAATCATCAGCCAGGCTTCCGGGCGCAGCACCGCCAGGTGATCGCAAATCGTCTTGGCGTTGGACGGGCCGACGCCAATGTTGACCAGGGTGATCCCCATCTTGTCTTTTCGGACCAGGTGATAGGCCGGCATCTGGTGGCGCCGCCAGGCCGTGTCGGACAGCTTTTCGCGCGCGTTAAGGGTTGGCGTATCCAGCGCGAGGCCGCCCGCGCCGCTGAGCGCGATATACCCTTCCTGACCCAGTTTTTCGCCGGCCCAGTCAACGAATTCATCAACATAGCGGTGATAGTTCGTAAACAGGATGAAGCGCTGAAAGTCCTCGATGCGGGTGCCCGTATAATGGGCCAGACGCGCAAGACTGAAGTCGGTGCGAAGGCCATCGAACAGGGCGAGGGGGATGGTATCGTCCGGGCTGTCAACCTTGATGCCGTCTGCCAGTTCATCCCCGATCAGCGCCAGTTCGGTGGTCGGGAAATGCCGCGCCAGATCCTGCGGGCTGATCCCGCCGAGGCCTGAGCTGGCATCGATCACATACGGAAAGGGGATTTCCTGCTTCGATGGCCCGACTGAAACTTCGATCTCGTAGTCATCGGCCAGCAGGTTCAGCTGTTCGGACAGATAGTCGGCAAACAGGGTTGGACGGGTGATCGTGGTGGCGTAGGTTCCCTCGTCCGAAAGGCGGCCGAAGCTGCGACGATAGTCGGGCCGGGTTTCGACGCCGCGGTAATGGATGCGCAATTCCGGATAGCACCAGGCGCGCGTTTCTCGGCGGGAGGCGGGGGGAAGGGTGCCGTCGGCTGCGAACCTGGCGATGTCGCCTTGCAGGGTGGAGACGGCGGTTTCGTAAAGGCGGACCAATTCCGCGATGTGCTTTTCTGTTTTTTCCATCGCGGGCGTTTAACCGCGCTGGCGTGACATTTCAATTGCAGGGTGGTTGGTCAGTCTTTGTTGCGGGTGTCGAAGCGGGCTTCGCCGATCTCTGCACCGTGTTCGCGGACGAAGCGGGCAAGGCGGAAAGCGGCCCAGACGAGCGCGATTCCGGCAAGGCCCAGCAGGACGTAATCGAACACCGATTCGGCGCCCATGCCGACCAGGACAAGGATCAGCACGCCGGTGAAGGCAAGGAC
>JBKBSV010000097.1:0-7572 GCA_046291115.1 Novosphingobium sp. | reverse complement strand
CCGCGCTGCGCAATCTGGATCGTGATGGGCAAGACTGATTTCAACGCCCCGCGCCACGCGCAGCATTCGCAGATTCTGGTTGAACCGGATACGCCGGGGATCACCATCGTGCGCCACCTGACCGTGTTCGGCAGCCACAACTCGCCGGGCGGAGAGTGTGAACTGCACTTCGATAATGTCCGCGTGCCAAAAGAAAACCTGATCCTGGGCGAAGGGCGCGGGTTCGAGATCGCGCAGGGGCGGCTTGGGCCGGGCCGGATCCATCACTGCATGCGTTCGATCGGGCAGGCCCAGCGCGCGCTGGAAATCATGGCCCGCCGCGCCGACGAACGCGTGGCCTTCGGCAAGAAGCTGGCCGACCAGTCGAGCATCCGCCAGGATGTCGCGCGCAGCTTCTGCGAGATCGAAATGGCGCGCTTGCTGACCCTGAAAGCGGCCGACGCGATGGACCGTTATGGCAACAAGGTTGCCAAGGACCTGATCGCTGCGATCAAGGTGGTGGCCCCGCAGATGGCGCAGACCGTCTGCGACCGGGCAATCCAGGTGCATGGCGGGATGGGTGTTTCGGATGACACGCCAATTGCCCGGTTCTTCACGTTAAACCGCTTTGTCCGCATCGCCGATGGCCCGGATGAGGTGCACATGAGCCAGCTCGGCAAGCAGAAGATCGCGGAATATGTCGCGATGAACGAGCGGTAGGATCATCGGAGGCCCTGCGGTAGTACGGCGCGCGCGATGTGCGCTATCAATTGATGGTCGATCCCGCCCCGCAGTCTGACCGGGACGCGGTGATAAAGCTCACCGCCTGCCGCTGAGCGAGGGGGCGGAGGCTGACCGCCTGTTCGAGGCGCGCGAAGCCGGGGCGCTCAAGATGGTGTTGACGCCCGATCAGGCCCCGGCAGCCACCGCGTTGGCCGCGCTCAGCACCGCGCGGACCGAGGCCGTGGCCACGTCCTCGTCGATACCCACGCCCCACACGGTCCTGCCGTCTGGCCCGGTGCATTCGACATAGGCCGCGGCGCGCGCGTCCGACCCGGCGGTCATCGCGTGTTCGGCATAGTCCTTCACTTCCAGCTTCACACCGAAGCTCTGCGCAAGTGTCGCCACGACCGAGCTGATCAGGCCGTTGCCGCGCCCAGAGACGGACTGTTCCTGATCGTCCACTGCGATCTTGCCGGCGAACAGGCGGGTGCCATCGGCGGCGCGGGTTTCCTCATAGTCGACCAGCTGGAAATGCTGCGGGGTGTTGAGGTGATAGGTCTTCTGGAACACGGTCCAGATATCCTCGGCAAACAGTTCGCGGCCCACTTCATCGGCCAGTTGCTGCACATGCTTGGAGAAGTGCGCCTGCATCTTCTTGGGCAGTTTCAGACCCTTGTCCTGTTCCAGCACCCAGGCGAAACCGCCCTTGCCGGACTGGGAGTTGACCCGGATCACCGCCTCGTAATCGCGGCCGAGGTCAGCCGGATCGATCGGCAGATAGGGCATTTCCCAAAGCTCGTCGTTCTGCTTTTCGCGCGCGGCAAAGCCCTTCTTGATCGCGTCCTGGTGGCTCCCCGAAAACGAGGTGTAGACCAGTTCGCCGACATAGGGGTGACGCGGGTGGATCGGCAGCTGGTTGCAGTATTCCACCGTCCTGGCGATCTCGTCGATATTCGAGAAATCCAGCTGCGGATCAACGCCTTGCGTGTACATGTTGAGAGCAACGGTCACCAGGTCGCAGTTGCCGGTGCGCTCGCCATTGCCGAACAGGCAGCCTTCCACCCGGTCGCCGCCGGCCATCAGGCCGAGTTCGGCCGCGGCGATGCCGGTGCCGCGGTCGTTGTGGGTGTGGAGCGAGATCACCACGCTGTCACGATTGGGGATCAGCCGGCCGAACAGCTCGACCTGATCGGCGTAGACGTTGGGCGTGGCGCATTCGACCGTGGCGGGCAGATTGAAGATGATCGGCTTTTCCGGAGTCGGCCGCAGCACGTCCATCACCGCGGCGCAGACCTCGACCGAGTATTCGACTTCGGCGGTCGAAAAGGTTTCCGGGCTGTATTCAAACACCCAGTCGGTGCCGTGATACTTGGCCGCCTGATCGCGCAACACCTTGGCGCCTTCGATCGCGATCTGCTTGATCTCGTCCTTGGTCATGCCGAACACGACCTTGCGCCACACCGGCGATACGGCGTTATACAGGTGGACGATCGCCGTCTTCGCGCCTTCGAGGCTGGCAAAGCTGGTCTCGATCAAGTCGCGGCGCGACTGGGTAAGGACCTGAATGGCCACATCCTCGGGAATCTTTTCGCTGCGCACCAGCCCGCTGATGAAATCGAAATCGGTTGCGCCGGACGCCGGAAAGCCAACCTCGATTTCCTTGCAACCGACTTTCAGCAGCAGGTCGAAGAACCGCATCTTCTTTTCCGCGCCCATCGGCTCGATCAGCGCCTGGTTGCCGTCGCGCAGGTCGGTGGAAAGCCAGCGTGGAGCCTTGGTGATCTGGCGGCTGGGCCACTGACGATCAGGCAGGTTGATCGGGGGGAAGGGACGGTACTTGACGCCCGGGTTCTTGAGCATGGTCATGGTCTAATCTCTGATTGGCACTGCGACGTGATTGGCACTGCGATGTGATTGGCGCTGCGATGTTTGCCGGTTGAGGTCCCCTTGAGCGGCGCTGCGTGCCGCAAAAGCGCACGCCAGCTTACGCCCAAGGGCGGATAAGTCGCAGGGTAAGGCCAAGCGGCGAGAACATGATCGCAGCCTATGGCGGCAGGAATCCGCGCTGTAAAGGGGGTTGGCGGCCCGGATCGCAATCCGGGCAAACTTGATCCTGCCGCACCGGCCGGCCGCAGCCCCGGCACATGGTGAAGGTGCCCGGCGCCAGCCCATGGCCGACGGTGACCCGTTCATCGAAAACGAAGCATTCGCCCTGCCACAGGCTGTGCTCCTTCGGCATGTCCTCCAGGTATTTCAGGATTCCGCCCTTGAGGTGATAGACCTCCTCCACCCCTTCGGCCTTGAGGAAGGCGGTGCTTTTTTCGCAGCGGATGCCGCCGGTGCAGAACATCGCCACCTTGCGTTTGCCATTGCCCAGCAGCGCGGCGCGGTTGGCCCGGAACCAGCCTGGAAACTCGCGGAAAGAGCGCGTGCCGGGATCAATCGCCCCGGCGAAGGTTCCGGCCTCGATCTCGTAAGCATTGCGAGTGTCGATCACCAAGGTGTCGGGATCGGTGATCAGCGCGTTCCATGCGGCCGGGTCAAGGTAATGCCCGGTGCCCTGCAGCGGATCGATGGCGGGTTGGCCCATGGTCACGATCTCGCGCTTCAGGCGCACTTTCATCCGCCGGAACGGCAGGGCCGGGGCGCGGGACCATTTGACCTCGATCTCCGCGCAGCCGGGCAGGGCGCGGATCTCTTCCACCACCCGGTCCAGCGCCGGATCCGGTCCGGCGATGGTGCCGTTGATCCCCTCGCGCGCCAGCAGCAGCGTGCCGCGAATGCCTTCTGCCCGGCACAGCTCCAGCAACTGCGCGCGCAGCTCAGGCAGTCCCTCCAGCGGGGTGAAGCGATAGAGCGCGGCCACCTTGATCGGCAGGTTGTCGATAGTCATGCTGCGCCCCTAGTCCAATCCGCTTGGTTCTGGCCAGCCTTGCCGCCGGTTCGCCCTTGCCCTTGGCTCCGCCACCCGCAATAACCGGTGCGAAACTGCAACTGATTGGAACGCAGCCCCATGGCCCATATCTCGTCCGCATCGGGAAAGTTTGATCCCACCCGCCTTGCCCGGCTCGATGCCTTCATCAAGGAACGCTACCTCGATACCGGCCTGCTGCCCCATGCCCAGGTGCTGATCGCGCGGGATGGGGAGATCGCGCATTTCTCCTCGCAAGGGCCGGCGCGCGAGGGCGGCAAGGCGATCGATGAAGGATCCCTGTTCCGGATTGCCAGCATGACCAAGCCGATCACTTCGGTGGCCTTCATGATGCTGGTCGAGGAAGGCAAGGTCGCGCTCGATACGCCGGTCCACCACGTGCTGCCGGAATTCAGGAACCTGGGCGTCTACAACGGCGGCGGGGCGGGCGTGCCGTTCCTGACCAAGCCTTGCGAGCGAGCGATGCTGATGGTCGATCTGCTGCGCCACACCTCTGGCCTGACCTACAGCTTCCAGAACCGGTCAAACATGGATGCCGCCTACCGCGAGGGCAAGCTGGAGAACTGGCACGGCAATCTTGATCTTGATGAATTCGTCGCCGCGCTGGGCAAGATCCCGCTGGAATTCTCGCCGGGGACAGCGTGGAACTATTCGGTTTCCACCGACGTGCTGGGGGCCTGCATCCAGCGCCTGTCGGGCCAGAGCCTTGACCAGTTCTTCGCCAGCCGGATCTTCCAGCCGCTGAAGATGAACGACACGTTCTTTGCCGTGCCCGAAGACAAGATCGACCGGCTGACCGATTGCTATACCTTTGTCCCCGGCAAGGGCCGGGTGATGTATGATCGCGGGGCGCAAAGCGCGTGGAGCCGGATGCCGCGCCAGCTTTCGGGCGGGGGCGGCCTGGTTTCCACCGCGCTTGATTATCACCGCTTCTGCCAGATGCTGCTGAATGGCGGCGAGCTGGAAGGGGAGCGGATCATCGCGCGCAAGACGCTGGAGCTGATGACCATGAACCACCTGCCCGGCAACGGCGATCTGGCCAGCTGGTCGCGCTCGCTGTTCAGCGAGGCGACCAATGCCGGGGTCGGGTTCGGGCTGGGCTTTGCGGTCAACATTGATCCTGCCGCCAACCTGATCCAGGGCTCGGTGGGCGAATATTACTGGGGGGGCATGTTCTCGACCGCGTTCTTCGTCGATCCGGTGGAGAAGGTGCACATGGTGTTCATGACCCAGCTTTCGCCCAGCAGCACCTATCCGATCCGGCGCGAGCTCAAGACCCTGATCTATTCGGCGCTGATCTGATGAGCGTGGACAGCCTGTACGAGACGATGGGCCTGGTCCGCGTCGTCGAGATGAACCCCGAAGGCCGCGCCGTGCTGGAGTATGAGGCGAAGGCCAGCCAGTGCCATTCCGGCGGGGTGGTGCAGGGCGGCTTCGTCACCGGCTGGATCGATGCGGCCATGGCCCATGCCGCGATTGCCATGGGCGGGGACGATGTGGTGCCGATGACGCTGGAACTGAAAGTCAGCTTCTTCGCCCCTGCACGCCCCGGCACGGTCTTTGCAGAAGGCTGGGCGATTAAGCACGGCCGCCGCACCGCGTTTTACGAAGGCACGCTGAAGGACGCCGCTGGCACCCTGCTGGCCAAGGCGACCAGCACCATGACCATGATGGAGCGCGGCAAGGTGGAAGCCGCATCGAAAGCCGCAACAGGAGCCTGACATGTCCGCGATCGAGCCGTTCACTCTGGCCATCCCGCAGAGCCAGATCGACGATCTGAACGAGCGGCTGGACCGCACCCGTTGGCCCGAAAAGGAGCCGGTGGACGACTGGTCGCAAGGCACGCCGCTCGCCGCCCTGCAAGAGCTCGCCGCTTACTGGCGCAATGGCTATGACTGGCGGCGCTGCGAAGGGCGTTTGAATGCGCTGGGCCAGTTCAAGACCGTGATCGACGGGGTGGACATCCACTTCCTCCACATCCGCTCGCAGCATCCGGGGGCGATGCCGCTGATCATGACCCATGGCTGGCCCGGCTCGGTAATCGAATTCATGGGCGTGATCGAGGGGCTGGTGAACCCGGCCGATCAGGCCCAGGCCTTCGATCTGGTCTTGCCCTCGCTGCCCGGCTTCGGCTTTTCCGGCAAGCCCGCCGTGACCGGCTGGGGCGTCGAAAAGATCGGCCGCGCCTGGGGCGAGCTGATGGCCCGGCTGGGCTATTCGCGCTGGGTCGCCCAGGGCGGTGATTGGGGCAGCGCGGTAACCACCGCGATCGCGGTGCAGAAGGTGGCGGGCTGCGCCGGCATCCACCTCAACATGCCGATCGGCCGGCCGGAGGCGGAAGACCTGGCCAATCCCACCCCGGCAGAACTGAGAGCGCTGGGCGCGCTGAAGCATTACCAGGAGTGGGATTCGGGCTATTCCACCCAGCAGCGCACCCGCCCGCAGACGGTCGGCTATGGCCTGGTCGACAGTCCGGTGGGCCTCGCCGGCTGGATCTTTGAGAAGATGTGGGCATGGACGGACAACGCCGGATCGCCCTATGATGCGTTAAGCAAGGACCAGATCCTTGACAACATCATGCTTTACTGGCTGCCCGCCAATGGCGCATCATCGGCGCGGCTGTACTGGGAAAGCTTTGCTTCCTTCGCCCCGCAGCCGATCGAGCTGCCGGTTGCAGTCAGCGCTTTCCCAAGGGAAATCCTGCCGACCCCGCGCAAGTGGGCCGAGCGCAATTATCGCAACCTGATCCACTGGGGGGACATGGCCAAGGGCGGGCATTTCGCCGCGTGGGAGCAGCCGGAAGCATTTGTTGCCGAACTGCGGACCGCCTTCGCCAAGCTGCGCTAGGCTATTTTTCAAAGGCCGCGGTGATCGTCAGCTTGACTTCATCGCCCACCAGCGGCACGTCGCCATCGAGACCCCATTCCGACCGCTGGATCGATGCCATGCCGTGGAAGCCGATGGTTTCCTTTCCGCTCAGCGGATTCTTTCCCGCTCCGGAAAATACCGCAAGAACAGTGACCGGGCGGGTCCGGCCATTCAGGGTAAGATTGCCCTCGATCGAGGCACTGCGCCCATCCTCAAGCGGATGCACCCTGGTCGAAACGAACAGCGCATCGGCGGGCTTTGCACCGAAGTAGTCGGGCTTGCCGCCCCCCTTGGGATTGCGCAGCAAGTGGCCGGTCAGCCCTTCGCTGGCGGTTGTCACCTTGCGGACCGGGATGCGGACCGAAACCCGCGCGGCCGAGAGGTTGGCCGGATCCAGCACCAGGGTGCCGCTGATCGAACCGAAGAGTCCGAAATAGTCATTGAAGCCGAGGTGGCTGACATTCCAGCCAACCAGCGTGTGCAGCGGATCGGCCTTATAGGTTCCTGCGGTAACCCGTGCCGGATCGGGCGATCCCGGAACCGGCGGCGCGGCGGTGAGGGCGCTGGCCCCGGTGAGAGCGAGGGCAGTGGCGGCAACGGCAATACGCTGAATCATCGGGGGGCTCCTTCGCTGCCGAAGGAACCCCCCATTGCCGTTCCAGTCAAGCCGGCCGAAGGATCAGTTCCTTTCCTGATCGACCAGCTTGTTCTTGCCGATCCACGGCATCATCGCGCGCAGGCGGCTGCCGGTCTGTTCGATCAGGTGGGCTTCGGCGGCCTTGCGGGCGGCCTTCAGTTCCGGTTGCCCGGCGCGGTTGTCGAGCACGAAGTTCTTCACGAACCGGCCCGACTGGATGTCGGCCAGCACGCGCTTCATCTCGGCCTTGGTCTCGGCGGTGATGATCCGCGGACCGGTGGTGATGTCGCCGTATTCGGCGGTGTTGGAGATCGAGTAGCGCATGTTGGCGATGCCGCCTTCATAGAGCAGGTCGACGATCAGCTTGGTTTCGTGCAGGCACTCGAAATAAGCCATTTCCGGCGCGTAACCGGCTTCGACCAGGGTTTCGAAC
>JBKBSV010000003.1:0-50484 GCA_046291115.1 Novosphingobium sp. | reverse complement strand
AGTCGCTGACCATCGGCATGGTGCTTGAACCGCGGATCATTCCGGGCCTGAACATCACGGTGGACTACTACCGCATCACCGTGAACAACCTGATCGCGGCTCTCGGCGCGCAGACCATCATCAACCTGTGCTATGACAGCCCGACCGGCATCGGCAACCCGTTCTGCGCCACCGTCAACCGCGATCCGGCCACCGGCCTGTTCGTCCAGCCGGCGGTGATTTCGGGCGGTATCAACTTCGCCAAGCAGAAGACCGAAGGTATCGATATCGACGTGTCGTATCGTCATACCTTCAGCAACGGTCACCGCATCTCGTTCCGCGGCATCGCCACCCGGGTCATGCTGCTGGACAACTATCTTGATCCGACCCGCACCGATCTGCCGAACCGCCAGATGGGCGAACTGGGTGACCCGATCTGGGCCGCCAACTTCTCGCTCAACTACGATTTCGGCCCGGTCGATTTCACCTACACCGCCCGCTATATCGGCAAGCAGGCAATCGGCGCCTGGGAAGCGCAGCACCCGTACACCGGCCTGTGCCCGGCCAGCGGTCTGACCGGCCTTTCGGGCCGTACCTGCACTCCGGACTCGCTGGCGCTGCTCGATCCCCAGAACGCCGACTTCAGCGAATACGTGTATTACCCCGGCGTGATCTACCACAATGTTCGTCTGAACTTCGAACTGTCGGACAAGAAGTACAACTTCTACGTCGGCATCGACAACGTGATGAACAAGAAGCCGCCGTTCGGCCTGCTCGGCACCGCCGGCGGTGACCCGTACGACACTTACGGGCGCTTCATGTACGCTGGCTTCCGGGCCAAATTCTAAGTCCATCCGGACTGAAAGCAGAAAGGGCGGCGTGGCATCCCACGCCGCCCTTTTTGTTTGCCCGAAAGGTGTTGGCGTCAGACCGAGATGGTCAAGGCTCCGTCGCCTTCGTCGATCTTCACCGTGCTGCCATCGGGAATCTGGCCCGCCAGCAGCTTTTCGGCCAGCGGATCCTGCAGATAGCGCTGCACCGCCCGCTTCAGCGGGCGCGCGCCATAGACCGGATCGTAACCGACCCGGCCCAGCCAGCGCTTGGCGGTTTCGGTCAGTTCAAGCGTGATTTTCCGGTCCTTGAGCAGCTTGGCCACCCGGCCGACCTGAATCTCGACGATCGGCCCCATGTGTTCCTGGCCCAGGCGATGGAACAGGATGATCTCATCCAGCCGGTTGAGGAATTCCGGGCGGAAGTGTCCGCGCACGATCTCCATCACCTGCGGCTCGACGCTCTCCACGTCCTGCCCGTCCTCCAGATTGGCCAGATACTGGCTACCGAGGTTGCTGGTCAGGATGATCAGGGTGTTGGTAAAGTCCACTTGCCGGCCCTGCCCGTCGGTCAGCCGGCCATCGTCCAGCACCTGCAACAGCACGTTGAACACGTCGCTGTGGGCCTTCTCGACTTCGTCGAACAGCACCACCTGATAGGGCCGGCGCCGCACGGCTTCGGTCAGGACGCCGCCCTCCTCATAGCCGACATAACCCGGCGGTGCGCCGATCAGGCGGGCAACCGAATGCTTCTCCATGAATTCCGACATGTCGATCCGGACCATTGCCTGGTCATCGTCGAACAGGAACCCGGCCAGCGCCTTGGTCAGTTCGGTCTTGCCAACGCCGGTCGGCCCCAGGAACAGGAAGCTGCCAAGCGGCCGGTTGGGATCCTGCAGGCCCGCCCGGGCGCGGCGCACGGCCTTGGATACGGCAACCACCGCATCCTGCTGGCCGATCACCCGCTGGCCAAGCACGTCTTCCATCTTGAGCAGCTTTTCGCGCTCACCCTCCATCATCCGGTCGACCGGAACCCCGGTCCAGCGGCTGACCACGGCAGCGATATCGTCTGCGGTTACTTCCTCGCGCAGCAGGGCATTTTCGGACTGGCTCTGCGCCTCGGCGAGCTGCCTTTCCAGTTCGGGAATCCGGCCGTAGGACAGTTCCCCCGCCTTGGCCAGATCGCCGGTCCGCTGGGCCTGCTCCAGCTCGATCCGGGCCGCGTCAAGCTGCTCCTTGATCCTGCCCTCGGCGGCGATCTTGTCGCGCTCATTCTGCCAGCGAGTGGTCAGCTCGGCCGATTGCTGTTCGAGATTGGCCAGTTCCTCGCGCAGCGCGGCAAGGCGGTCCTTGCTGGCCTGATCGGTTTCCTTGGCCAGGGCCATTTCCTCGATCTTCAGCTGGATGATCCGGCGGTCGAGCGCTTCGATCTCCTCAGGCTTGCTTTCCACTTCCATGCGGATCCGGCTGGCCGCCTCGTCCATCAGGTCGATCGCCTTGTCGGGCAGGAAGCGGTCGGCGATATAGCGGTGGGACAGGGTTGCCGCCGCGACAATCGCGTTGTCGGCAATCCGCACGCCGTGGTGAACCTCGTACTTGTCCTTGATCCCGCGCAGGATGCTGATCGTGTCCTCCACGGTCGGCTCGCCCACGAAGACCGGCTGGAAGCGGCGTTGCAGCGCGGGATCCTTCTCCACGTACTTCTGGTATTCATCCAGCGTGGTTGCGCCGATGCAGTGCAGTTCGCCGCGGGCCAGTGCCGGCTTCAAAAGGTTGGAGGCATCCATCGCCCCCTCGCTCTTGCCCGCGCCGATCAAGGTGTGCATTTCGTCGATGAACAGGATGATCTCGCCCTCGGCAGCCTTCACCTCGTCCAGCACGGCCTTGAGCCGTTCTTCAAACTCGCCGCGATACTTCGCGCCCGCGATCAGGGCGCCCATGTCGAGCGCCATCAGGCGGCGGTCCTTGAGACTGTCGGGCACGTCGCCATTGGCAATGCGCAGCGCAAGGCCCTCGGCAATGGCGGTCTTGCCCACGCCCGGTTCACCGATCAGCGCCGGGTTGTTCTTGGTCCGCCGGGCCAGAATCTGCACCGTGCGGCGGATTTCCTCGTCGCGGCCGATCACCGGATCAAGCTTGCCCTCGCGCGCGGCCTCGGTCAGGTCGCGGGCGTACTTCTTCATCGCATCATAAGCGTTTTCGGCACTGGCATTGTCAGCCGTGCGCCCGCCGGTCAGTTCCTGGATCGCCGCCTCCAGCTTGCCGGCATCGACTCCGGCGGCCTTGAGCGCCTGCCCGGCCATGTTGGTGGTGCCCAGCGCGAGAGCCTGCAACATCCGCTGGACCGAGACATAGCTGTCCCCGGCCTTGGTGGCGAGCTGCTCGGCCTGGTCAAGCACGCGGATCGAATCGCTTTCCAGCCCCGGCGCGGCTTGGGCACCGGAGCCGGATACGGCCGGAATCTTGGCCAGCGCCTCGTCGACCTTGCCCACCGCAATCTGCGGATTGCCGCCGGCGCGCTGGATCAGGCCGGAGGCCATGCCTTCCTCATCCTCCAGCAGGGCCTTGAGAATGTGTTCGGGAGTGATCCGCTGGTGGTTCAGCCGGATCGCAACGATCTGCGCGGACTGGAGAAAGCCCTTGGCGCGGTCAGTGAATTTTTCGAGGTTCATCGGTGTATCAGCCTCCATTGACCCTGCCTTGCCATCCGGGAACGGCCGAGATCACCCACTGAAGCGCTCTGGGCACGAGCGGCGCGGCAGGCGGGCTGGTTGCCCGCACAAGTGTCGCGACGCCCCCAGAACGCCCGAGTGGGTGACCGCTGCGCGGCGGGCCAGGTGGGGCCAGCTGCGGCCTTGCGCGTCAATCACGATGTTCCCCATCGCTCTTTCCTCGCGCCTAGCACTTGGCCCTTCCCGGCCCCGTCACGGCCCTTCCCGAATGGCAAGGCAGGGTCACTACATCCTGAGGTAGTGTTGCTGCCTTGCAACACAAGGGGTGCAAGGCAGAAATCTGACCTGCACTCCCTCTGCCTGTCTTTGACCGACCGCAAAGCCGACCCTGCCCACTCAGGACCTGGGATTGGGGGCCTTGGGCGCGTTTGGCGCAAATTCGCGGCCGAACAGGCTGCGCTCGTACCAGCGCGGCAGTTCCGCCTCATCGGCAATGGCGCGGACGATGTAATAGTTCACTTCGGCAAATTTGGCCCCGGCCACCCAGTCGAACGGCAGGTTCAGGTCATCGCTGGGGCGATGGTAATGGTTCGCCAGAAAGTGATTGAAGGCATCCTTGCCCGGTCCGGCATGGCCCGTCATCAGGAACACCGAAGGGATGCCCTGCTGGACGAAGCGATAGTGGTCCGATCGGGTGAACAGCCCTTCTTCCGGCAGCGGATCGGGCGATAGCGTGATCCCGGCCTGGGCCGCAGCCTTGCCCACCACCGGGCCAAGGGTGGAATTCTCCGCCCCGAAGGCGACCACGTCGGTAAAGCGATAGGTCAGGATCGGCATGTCGAAATTGACCACGGCAACCACCTTGCCCTTGCCGGTCACCGGGTTGAGCGCGAGGTATTCCGATCCGAGCAGGCCGCCTTCCTCGTTGGTGACAGCGGCAAACAGGATCGGGCGGCGCGGCCGCTTGCCGTCTCTGGCCAGAGCTTTCGCCACTTCGATCATCGTCGCCACCCCGGCGGCATTGTCCATTGCCCCGTTGTTGATCTTGTCATCGCCCTTGCCGTGATCGCCGATATGATCGAGGTGCGCGGTCATCAGCACGTATTCGTCCGCCACAGAGGGGTCGGAACCGGGGATCATCGCCACCACGTTCGGGCTGGAATAGGCGCGGTACTCGCTCGTGCGTTCCAGCATCGCGGTCATGCCCAGGGCGAAACCGCGCGGCTTGCCGCCAACCTTGTCGGCTTCGGCCAGGATCGCCGCCAGGCCTTGCTTGCCGGCGGGGAAGATCTGCACGGCGGCATCCGGGTTGAGCGCGGCATCGGCGCGGATCGCCGGTGCCCGCAGGAACGGCTTGCCATCGGCCTGCAGCCAGTTGGAACGCGGCTCCCCGCTCATTTCCATGCGCCGCGCCCAGGGCCGGCGGCGGCTATCCTGCAGGGTCGGGACGGTGATGATCCCGATCGCCCCGCGCTTCATCGCCATGCGGGCCTTCTCGGCATTGAGATGCGCGCCGACTTCGGAATTCATGCCCTTGGGATAGCCGGACAGGACCACCACGATCTTGCCCTTCACATCGAGCTGGCGGTAATCGTCCACGCCCAGGTCCGGCCGGTCGATCCCAAAGCCGACGAACACCAGCGGCGCTTCGATCCGCTGCTGCGGATCCTGCGCGCTGGGGCCGATCAGCACCTTTTCCGGGGAATCGAAGCGCAGCGTCTGTCCCTTGCCGCTGATCGTCAGCACCGACTGGCCGGCCAGCCTCGCCTCGCGCAGCGGGACCTGCTGGAAATAGCTGCCCTTGGCCGGATCGCCCATCGGCACCGCCCCCAAGGCGCGGAACTGCGCGGCGACGTAATTGGCGGCAATGGTATAACCCTTGGTGCCCGAACCGCGCCCGTCGAGCGTATCGTCAGCCAAAAATGTGACGTGGGCCCGGACCGCTTCCGGATCGAAGCGGACCTGTCCGGCCGCGACCACCGCAACCGGCGCGGCAAGCAGGGATAGGGCCAGGAACGGCGCGGCAAGACGCATGGAATTCTCCCCGAGGGATAGTCTGACTTGCGCCTTGGCTAACGGCCCGGACCGCTTGGGGCAACTGTTCGCCTGACCAAGGGCCAATCCGACCCGACGAAAGAACCGGGGCGACCCGCACACTGGCCGGCCGCCCCCTTGATTCAGCTTGGGCCGGATCGGCGCGCCTTGCGGCCACAGCGGCGCGGCCGATCCGCCCAGCGCCAGCAGCGCAAGCACGGCGGCGGCAGAGGCCAGCAGCCCTTGGCGTATCAAAGACAGAATTGGCCCCTCCCCGGCCCGACGCATGGCGGGCAAAGCCTTGGCCCGAACGGCGTAAACAGGATTCACACGAGGCTGCCGGGATGCGGCCCAAAGCCCATTGCGCTGGCTGCTTGGCAGCGATACGCCGGCGCCGATCTCGCCAGCGCCGATCTCGCCAGCGCCGATCCCGCCAGCGCCGATCCCGCCAGCAATGCCGTTCGTCGAACAAGGCTCCCGGCACGGCGGCGCGGGCCGCTAGCACTGCCGCAACCCGATTATCCGAGGGACCGTTCATACCCATGCGCCGCCTTGCCACCTCGCTGCTTGCCCTGACCCTGGCCGCCTGTGCCGGCACCCCCAAGGCAGATGTTTCAACCGCTCCGCTCCCCGCCGCCACCCCGGCCGCAGCCCAGCCCGCGCCGCTCGATCAACTGATCGCCAAGGTCGATATTCCCTATGAAAAGTTCGTGCTGGCCAATGGCCTGACCGTGCTCGTCCATACCGATCGCAAGGCGCCGATCGTGGGGGTGACCACCTATTACCGGGTCGGATCGAAGCACGAGCCCAAGGGCCGCACCGGCTTTGCCCACCTGTTCGAACACCTGATGTTCGGCGGATCGGAAAACGTCCCCAATTTCGACGTGCCGCTGGAAGGCGCGGGATCGACCCCGACCAACGGCTCGACCAGTTTCGACCGGACCCATTACGTCCAGACCGTGCCCAAGGGTGCGGTCGATCTGACGCTGTTCATGGAAAGCGACCGGATGGGCCACCTGCTCGGCGCGGTTACCCAGGACAAGCTGGATAAGCAGCGCGGCGTGGTCCAGAACGAAAAGCGCCAGGGCGATAACGAGCCCTATGGCCTGGCTGAATATGCGATCGGTGAAGGGCTGTTTCCGGTCGGCCACCCCTATCGCCATGCCACGATCGGCTCGATGGCCGATCTCGATGCCGCCAGCCTCACCGACGTGCGCAAGTGGTTCATCGACAATTACGGCCCCAACAACGTGGTGCTGGTGCTGTCGGGCGATATCGATGTCGCCACGGCCCGGCCGATGGTGGAAAAGTGGTACGGCGATATCCCGGCCGGCCCCAAGGTGGTCATGCCGCCGGCCGGTCCGGTCACCCTGGCCGCGCCGGTCAGGCGCGAGATGACCGATCAGGTTCCGCTGACCCGGGTCTACCGGGTGTGGAGCGGCCCCGGCCTGAACGATCCCGATGCCCCGGCGCTGGACCTCGGCTTCAAGGTGCTGGGTGGTCTTGCCTCCTCGCGGCTCGACAACGCGCTGGTGCGCGGCAAGGGCGTGGCCGTTTCGGTTTCGGCCTTCGTCTGGCCGTTCGAGCAGACTTCGATGCTGCTGGTGCAGATGGATATCAAGCCGGGGGTTGAGCGCGCGGCGGCCGAGGCCGCGCTGGACGGCGAAATCGCCAGGCTGATGCGCGACGGCCCGACCGAGGACGAAGTGAAGCGCGCCGCGACCAGCTCGGTCTCCGGCCAGATCTTTTCGCTCGAAGCGGTCGGCGGCTTTTCCGGCAAGGGCGCGCAGCTGGCCGAGGGCGAGCTGTATTCCGGCAATCCGCACCAGTTCAAAGTGGATCTGCAGCGCATCGCCAGCCTGCGCCCGGCCGATGTCCAGGCCGCGCTGCAGCGCTGGATTGGCCGCCCGGTCTATGCCCTGACCATCACCCCCGGTGAGCGCACCGAAAAGGGCGAGACGATGGGCGGCTGGGGCGATGAGGCGACTGCCGCCCCGCCCAGGCCCGATGCAAAACAGCCCGCACCCAAGCTGGCGAGCGGCCCCAAGCGCGAGTTTCCGCCGGTTGCCCGCGTCGGTGACCTTGAGTTCCCCAAGGCCGAGCGCGCCACCCTGTCCAACGGTGTGCCGGTGGTGCTGGCTCGCCGCGCCGGGGTGCCGACCGTGCTGGTCCACGTCAGCTTCGATGCCGGCTTTGCCGCCGATGCGCAGGATGCGCCCGGCACCCAGCGGCTGCTGCTCGACGTGCTGGACGAAGGCACCGAAAGCCGCGACGCCACCCAGATTGCCGAAGATCAGGAACGCCTCGGCGCGCGGATCAGCACCGGCACCGGGATCGACAGTTCGACCGTGACGCTGGCCGCGCTCAGCGCCAATCTCGGCCCCTCGCTCGATCTGCTGGCCGATGTGGTCCGCCGCCCGGCCTTCCGTGACGGGGACGTGACCCGCGCCCGCGATCAGCAGCTCGCCGCGATCGCCCAGTCTGAGGCCAGCCCCAGCGCCATGGCCAACCGGCGGTTGAACCCGATCCTGTTCGGCCCGGCCCATCCCTATGGCCAGCCGGGCGACGGGCTTGGCAATGCCATGTCCGTCAAGGGCATGACCTCGGCCACCTTGCGCGCGGCCCATGCCAAGTGGCTCCGGCCGGACATGATGACCATTACCGTGGTCGGCAATATCACCATGGCTGAACTGAAGCCGATGCTGGAGCATTCCTTCGGCACCTGGCAGCCCCCCGCCACCCCGCGCCCGGTGAAAGCGCTGGACGCGCCGATCCCCGCGCCGCGCCCGCGGATCGTGCTGATCGACCGGCCGAACTCGCCGCAATCGGTGATCGTCGCCGGCCGGGTGCTGCCGCTGACCGGGCGCGATCAGGGCATGGAATCGCTCGATCTGGCCAACGAAGTGCTGGGCAACGGGTTCCTCTCGCGGCTCAACCTCGATCTGCGCGAGGCCAAGGGCTGGTCCTATGGCGTGCGCAGCCAGGTCCGCAGCCCCAAGGGCCCGCGCAGCCTTGCGGTGATCGCCCCGGTACAAAGCGACAAGACCGGCGCGGCCATCACCACGATCCGTAGCCAGATGGCGGACTTTCCCGACAAGAAGCCGGTGAACGACGAGGAATATGCCCGCGCCACCGATGGCAATATCCGCGGCTTGCCAATCCGTTATGAAACCAACGGACAGGTGCTGGGCGCGCTGGTCGGCAACCAGCTGCTGGGCCGCCCGGACGATTACCAGGCCACCCTGCCCAGCCGCTACCGCGCGATCGACAAGGCCGCGCTCGACAGGGCCGCAAAGCAGTATCTCAGCCCCAACGGACTGGTTTTCGTGGTGGTTGGCGATCGCAAGGTGGTCGAGCCACAGCTCAAGGCACTCGACTTGGCCGTCGAAATCGCGCAACCCGTTGACAGCGCGCCCGCGACGGGCGAGTGAAAACCTTACTTACCCCCCTGTAAGTATACTTGAGAGGAGAGCACCAATGTCTGTTGCCGGCACTTACGAATGCGTGACCAAGACCCCGATGGGCGACCAGAAGAGCGACGTGACGATCAATGTCGACGGTGACACCTTCACCGGCACCAACGTCGGCGCGATGGGCTCGATGGACATGGAAAACGGCAAGGTCGATGGCAACAAGCTGACCTGGACGATGAAGATGACCGTCCCGATGCCGATGACCCTGGAAGGCGAAGCCACCGTTGACGGCGACACCATCACCGGCACCATCAAGGCCGGCGCCTTCGGCTCGTTCGCACTGAACGGCACCCGCAAGGCCTGATCTCGCCTGTCACCAGACAAAGCGGGGCGCCGGAGGGATCCTCCGGCGCCCTTTCTGTTTGGCGGAAATGGGGTTCGCTCAGGCCAACCGCCCCTTCAGCACCTGGTTGACCAGCTGCGGGTTGCCCTTGCCCTGCATCGCCTTCATCGTCTGGCCAACGAAGAAGCCAAACAGGTTTTCCTTGCCGGCCTTGTATTCTGCCACCTTGTCGGCATTGGCGGCCAGAACCGCATCGACTGCGGCTTCGATCGCGCCGGTGTCGCTGGTCTGCTTGTTGGCTTCGATCTCGGCGGCAAGATCGATTTCGGTGGTGAGGTAAGCTTCGAAGATTTCCTTGGCCTTGCTGCCGGAAATCAGCCCGCTTTCGGTCGCCACGACAATCGCGGTGTTGGCTTCCACGGTGTTCTTCGGATGATCGGAGGTGACCCCGGCGGCATTCAGCACGCCCGGCTGTTCGGACAAGAGCCAGTTGGCCACTCGCTTGGCCACATCGGCCTCGCCCTTGCCGCTGGCGCCGGCGGCCGAGGCCAGCAGTGCTTCGAACTGGCGCGCCACTTCGACGTCGGCGGTCAGCGCATTGGCGTTATAGGCCGAGAGGCCGAGCGCGGTTTCATAGCGGTGCCGCTTGGCATCGGGCAGTTCCGGCAGGCTGGCGCGGCATTCTTCCAGGAACGCATCGTCCAGTTCCAGCGGCAGCAGGTCCGGATCGGGGAAATAGCGGTAATCGTGCGCGTCTTCCTTGCTGCGCATCGAGCGGGTTTCGTTCTTGTCCGGATCGTAGAGCCGGGTTTCCTGAACGACCTGCCCGCCGCTTTCGATCACGTCGATCTGGCGCCGCGCTTCGGCCTCCACCACGGCCATGACGAAGCGGACCGAGTTGACGTTCTTGGTTTCGGTGCGGGTGCCGAACGGTTCGCCCGGACGGCGCACCGAGACGTTGACGTCGGCCCGCATCGAGCCCTGGTCCATGTTGCCATCGCACGAGCCGACATAGCGCAGGATCTGGCGCAGCTTGGCGAGATAGGCCCCGGCTTCGGCCGGAGAGCGCATATCCGGGCGGCTGACGATTTCCATCAGCGCCACGCCCGATCGGTTGAGATCGACATAGGACATGGTCGGGTGCTGATCGTGCATCAGCTTGCCCGCGTCCTGCTCCACGTGGATCCGCTCGATCCCGATGGTCTTGGTGCTGCCTTCAGGGTTCTTGGGATCAAGGATCACCTCGATCTCGCCCTCACCCACCAGCGGATGATACAGCTGGCTGATCTGGTAGCCCTGCGGCAGATCGGCGTAGAAATAGTTCTTGCGGTCAAACCGCGACCACTTGTTGATCACCGCGCCCACCGCCATGCCGGTGCGCACCGCCTGGCGGATGCATTCGCGGTTCGGCACCGGCAGCATCCCCGGCATGGCTGCATCGACGAGGCTGACCTGGGTGTTCGGCTCTGCCCCGAACGCGGTCGCCGCGCCGGAAAACAGCTTGGATTTGGAAGTCACCTGGGCGTGGACTTCAAGGCCGATCACGACCTCCCACTCACCGGTGGCGCCCTGGATGCGATAGTTGCTCATCTTACCACCACTTGTCCGGCTTGGCCGAAAACTGCGCCCGGCTCTCGATCGCGAGGCCCGCGTTCAGCACGCCCTGCTCGTCAAACGGCCTGCCCACGATCTGCAAGCCCAGCGGCAGCCCCTCGCGGTTGAGCCCGGCCGGAACCGACATCGCCGGCAGGCCCGCCAGCGAAGCCGGCACGGCGAAAACGTCGTTCAGGTACATGCTCAGCGGATCGTCGGTCTTTTCACCCAGGCCAAACGCGGCAGTCGGCGCGGTCGGCGCAAGGATGACATCAACTTGCGTGAAAGCGTTCTTGAAATCGCGGGATATCAGCGTGCGAACCTTCTGCGCCTGGGTGTAATAGGCGTCATAGAACCCCGCGCTGAGCACGTAGGTGCCGATCAGGATGCGGCGTTTGACCTCGGCCCCGAAACCCGCGGCGCGGGTGGCGGCATACATGTCCTGCAGGCCGGCACCGTCAGGCAATTCGCGCAGGCCGTAGCGCACCCCGTCATAGCGGGCGAGGTTGGACGAGGCTTCGGCCGGGGCGATGATGTAATAGGCCGGCAGGGCATATCTGGTGTGCGGCAGGCTGATCTCGACGATCTCGGCGCCCGCATCCTTCAGCCATTCGATCCCCCGGTCCCAGCTGGCGGCAACATCGGCGTCCATCCCGTCCATGCGGTATTCGCGCGGAATGCCGACCTTCTTGCCCTTCATGTCGGGGTTGAGGCCCGCTTCCCATTCCGGCACCGGCAGGTCCAGGCTGGTCGCGTCCTTGGGATCGAATCCGGCCATCGCTTCCAGCATGATCGCGCAATCGCGCACGTCGCGGGCCATCGGCCCGGCCTGGTCAAGGCTGGAGGCGAAAGCGACGATGCCCCAGCGGCTGCACCGGCCATAGGTGGGCTTGATGCCGCAAATGCCGGTGAAGGCGGCAGGCTGGCGAATCGAGCCGCCGGTGTCAGTGCCGGTCGCCGCCGGGGCCAGCCGCGCGGAAACCGCCGCCGAGCTGCCGCCCGAGCTGCCACCCGGGGCCAGGGCCGCACTGCTGCCATCGTTACGTCGCCACGGGGAAATGACATTGCCGAAATAGCTTGTCTCGTTCGACGAACCCATGGCGAACTGGTCAAGGTTGAGCTTGCCCAGCATCCCCGCACCCGCATCCCACAGCTTCTGGGAAACGGTGCTTTCGTATTCGGGCACGAAGCCTTCCAGGATGTGGCTGGCCGCCGTGGTCTGCACGCCCGTGGTGGCGAACAGGTCTTTCATGCCGATCGGTACGCCGCCCATCTTGCCCAGCGGCTGGCCGGCTGCGCGCCGCGCGTCGGTGGCCCTGGCCGCTTCCAGCGCCTTTTCGGGCGTGGCAAGGATGAAGGCGTTGAGCGCGGCCTGCGCCGCGGCGACCTTGGCGTTGAAGGCTTCGGCCACTTCAACCGCCGTAAAATCGCCCTTGGCAACCCCGTCACGGATCGCGGCAACGCCCAGTTCAGTCAGGTCCGTCATTACTCGATCACCTTGGGCACACCGAAGAAGCCGTCCTCGCGCGCCGGGGCATTGGCGAGGATCTTGTCCCGCACCCCGCCGCCGGTCAGCGGATCGGCATCGATCACATCGTCGCGCAGGCGCAGGTGGTTTTCGATCACGGCGGTCATCGGCTCGATGCCCGTCACGTCCACTTCGCCCAGCTGCTCGACCCAGGCGAGGATCCCGTTGAGTTCCGGGACCATCGCTTCCAGCTCTGCCTCGGACAGCTTGATCCGGGCCAGCGCGGCGATTTTCGCCACTGTGGCAGTATCGACCGACATTTGTTCAAACCATTCTTAGAGAAATGACTGATCTTCGGGATTTACCGGGGCATCGGCGGCATTTCCGGCATCGGCACCGCCTTGGCACCGTCCGGCTTCTTGCCGTTCTTGGACGCCTTCTCGGCCTCTTCCATCGCCTTCATCTGCTCAAGCCGCATTTCCTTTTCCGCGTCCGCGCGGTTCTGCACCTTGATCAGGTCGATTTCGAAGTGGAGGTCGGTGTTGGGCGGAATGCCCGGTGCGCCTTCCTTGCCATAGGCCAGTTCCGACGGGATCACGATCTTGTACGATCCGCCCGGCTGCATCTTTTCCAGCGCCTTGACGAAGCCGGGGATGATCCCCTGCATCGGCAGCTTGGCGCCCTGGGCCTGGTCGAATACCTTGCCGTCCGGCGTGGTGCCCTTGTAATTGATCGTCACTACGTCGTTCTCGGTCGGCGCGGAGCCGCTGCCGGCCTTGACCACTTCGACAGCGACGCCCGGCGGCAGCGAGGCATAGACCACCCCAGCGGCGGCCAGTGCGGCGGCAGCCACCCCCAGCCAGAGCTTGGTCAGCGCGCCCTTGGCGATGGGCTGGAGCGGTACGCGAGTGATTTCGGTCATCGGGATTCCCTGCTTGATGGAAATGCAAAAGGGCGCGGAAGCCTCCGCGCCCTCATGGCTTATCCCAAGCGCCGGTTCAAGCGCGGAAACGGCGCTTACTTGATGCCGTCACGCTCCATCCGCTTGCGCTCCATCTTGCGGGCACGGCGCACGGCAGCGGCCTTTTCGCGGGCGCGCTTTTCCGAGGGCTTTTCATAGTGACGGCGCAGCTTCATCTCGCGGTACACGCCCTCACGCTGCAACTTCTTCTTGAGCGCGCGGAGAGCCTGTTCGACATTGTTGTCGCGGACGAGAATTTGCATAAACCGAACCACCTCATAGGCAAAAGGCCGGAACCCCGCCGCACTTCGGTGCGGGGAAGCACCTTGCCGAATCAAAACAAAAACGCGCCGAATCCCGATCGGGATCGGCTCGAACCGGCGGGCGGCTAGCAAAGACTCGCCCCCGTGGCAAGCCTGCAAAGGCAAACAGCAGGTAAAAGACCGCGATTTGCGCCGACCGGAAATCTGTGGTCTTGCTGCCCGCCTGAGCCACAGGGGGGGATCATGGCAACCAGTTTCACAGGCGCGGACTGGGCGGTGCTGGGCGGCTATGTCTGCCTGCTGGCCGCTGCGGGCTGGCTGACCACGCGGCGCGGGCTGACATCTGACGGCTATTTCCTGGCCGGGCACCATGCCCCGACCTGGCTGGTGGCCGTGTCGGTCCTGTCCACGGTACAATCGGCGGCGACGTTCCTGGGGGTTCCGGACAATTCCTATCGCGGGGACTATACGTACCTTGGCGGCGTGCTGGCAGCGCTGCTGGCGGCGTGGATTGTCGCCAATGTCCTGATCCCGCGGTTCTACGCCCTCAACGTCACGACCGTTTACGAACTGCTTGAGACCCGCTTCGACGCGACAGCGCGGCGCGCGGCGGCGGCGATGTATCTGATCGGGCGGATCTTCGCCAGCGGGGCGCGGCTCTATCTGGCCGCGATTGCCGTCTCGATGATCCTGTTCCTCAATGTCGAGCCGCAGAACATCGCCTTTGCCGCCTTTGTCCTGCTGGTCTTCGGGCTGGTCTTTACTTTCATGGGCGGGCTCAATTCGGTAATCTGGAGCGATCTGGTGCAGGTGGTGCTCTATGTCGGCGCGGCGTTGCTGGTCGCCTGGCACCTGTGGAGCGGGCTGGACATGACCGCTGGAGAGGCCATTGCCGCACTGGGGCCGAAGCTGAACGTGGTGAACCCCACGCTGGACCTGTCCGCGCCGTGGGGCCTGCTTGCGGTGCTGACTGGGGTGGTGCTGCTCAACCTTGCCAGTTCGGGGCTGGACCAGGACATTACCCAGCGGCTGCTGGCCTGCGAGGATGCAAGAAAGGGCGCGCGCTCGCTCTATGCCTCGGTGGCAATGAGCCTGCCGGTGATTCTGCTGTTCCTGATCATCGGATCGCTGCTCTACCTGCATTACAACGCCGGTGCGGGCAGCACCTTCCGGGGCGAGAAGGTGACCGTGTTCATGTACTACATCCTCAGCGAGATACCCCCCGGCCTGCGCGGGCTGGTGACGGTGGGCGTGATCGCGGCAGCAGCGATCAATTCGGGCCTGATCTCAATGTCCGCCGTACTGGTGAACGACCTTTACCGCCCCTTTGCCGGCGCGAAAAGCGAGGCGCATTTCGTCCGCATGGGCCGGATCGCCAGCCTGGTGCTGGGCCTGGCCCTGTTCGCAATGGCGATCCTGTCCTCCTACTGGCAGCGCTATGCCGATGCCGCCCTGCTCGATTTCGTGCTGGGGGTGATGGCCTTTGCCTATTCCGGCCTGATCGGGGTGTACGGCGTGGCGCTGTTCAGCAAACGCGGCAATTCCGCCAGCGTGATCGCGGCCTTCGCGGCCGGTTTCCTTACCGTGCTGGCATTCCAGCCCTATGTGATCGACAGCCTGGGCCTGCCCCTGGCAATGAAGGGCGTGGCTTTTCCCTGGCAGCTGGTGCTGGGATCGGCCGTGGCGGCGCTGGTCTGCCTGTCCGGGCGACCATTGCCCCGGGCATAGCAAAAGGGCGGAGCGCCAACCGGCACCCCGCCCCCTTTCCTGCGCGGCGCGGCGATCAGAACCGGATCGTCAGGCGCCCGCGATAGCTCTGGTTGCGCAGGTCGCTGCGGAACACGGTGGTGTCCGCTTCAACCGAGAAATCCAGATTGGTGCCGAGGTTGAAGGTCAGGCCGCCCATCACTTCACCCCAGTTCTTGTCCGAACCGGCCAGCGCGAAGGGCGCGACCGCCGTTCCGCCGACAAAGCCCGCCCCGAAGGTCGCGGCCCGATCGGTGAAATCGTGGACATAGTTGGCCTCCAGATAGGGCCGCACCTTGCCGCCCTTGCCCGCGATGCTCAGGCCACCGCGGAGTTCAAAGGCTTCATAGGTGTCGCGATCGACCACCAGAGCCATCGGCCCGCCGGTTTCGCGGGCATAGTCAAACCCGATCGTCTCGTAGCGCAGCGAAACCCGCGGCACGACCGCGAAATTGCCGCCCTTGACCAGATCGAAGCCCAGCCCGACCTCGGTCGCAAAAGCGAACGAATCGTCCTTGAGGTTGAGCGTGTAGGGCGTGGCGGCCAGCGTCACCGTGCGTTCGCTGCGGGTATTGAGCAGGCCGGCACTGACGCGCAGGTCCAGCCGCACCCCGCCGGGGGTGGCCACCGCGCCATACAGCGTGCCCTGGGCCAGACGGCTGCCCGCCTGCTGCGGCGCACCGCCGGTGGTGCCATCGACTTGGGTATAACTGAGAGCGAAGCCGATCGTGGCATTGTCCGAAACCGCCTGTTCGAAGCCCAGGGCCAGGAACCAGCCGTCGAAGGTGTCACGTCCGCCCGAAGCGGCCGCCGGCATCGGCACCGAGCTGCCGTTGAGGTAGCCGCCGACCAGATAGCCGCTGGTGTCCTCGCTCAGCTGCGCCGCGGTCTGGCCCTCATCGACAAAGCCGAGCCCCGCATCGACCGGAGCCGAGGCGCGGGCGAAGTTGCCCCGCGCCGCCAGCGGCAGCGGGTTGCCGTTGACCGCCAGCACGCCGCTTGCCTCGCCCGGCTGGATCGAGTGGAGCCGCTGGCGGAAGAACCGGTCGGTGGTGCCGGTGGCGCTCAGCCCGGTAACGCCGCGCAGCGTTTCGGTGCGCGGGGCGGCGGCTTCAAAGAAGCTGCGGATGCCGCCCGTGCTCTGCAAGTCGAGCGGGCCATAGAGATCGGCCAGCGCGCCATAGGACCCGGCACGGTTGCCATCCATCAGCAGCGCGTAGGAGGTCTGCACCGCCGAGCTGCTGTCCACCACGCTGGAATAGCTGCCCACCGCCAGCTGCACATCCACCGCATTGGTGCGGTAAATCACCGTCGGGGTCAGGAGGGCACTGATCGCAGCCGGAGCGGCAAAGGTGCCGGTCACGCCGTTTTCAGCCGTCAGGATGGTGTAGGTATCACCCGCCCGCGGGGTGGCCCCGCCGATCACGTAGAAGAACAGCTGACCGCCGACATTGGCCTGGCCGCCAGTGGCACCATTGGCCTGAACCACGATCCGGTCCGACACGCCATTGGCGCCGAGATCGACCCGGTAGGCCGTGCCCGAGGCAAAGATGGTGTTGCCGCGGAAGGTCAGAGTGCCGAGGTTGCCGGCATTACCGCTGGTGCCGGGCGAGATCGTGCCCGCCAGGCTGGTGAAGAACGGTGTGGTGATGGTGCCGGTGCCGTTGAGCCCCCCGGCCAGCATCATGTAGTCACCCGGCGTAGACAGCGCGCCGTTGACCTGCATGGTGCCGGTCATCTGGGTCACGCTGATCAGGCTGGTCAGCGACGAGCCGGCGCGGATGTCCAGCGTTGCCCCGGCATTGGCCATGCTGAAGCGGTCGATCACCACGGTGCTGTTCAGCGTGGTGGTGCCGGCCGCGCCCAGGGTCACGTCGAAATAACGCGGGGCAATGCGGTTGACCGGGTCGCCGTCATAGTTGTTGGGCACGAAATTGGTCGCACCCGGCAGGCCGTTGGCAAGGGTCGGCGCCGGCAGGGCCGGCTCCAAATCGGCCGGGCCGGTCGCCTGCTGGCTGGCCGAACCGCCGCCATTCTGGGTGCCATCGGCCACCAGCTCGAACCCGTCGATGATCGCGTGGCCAGCGTCGTTGCCGACGCCTACGGTGCCGGACGAGGAGTTGCCATCTCCGGTGATGACAGTGCCGGACGCGATATCAAGGCATTCGCTGAAACTGCCCTGCTCGAAGCAGGCCTGGCCGAAGCCGGGCTGTTCGGTGTTGCCGGCCCCCGGGGTGGTCGGCAGGCCGTTAACCAGCTGGCCGTTGACGATGATCTGGTAGGCCGGATCAAGCTGGGTCACCCAGTGGGTCGGGTCTTCCCAGTTGCGGCTGCCTGCCACCGAACCAACATAGTGGTACGGGTTGTTGGCAACGATATAGTCCCAATAGAGGTACAGCGGCTGGTAGAACTTGGTCGTACCATAGCCGTTGGCCGGCTGACCATTGAAGAACCGGGTATAGCCGCCCGAGAGTACGCCGATGATCACCTGCTTGGCGAATTCGCGGTCAAGGATCAGCGGGCCGCCGGAATCGCCGCCTGCGGGGGTGCCTTCGTTCGGCACGGCATTGTCGCGCCAGGCGTTGAAATCATAGGGCGAAGCGCCCGGCTGGCCGCGCAGCGGATCGTCGAAATCGACCCAATAGAGGTTCTGCGGGTTGCTGGACGACGGCGGGCCGCCGAACAGGAAGTTCTCGAACTCGTCGAGGCTGGCCAGCGCGCCGAGGGTGTTTTCGGCAATGCGGCGGCGGAAATCGATCGAGAAAGTGCCCGAAGTGCCGGTGCCGTTGCCGCCGTAGCCAGCCAGGGCAACGTGATAGCCCGTCCCGGTGGCCGGATCGATCGGCTTGGCCGGCAGCTGCGAGAACAGCAGCGCCCAGGTCGGGACGTTGGCCGCCGGGGTATCGAGCGAGGCGGTCGCCACGTCACCGATCAGGAAGCTCGCCGAATTGGGATCGAGCGAAAGCGGGTTATAGCTGACGTAATTGACGTTGTAGAACGAGCGGGCGACGTTGGTCTGGTAGAGACCGCTGCCGTCGGGCCGACCGAACAGCCAGGTGATCAGTTCGTCTTCCTCGCCCGGGGCATTCGCGCGGGTCCTGGTTTCAAAGCCGAAAGCGATCGGGGTGCCGCCGCTGGCAGCGCCATAGGCTCCTTCGGCGCGGCTGTTGACGCAGTGCGCCGCGAAAATCACCATGCGCGGGTTGACCAGGGTGCCAGTGCACGCCCCGATCGAGCCGTCGCCGTTATCGGCGATCATCTGGCCCACGCCGGTAACGTTGACCGGGTCGCGCGCGGTGGTCGGCGTGCCGGGGTTGGCGATCAGGATTTCCGGTTCCGGCGAGACGGTGACCGTGCGCGGCGCGCGGACCGGCTTGCCGGACGTAGCCGACCAATAGCTGCTGCTGTCAGCGGCACGCTGAACGCTGATCTCCAGCCCGGCCTTGCCCAGCAGCTCGCCCGCATCGGGCGCGTCGGAAGAATCGGCCAGCGCCGGCGTAGCGACAAGCGCCATCGCCATCGCGGCAAGGCTGCCGCCGGTGCGGACCGAACGGGAGTTCGGCATACGAATGCGTGCATGATCGATCATGGTCGCAAAGTCCCCGTAAAAATAGAGTGATCGGACGAATCGGATGGCAACAAGCTAACGTTGTTTTGCGCGACCTTTCAATCTTGCTTACCAGATTTGTTCAGTCTGGCGACAGAATATTTCCGACTGCGGCGCGATTGCCACAAGTCGTCACACAACTGTCAGCTTGCAGTGCCAACCTTGGACCGATGAGTGACAGCAATCCTGCAACAGCGCGATACGGTCCGCTCGCCCGTCTGCGCCAGGCACGGGCTGCGGCGGCGCTGCTGGCGGTGCTGACCATCGCCCTGCCGTGGGCCTGCCTGCCGCGCGGCGCGATGCGCACGGCGCTGGCGCGGCTGGCCTGGGCGGTGCTGCTGCGCGGTTTCGGGATCCGGATCAACCGGCTCGGCCATGCCCCCTGCCGCGGTGCGCTGGTCGTCAGCAACCACGTGTCCTGGATCGATATCGCGGTGCTGGCCCGGCTGCTCGATTGCGGTTTCGTGGCCAAGGCCGAAGTGGCCGGCTGGCCGGTTATCGGCTCACTCGCCCGGCGCCAGGGCTGCCTGTTCATCGAGCGCGAGCGGCGCGGCGCGGTCCGCCCGGTGCTGGGGCGGATGCGCGGCTATGGTCCGCGTCGCAGCCTGGTGCTGTTCCCGGAAGGGACCAGCGGCGAGGGTGACCGGGTGCTGCCGTTCCGCACCAGCCTGTTCGCCGCCGCCGGTGAACGTTTTACCGCAGTCCAGCCCGTCACCCTGCACTATCGCCGCCGCGACGGATCGGCACTGGCGCCGGGACAGCGCCGTGAGGTCGCCTGGGTCGGCGACGATGCCCTGTTGCCCCACGCCATGGCGCTGGCCGCGCGCGGCGGGGCCATTGTCGACCTGTGGTTCGAAGCCCCGCTGCCGCCGGCCGCACGCAAGGACCTGGCCGAAGCCAGCCATCGGCTGATTTCCGCGCGGCTGGCAGAGCTTGCGGGAGAGGCTCAGGCCGCAGCACTGAAGCGCGCGGCATAGCGGGCCGAGATCTGCTCCACCGGCATCACCACGCAGACATCGACCGTGTTGAACGCGCGGTCAACATAGGCCCCTTCGCCGATCGTCGCCCCGACCCGGAGGTAGGCCTTGACCAGCGGCGGCAAATCCAGCGCCATCCGGCGCGGATCGAAATCGGCTGGCAGATCGCGGCTGGGAAACCACGCGTTCTCACCCGGCAGCACCCGTGGGCGCTGCTCGATCGGGGCCAGGTGATTGCGGTGCAGCCAGGTCAAGGCGGCCGCGTGGCGTTCCGGATCCCGGCCGGGGAACGAGGCGCAGCCAAACATCAGCGCGATGCCGTGAAGGGCGATATATTGGCTGATCCCGCGCCACAACAAGGCGATGGTCGCGCTGGTGCGATAGGCGGGCAACACGCACGACCTGCCGAGTTCGAGCAATTCGCCGCAATCCACCGATGCGCGCTGCAGCGGGGCCAGATCATATTCCCCGGCGGAGTAGAATCCCCAGTTCTGCCGCGCGACCGACTGGCGCAGCAGGCGATAGGTGCCGACCACTTCGCGCGTGCCAGCGGCGTCTTCGGCAATCACCATCAGGTGATCGCACAGCGGGTCATAGCGATCCCGGTCGCGCCCGTCGGCGGCACTCTCGAGCGAAGCGCCCATTTCCTCGCAGAACACGCGCCAGCGCAGCCGCTGGACGGCGGCCAGATCGGCCTCGTCGCGGGCCAGCCGGACGCTGAGCTGCCGTTGGGTCAGGTCGGTCAGGGACTGGTGCTGCATGGCGCCTCCTTGCACTCTGGACCAATAGCCTCGGTTCGTGACGGCAGCTTTGCGGTTGTGTTAAAGCGGCGTTACATTCGCCCCGCCCGCCGCAATGCCCACCGCAATGCCCGCCGCGATGTCCGACACTGGCGCGCGGCGGCACTTGCGGCTAAGGGCTGAGCCATGATCGAGGGTTCGTTTTTTCAGCATTCGCTGCTGGTCGCCATTGGCGGGGCGACCGGCGCCTGGCTGCGCTATCTGGTCGGCCTGGCATGGTTGCGGGTGATTGGCCCGATCGCCGCCGGGGTGTTTCCCTGGGCAACCCTGACAGTCAACCTGCTCGGCAGCGCGATCATGGGCGCACTGGCCGGATGGCTGGCCCGCCATGGCCAGGGCGGCGAAGAATGGCGGCTGCTGCTGGGCGTCGGGCTGCTTGGCGGTTTCACGACCTTTTCCGCCTTCAGTCTTGAACTGGTGTCCTTGATCGAGCGCGGCCAGACCGGCACGGCCGCGCTCTATGCCGGTGTTTCCCTGGCCGGCGGGATTGGCGGGCTGTTGGCCGGGCTGGCTCTGGCGCGGGTTTTGGCATGACGGCCCGCGGCGCCATACCGGCCGATACGGTCCGCCAGTTCACGGTTGCCGCAGATGATGACGGCGTGCGGCTGGACCGCTGGTTCAAGCGCCACCTGCCACAGATCGGCTTTGCCACGGTCAGCCGCTGGGCCCGGACCGGGCAGATCCGGGTCGATGGCAAGCGCGCCGATCCGGCTGATCGGCTCAGCCCCGGCCAGGTGATCCGCGTGCCTCCGGGCGGCGAAGCACCGGATGGCAAGCCGAGGGTGCGAAAGCCGCTGACTGCGGAACAGATCGCGCTGGCGCAAAGCATGGTCATTTCGAAAGATCGCGCCGCGATCGTGCTGAACAAGCCGCCGGGCCTCGCCACCCAGGGCGGCAGCGGCACCTTTCAGCACGTTGACGGCCTGCTTGATGCCTATGCGGACGAAGGCCCTCGCCCGCGGCTGGTCCACCGGCTTGACAAGGATACCTCCGGCGCCCTGCTTGTCGCCCGCACGCCCGGCAGCGCGGCCTATTTCTCCCGGCGCTTCTCCGGGCGCTCGGCCCGCAAGATCTATTGGGCGCTGGTGATCGGCGTGCCGGAAATCAGCGACGGGATGATCGACCTGCCGCTGGCCAAGCAGCCCGGCACCGGCGGCGAGAAGATGATGGTCGACAAGAGCGGGGAAGGCCAGCCGGCCCGCAGCCGCTACCGCGTGATCGACCGCGCCGGCAATCGTGCCGCCTGGGTTGAACTGCAACCGCTGACCGGGCGCACGCACCAACTGCGCGTCCACATGGCGGCGATCGGCCACCCGATCGTCGGCGACGGCAAGTATGGCGGACCGGACGCATTCCTGTCGGGCAGCATCAGCCGCAAGATGCACCTCCACGCCCGCCGCCTGATCATCGACCACCCTGACGGCGACCTGATCGACGTGCGCGCCGAACTGCCCGAACATTTCGCCGCCAGCCTCGCCCAGTTGGGCTTTGACGAGGCTGATGGCGATGCGCTCGAAGTGGTTCTGGCAAAACCTGCCCCGGACAAGAACATGGCCAAGGCTGCGGCCAGGGCCCATGCCAAGCAGGTCCGCAAGGAACGCCGGGGTGAACGCCGCAGCCGGGCCAGCGGCAAGGTCGCCACCCGCAAGCCGCCGAGCAAACGCGCCCCGGCGAGGGGTGCGGTCAAGAAGGGCAAGGGCAGCCCCAGGCCGACCGGAGCCAAGCCGCGCTGATGCATCCCGACGCCGCCTTCCGCCACCCCGACCGGGACCTGCTGGAAACGCTGATCGACCAGATCGGTTTCGGCATGGTCTTTGCCCAAACGCCGGACGGCCCGCGCGTGGCCCATGCCGCGCTGCTGTCCACCGGCGACGGCGCCGTGCAGTTCCACCTTTCACGCGGGAATGCGCTGGCCAGACATCTGGCTGGCAGCACCGCGCTGATCGTGGTCAACGGCCCGGACGGCTATGTTTCCCCGCGCTGGTATGCCGATCCGGCACAGGTGCCGACCTGGAACTATGTCGCGCTGGAACTGGAAGGCCGGGTCCGCCGGATGGACGCCGAAGGCACGCTCGCCCAGATCACCGAGCTGAGCGACCGGCACGAGGGCCGGATCGCCGCCGGCCAGCCCTGGACCATGGAAAAGCTGCCGCCCGAGCGACTGCGCGCGCTGCTGGCCGGGGTGGTCGGGTTCGAAATGGAAGTCCAGGCCTGGCGCGAAACCCTGAAGCTCAGCCAGAACAAGGACGCTGCCGAGCGCCAGCGGCTGGCGCAAGGGCTGGAGAGCGAAGGCGCGGTTGGCATCGCCCGGCTGATGCGGACGCTGGCGCCGTGACCCTGCGCCTTGCCCTGTTCGATTGCGATGGCACACTGGTTGATGGCCAGGCCGGAGTGATCGCGGCGATGGAGGCGGCCTTTGCCTCGGTCCAGCTGCCCCCGCCAGACCGGCACCAGGTGCGCCGGATCGTCGGGCTGAGCCTGCCGCAGGCAATCCGCCTGCTCGCCCCCGACGCTGACGAGGATACCCGCCGGGCGGCCGATCTGGCCTATCGCGCAGCCTTCCGCGCCGCGCGCGAGACGGGATCGCTGGTCGAGCCGCTCTATGACGGGATCGCCGATCTGGTTGGCGAACTGGGCCGGACCGGTTGGCTGCTGGGCGTTGCCACCGGCAAGAGCCAGCGCGGGCTTGACCACTGCCTGGCCATGCACGGCCTGTCGGCCCATTTCGTTACCCTGCAGACCGCCGATCACCACCCGTCAAAACCGCATCCGTCGATGATCGACACCGCACTGGCCGAAACCGGGGCCGACCGCGCCGCCTGCGTGATGATCGGCGATACCCAGTTTGACATGGCCATGGCGGTCAATGCCGGGGTCCGCGCGATCGGGGTTGACTGGGGCTATCATTCGGCCGCCGAACTGCGCGAGGCCGGGGCCGAAGCGGTGGCCCGCGATCCCGCGCACCTGAGGGAACTGCTGCAATGACCGATGCCGACAAGCTGGCCCGCCAGCGCTTTTTCGCAATCGCGCTGTTGCGCCTGGCCGGGGCCATGCTGGCGGTGATCGGGCTGGTGACCCTGGCCGGGCGCACCACCCTGCCGCCCGAGGCGGGAATCGGGTTCGTGCTGATCGGCCTGGCCGATTTCCTGCTGGTGCCGCGCTTTCTGGCCCGCAAATGGAAGAGCCCGCAGCCATGAAACGATTCTACAAGCAGGCGGAGATTGCCGCTGAAGGCGGCGCGTTCCGCGTCACGCTCGACGGGCGCGGGGTGAAGACCCAGGGCGGGCGGGCGCAACTGGTGCCGACAGCCGCCCTGGCCGAAGCGCTGGCGGCCGAATGGTCGGCACAGGGCGAGGAGATCGACCCGGCGGCCTTCGTGCTGCGCGACCTTGCCGATCTGGCGCTTGACGTGATCGGCCCGGACCGGGCCGGGGCCATTGCCGCGCTGCTGCGTTACGCCGAAACCGATACGCTGTGCTATCGCGCCGATCCGGACGAGCCGCTCCACGCCCGCCAGCACGAAGTGTGGGAGCCGCTGCTGACCGCGGCGGAAGCGCGCCATGCCATTCGTTTCGAGCGGATCAGCGGCGTCCTGCACCGCCCGCAACCGGCCGAAACGCTGAAACGGCTGGAAGCGGTTCTGGCCGCGAAGGACGAATTCGCGCTGGCTGCCCTTACCACGCTGACCACGCTGGCGGCCTCGCTGGTGGTGGGCCTTGCCGCGCTGGAGCCGCAAGCGGACAGCGCCGCGCTGTGGCAGGCGGCCGAACTGGAAGCCGAATGGCAGGCCCAGCTGTGGGGCCGCGATAGCGAGGCCGAAGCCCGGCAGGCCAGACGCTTTGCCGCTTTCTCCGCCGCCGCCCGCTTTGCTCAGCTGGCGCGGGGTTAACCCCCGGAGCAAGTTCTGCACGATTTGGCGCAAAACTGTAGCGACAAGGCAGGGCGCAACTCGCCATTTCCGTCCCTGAAGGTCTCAAGCACTGGGCTGCACGGCGCGTGGCAGAAGGCCGCTATTCCAGCACCAGCGATGTGATCCGTGAGCTGATGCGCAGCCGACAAGAACAACAAGAACAAGAAGCGCGTCTTGCCGCGCTTCACGCCGCAATCGCCAAAGGCCGCGCAGCCCCCGTCGATCCGCGTTCGGTTGCTGCAGTCTTCAGCGCAATCCGCAAAGGCTGCGGCGGCCGCCGACAGTGCGGGCATTCCTGCAATTGGCCGTGGAGAGTTCAGCAGACCGGGGGCAAACAGTTATCCCAACGGTCTTGCACAAGTGGTGAGGCGGCTGGCGGCCGATCGGTTGATCGGACCGACTTACCCAAGCCTCAGACCACCGATCCGGTATCTGAGTTATCGCAGCCATCACATTTTCGACGATACGGATGGCATAGCCGTCTGGCATCACCGTCTGGCACAACCGTCTGGCACAACCGTCTCGATCATCCGCGTGCTGCATCACGCGCAGGATGCCGCGCGCTTGCTATAACCGCTTATCCAGTCCGCCACTTGCGCGGCGACATCGTTGGCGGCCTTGTTGAGCGCCGGACCAACCTGGGCCGGGACCGGGGCCACCCCGGGGACCACGCTTTCAAAGCGCCGGGTCTGGACATCGCCCTTGGGCCCGCGGCAGATCGCGTCATAGCGGACCACGACCGATCCGCTGCGCGCGTCATAGCCCATCGCGATCAGGCGGCCGGACAGGCGGTGGCCGGCCAGCGGCATGCTGGCTTCGCTGTCTTCCAGCACCAGCCGCCCGCCCCTGGCGCGCAGCGTTTCAGCCAGCAGGCCGCGGAACAGCCGCGCCGGGCGTTCCACCCACAGCGCGTCCTGCAGATAGGCAAGATTGGCATCGTCCACCTGCACCGGCACGCGCAGCACGGCGAGGTGCTGATCGGTTTCCGGCTCCATCACCATCAGCGCATCGGCGGCGCTGCTGCTGGTGGTGGCACCCGCCGGGGCGCTCTGTGCCGGGGTCAGAGTGAAGAGCGAGGCCGGAACCTTGCCCCCGCCGCCCAGGCTGACACAGGCCGACAGGGCCAGCGGGGCCAGCACGATCAGCGCGGCGCGGAAAATCGCACGGTTCATCGCCTTAATTCCTCCGCGGCTTGTAATCGGGCAGGCGCTGCCCGCCAAGCAGCGATCCGGCCCCATCGTTGTTGAGCTTTTCCGTGAGGTCGCGCAGCGCCTTGGTGCTGGCGCGCAGATCGCGGATCGCCGCTTCGGCCTGCGGCAGAGTGGTGGCCTGCACCTGCCGCGCCGCCGGGCGGGTATCGCCGACCAGGGCGTCGAGATTGTCCGCCACCCGCTCGATCGATTTGAGCGAGGCGCGGAACTGGTTGACCATCAGGCGGAAATCGCCGTCGATCACGCCATTGGCGTTGGCTGCCGCCAGTTCGAACGCGGCCAGCGCCTTGCGCGCATCGCTCAGCGTCAGTTGCAATTCGCTCAGCACGGCGCCGTATTGCGGCGCGGAATTGGCCAGGCTGCCGGTGAGCCGGTTGGTATTGGCCAGGATCCCGTCCAGCGCCGCCAGGTTCTTGTCCGACAGGGCCTGGTTGAGCCGGTCGGTCAGCGTCGCCAGCCGTTCCAGCAGCACGGGGGCGGAATTGAGCAGTTCGCCCAGCCCGCCGCGCTTGGTCGGGATCACCGGCACGCCTTCCGGGCAGGCGGCCTTGCCCGCGCCATCACAGGTCAGTTCCGGAGCGGCCTTGTCCGCTCCTTCCAGCTGGATCGTCGAAACACCGGTGAAACTGCCCTGGATGGTTGCCGTGGTGCCGACCCGGATCGGCACGCCATTGTCCACCGCGATCCGCACGCGGACGAAGCCCGGATCCTTCTTCCACAGTTCGATCGTCTTGACCTGCCCCACCGGCACCCCGGAAAAGCTGACCGAAGATCCTTTCGACAGGCCATCGACCGATTGCTTGAAGAAGATATCGTATTCCTGCTGCCCGGTCTCGTTCAGCCGGGTAATCCACAGGATCACTCCGGCGATCAGCGCCAGCAGGCCCAAGGTCACGGCCCCTACCCAGACATGGTTCGCCCTGGTTTCCATTGCGCCTCTCTATGCCCCCCTGCCGCCGGGCTTGTCCATCGCCTTGGTTGCTTGCCCGGTTCTGGCCTGCGCATCCTGCGCCGCGCGGCCGCGCGGTCCGTTGAAATATTCCTGGATCCACGGGTGATCGAGCGCGAGGAGCTCGGGGATCGTCCCCACCGCGATCACCCGCTTGTCGGCAATAACCGCCACCCGGTCGCAGATTTCGTGGAGCGTATCGAGATCGTGGGTGATCAGGAACACGGTGTGGCCCAGGGTATCCTGCAATTCGCGGGTCAGCTGGTCAAAGGCGGCCGCGCCGATCGGGTCGAGCCCGGCGGTCGGCTCGTCCAGGAACAGCAGTTCCGGATCCATCGCCAGCGCCCTGGCAAGGCCGGCACGCTTTTTCATGCCGCCCGACAGTTCGGCCGGATACTTGTCCGCCGCGTCATCCGGCAGGCCCGAAAGCATCACCTTGTAGCGGGCAATCTCGCGCCGCAGCTTCGGGCTGATTTCGGGATAGAATTCCTTCAGCGGCACTTCGATGTTTTCAGCCACGGTCAGGGTGGAAAACAGCGCCCCGCCCTGAAACAGCACGCCCCAGCGGGCGCGGATGTCGATATCTTCATCGGCCTGGTCCCCGGCGATTTCCTCGCCCAGCACTTCGATCCGGCCAGCGGCGGCCGGTTGCAGGCCGATGATCGCGCGCATCAGCACCGACTTGCCGGTGCCCGACCCGCCAACCACCCCCAGGATTTCCCCGCGCCGGACCGACAGGTCCAGCCCGTCGTGGATCACCTGTTCGCCAAAGGCGGTTTTCAGCCCTTCGACCACGATCGGGAAATCGCCGGTAAAGTGTTCCAGGCTCATCCCCACCCCACTTCGGTAAAGAACACCGCGAAGAACGCATCGAGCACGATCACCGCAAAGATCGCCTGGACCACCGCGACCGTGGTCCGGATCCCGACCGCTTCGGAGTTTCCTTCCACCCGCATGCCCTGGTAGCATCCGGCGAGCGCGATGATCAGGCCGAACACCGGCCCCTTGATCAGGCCGACCCACATGTCATGGTTGGGCACCACTTCCTGGATCCGCGACAGGAAGGTCCAGAACGGGATTTCCAGCGAATACATCGAAATGAACGCCCCGCCGATGATCGACAGGATCGCGGCGTAAAAGCCCAGCACCATCAGCATGAAGGTGCTCGCCAGCACGCGGGGCACCACCAGCGCTTCCATCGGCGAAACCCCGATGGTGCGCATCGCGTCGATTTCCTCGGTCAGCTTCATCGTGCCGATCTGCGCAGCGAACGAGGAACCCGAACGGCCCGCGACCATGATCGCGGTCATCAGCACGCCCAGTTCGCGGAACGACAGCCGCCCGGTGAGATTGATGGTATAGATTTCCGCCCCGAACTGCTCCAGCTGAACCGCCCCCTGCTGGGCGATGACGATGCCGACCAGAAAGCTCATCAGCCCGATGATCGGCAGCGCGCGGATCCCGACCAGGTCAAACTGGCGCACGACCGAGGTCCAGCGCATCCGCGAGGGATGCCGCGCCAGCGTGGCCAGCGCCACGATCAGCTCGCCGAGGAAGCCGAGGAAGTGCTTCACGCCCTGGCCATAGCCGATCACGAACTTGCCGGTCTGCGCCGCCAGCCCCTCGGGCGAAGGCGTCCAGCGCCCGGCGGCGGGTACGTCCTTGGGCGCGCTGCGCTGGACGGCGGCGATCAGGCGGCGGGCCTTGTCGCTCGCCCCGACGATGTTGGCGCCGCTGTCGCGGGCAAGGCGCCACACCGTCCAGGCGCCGACCGTATCGACCTCTCCCACCCCCGAAAGGTCGATGTGGGTGAAGGGGCCTTCGATCGCGCGCAGCTGCGCATCGAGCCGCCCGATCGAGGCGACAACCAGCGGCCCGCTGAGCACCACGCCCCGCGCTCCGCCTTCGCCCTCGGCAATCGAGAATTCCGCCCATTCGCGCATTGTCCCCGGTGTGGGGGAAAATTGCGGCCACCGCAAGGCGCTCTGCCCGCTTGCGCCCCCGCCGCGCGACTGGCAAAGGCCGCGGGTGATGACCGACCGCACGCCCAGCTCCGAACTGCCCAAGACTTTCGACCCCGCCGCGATCGAGGCGAAGTGGTATGAACACTGGGAAACCAACGGCCTGTTCCGCCCGGACCGGCCAGAGGCGCAGCCGTTCACCATCGTCAATCCGCCGCCGAACGTCACCGGCAGCCTCCACATCGGCCATGCGCTCGACAACACGCTGCAGGACGTGGTGATCCGCTATGAACGCCTGCGCGGCAAGGACGCGCTGTGGGTCGTCGGCACCGATCACGCGGGCATCGCGACGCAGATGGTGGTGGAACGCCAGCTGGAAGCGCAGCAGGACAAGCGCACCAATTACAGCCGCGAAGCGTTCATCGCCAAAGTCTGGGAATGGAAGGCGCAAAGCGGCGGGACGATCACCCGCCAGCTGCGCCGCCTGGGCTGCTCGATGGACTGGTCGAGAGAGCAGTTCACCATGGACCCGCACTTCACCCGCGCGGTGACAAAGGTCTTCGTTGACCTCTACAACCAGGGGCTGATCTACCGCGACAAGCGGCTGGTCAACTGGGACCCCAAGCTGAAAACCGCGATTTCCGACCTTGAGGTGGAAACCCGCGAAACCAAAGGCGGGTTCTGGCGCTTCCGCTATCCCTTTGCCGACGGCAGCGGCCATGTCGAAGTGGCCACCACCCGGCCCGAAACCATGCTGGCCGACATGGCCGTGGCGGTGAACCCTGCGGACGAGCGTTACCAGGCGGTCATCGGCAAGGAGATCCTGCAGCCGATCACCGGCCGCCGTTTCAAGGTGGTGGCCGATGATCACGCCGACCCGGAACTGGGCAGCGGCGTGGTCAAGATCACGCCGGGGCATGATTTCAACGATTTCGAAGTGGGCAAGCGGGCCGGGATCAAGCCGGCCGAGATGCTCAACATGTTCGATGCCGAAGCCCGCGTGGTGCAGACCGCCGACGGCCTGGTGCCGGAAAAATACCTCGGCCTTGATCGTTTCGCGGCGCGCGAGATGATCGTGGCCGACATGCAGGCGCTGGGCTGCCTGATCCCGCATGTCACCACGGACAAGGACGGAAACGAGGTCGCGGCCGCTTTCGAGCCGCGCACGATCCAGCAGCCGTTCGGTGACCGCAGCGGCGTGGTGATCGAACCCTGGCTGACCGATCAGTGGTATGTGAACGCCGCAGTCCTCGCGCAACGGCCGATCGAGGCAGTGAGGAGCGGCGCGGTGGAGATCGTGCCCAAGAGCTGGGAAAAGACCTTCTTCAACTGGATGGAAAACATCCAGCCGTGGTGCGTGTCGCGCCAGCTGTGGTGGGGCCACCGGATCCCGGCGTGGTATGCCGAAGACGGCGAAGTCTTCGTCGCCGAAACCGAAGAGGCAGCGCAGGCGCTGGCCGGCAAGCGCAAGCTGACCCGCGACGAGGACGTGCTCGACACCTGGTTCTCCTCCGCCCTCTGGCCCTTTGCCACCCTGGGCTGGCCCGATGCCGATGCACCGCTGCTGGCCAGGCATTACCCCAACAGCCTGCTGATCTCCGGCTTCGACATCCTGTTCTTCTGGGATGCGCGGATGCTGATGATGGGCCAGGCGATGACCGGGCAGAACCCCTGGCCGCGGCTGTACCTGCACGGGCTGGTGCGCGCCGCCGATGGCCAGAAGATGTCCAAGTCCAAGGGCAACGTGGTCGATCCGCTGGGCCTGATCGACAAGTACGGCGCCGATGCGCTGCGCTTCTTCATGGCGGCGATGGAAAGCCAGGGCCGCGACGTGAAGATGGATGAGAAGCGGGTCGAAGGATACCGCAACTTCGCCACCAAGCTGTGGAACGCGGCCCGGTTTTGCCAAAGCAACGGCATCGGCGCGAGCACTTCGCTGGAAGCCCCGCCAGCCACCAGCGCAGTCAACAAGTGGATCATCGGCGAAGTGGTCGAAACGCTTGGCAAGCTGGACCGGGCCATGGCCGACCTGCGTTTCGATGCGGCGGCGGGTGCGGTGTACCACTTCGTCTGGGACCGGTTCTGCGATTGGTACATCGAACTGATCAAGGGCAGCTTCGATGCGGAAACCAGGGCCGTGGCCGGCTGGGTGCTCGACCAGATCCTGGTCATGCTCCACCCCTTCATGCCCTTCGTCACCGAGGAACTGTGGTCCAAGCTGGGCGACCGGGCGGACTATCCGCTGATCACCGCCAAGTGGCCGCAGCCGGGCGCGAGCGTCGATGCGGCGGCCAAGGCGGAGGTTGACTGGCTGATCGCGCTGATCGGCAACCTGCGCACCGCCAAGAACGAGCTGGGCATTGCCCCCGGCGCCAAGCTGGACGCTTACCTGCCCGATCCGAGCGAGGCGACCCGCTCAATCATCGAGCGCAACCCGGCGGCGATCGAGCGGCTGGCGCGCCTCACCGCCATCCGCTTTGAAGCGCCACCGGCAGGGGCGGCGATGCAGGTCGGCGCGGGCGATGCCAGCCTGATCGTGCCGCTGGATGGCGTGATCGACATCGCGGCGGAAAAGGCCCGGCTCGAAAAGGCGCTGGCTGCCGCGCAGAAGGAAGCGAGGAGCCTCGAAGGCCGCCTTTCAAACCCGGCCTTCGTCGCCAAGGCCAAGCCCGAAGCAATCGAAAAGGCCCGCGCCGATCACGCCATGCACGCAGCGGAAGCGGAGCGGCTGGCGGCAGCGCTGGCGCGGCTGGGGTAAGGTTTCTTCGCCTTGGGGAGGAATGGCCTGTCCTACAGCCGCCCACCTTGCCATAAGGCCGCAATGCACCGCATCCCCGCCAGCTCCCGCACATACCAGAGCGACACGAGGTTACCCAGGGTGACACCGGGTGATGCGCAGTTTTTTCTGCGCAATGGACCCTGTGAAGAGTGTGAACTTGTTCAGCCCCGCACGGGTTTTCCTGAATGCTGACTTTGGCCACCACCGCTCCGGGCGAACCGGAAATCTTTGCCAGCCTGCAAGGCGAAGGGCCATCGCTGGGCCGCCCGGTCGCCTTCGTGCGCCTGTCGCGCTGCAATCTGGCCTGCACCTGGTGCGACACGGCCTATACCTGGCGCTTCACCGGCGATAACCGCCCGCACCGCGATGGCCTGAGCTTTGACCGGACCGCCAACCAGGTGGTGCTGGACGAGACCGACGTGGCCGCGCGCATTCAGGCGCTGGGGCAGGACCGGCTGGTCATCACCGGGGGCGAACCGCTGTTGCAAGGCGCGGCGCTGGCCCGGATGGTGGCGCTGCTGGACGGGATCAGCGTGGAGATCGAGACCAACGGCACGGTCGCCCCGCACGCCGCGCTCGATCCGCTGGTGGCGCAGTACAATGTCAGCCCGAAACTGAAGCATTCCGGCAATCCGGTTGAATCCGCACAGATTCCCGAACGGTTGGCCGCATGGGCCAGCGAACCTAAAGCGTGGTTCAAGTTTGTGATTGGCGCGCCAGCGGACATCGCCGAAGTGCTGGCCCTGATCGAAACCCATGCCATCGCCCGGGGGCGGGTGTTCGTCATGCCCGAAGGGACCGATAGCGCCACCTTGCGCGAGCGCGAGCGCTGGCTCGCCCCGCTGGCGCTAGAACACGGCCTGCGCCTGAGTGACCGGCTGCATATCCACCTCTATGGCGATACCCGCGGGACGTGAGCGAACCGGCACCTTCTTCGCGCCCGCTTGGCGGTGACCTGACGCAAGGGCCGCTGGGGCGGACCCTGCTGCTCTTTGCCCTGCCGCAGCTGATCGGCAATGTGCTGCAAAGCCTGAACGGATCGATCAACGCGATCTGGGTGGGGCAGCTGCTGGGCGATCAGGCGCTGGCCGCCACGGCCAATGCCAACATCATCATGTTCCTGATTTTCGCGCTGGTGTTCGGTTTCGGCATGGCCGCCACGGTGCGGATCGGACAGGCCTGGGGCGCAAAGGAGGTGGTGGCGGCGCGGCGGGTGATGGGCGCGGCGCTGGGTCTGACCGGGGGCATTGCCCTGCTCACCTTAGTTGCCGGGTTCGTCTATGCGCCGGTGCTGCTGGACTGGCTGGCCACGCCCGGCGGTGCCAAGGCACAGGCGCTGACCTATCTGCGGGTGGTGTTCATTGCCAACCCGGTCTCCACCATCAGCATGATGATCGCGATGGGGCTGCGCGGGGCGGGCGATGCCGCCACGCCGCTGCGCTTCATGATCCTGACGACCGTGCTGGACATCGCGCTCAACCCGCTGCTGATCCTGGGCTGGGGGCCGGTCCCCGCACTCGGCATTGCCGGATCGGCCTGGGCCACGGTGATTGCCACCACGATTGGCTTTGCCGCCATGCTGGTGTGGATCTATGCCAAGGACCTGCCGCTGCGCCTGCGCGGGAGCGAGCTGCGCTGGCTGCGCCCGGCGGCCGCCGAAACGCGCTATCTGGTCGCCAAGGGCCTGCCGATGGGCGCGCAGATGGTGGTCATTTCCGGCGCGGGGGTGATCATGATCGGGCTGGTCAACCGCGAAGGGCTGGTGGTTTCCGCCGCCTATGGCGCGCTGCTGCAGATCTGGAACTATATCGGCATGCCGGCCATGGCGATCGGCGCGGCGGTCAGCGCGATGGTCGCACAGCACATTGGCGCCGCGCGTGAGGACCGGGTTGACGCGATCAGCAAGGCCGGCTCGCTGGCCAACCTGGCGATGACCGGCGCGATGATCGCGCTGCTGGTGCCGTTCGACCGGCCGGTGCTGGAACTGTTTCTGGGTGCCAGCAGCCCGTCGGTTGAGGCCGCCCTGCACATCCAGGACCTGGCGATCTGGACCTATCTGCCGTTCGGCATCACGATCGTGCTGTTCGGCACGCTGCGGGCTTACGGCGTGATCTATGCCCAGCTGGTGGTGCTGCTGGCCGCGATGTACGGGGTGCGGCTGGGCGCCTATAGCCTGCTCTATCCGGTCTTCGGGGCCGATGCGCTGTGGTATTCGTTCCTGCTCAGCTCGGTCGCATCGCTGGTGCTGACGCTAGGGGTCTATTTCTTCGCCCCCTGGCGCAAGGTCATGCTGGAGCGGGTTGGGTGAGGCGCTTTGCCCCCAAGCGAGCGCTGATGCTTCTGATCAGCCTGACTCCCCGCCCCGTTGGGGCGGGACGGGGGGTGGGGGTTTCACGCCGGCGCCATGCCCCCATTCCAACCCTTGCCCAGGAGGCTGGGCTCTTGTGGTTTAAACTGTGGGCTAAACCTAGCGCCCTTGGGCGCGCCAGCGCTGGACGGTGCGGCTGACCATTTCCTCTTCCCCGCCGCTGGCATTCCACAGCTCGGTAAAGCTGGGGTCGGCCGAGGCCGGGCGCTTGCTCTCTTCCAGCTCGTCAAAAGCGACGCGGATCGGGATCGAGACGCCTTCGCCGCAGATGATGCATTCGCGGTTGCGCAGCGCCGGGATCGAATCGAGGAAACCCCGCGCACCTTCGGGCATGGCGGCTTTCACAAAGGCCTGGTCGCGATCGTTGTTGAGGCGCATCGAAATGATCGTGCCGCACTGCGACAGCACGCCTTCGGCCAGGTCCGACGGGCGCTGGGTGATCAGGCCCAGCGAAACGCCGTACTTACGGCCTTCCTTGGCAATGCGGCTGAGGATCCGGCCGACCGAGGAACCATCGGCGTTCTTCTCGGACGGCACGTAGCGGTGGGCTTCCTCGCAGACCAGCAGCACGGGGCGGGTCTTTTCGTCGCGGGCCCAGATCGCGAAATCGAACACCAGGCGCGAAAGGACCGCGACCACGGTGCTGGTGATATCGGAGGGGACGCCCGACACATCGATGATCGAGATCGGTTTGCCGCGGCTGGGCATGCGGAAGATCTTGGCGATGAATTCGGCCATGGTATCGCCCACCAGCATGCCGGAAAACAGGAACTGATAGCGCGGGTCGGCTTTCAGCTCGTCGATCTTGGTCTTGATCCGCATATAGGGCGCGCTGCTCGTCGCCTTGTCGAGCTTGCCCATTTCGGTGCTGATCAGGTTGGTCAGGTCAGACAGCAGGTAGGGGATCGGGCTATCGACCGTGATCTTGCCCATGCTTTCGGCCAGCCGGTTCTTCGAGCGCGCGGCCAGCAGGCACTTGGACAGGATGTCCATGTCTTCCTGCCGCTCATTGCCGCTGGAAGTAAGGAACACTTCGCAATGCTCTTCGAAGTTCATCAGCCAATAGGGCATCTGCAGGTTCGACACGTCGAAAATCATGCCCGTGGTCTTGAACGCGGCGGAATATTCGCCGTGGGGATCGATCATCACGATGTGCCCATCGGGCGCATGTTCGCAGATCCGGTGCAGGATCAGCGCGGCGCTGGTCGATTTACCGGTGCCGGTCGAGCCGAGCAGCGCAAAGTGCTTGCCCAGCATCGAATCAACGTAGAGCCCGGCGCGGATGTCCCTGGTCGGGAACACGGTGCCGACCTGGATCGAGGACCGCCCGTCGCTGGCATAGATCTGGCGCAGGTCGTTGCTGGTGGCGGGGTAGATCAGCGCGCCGGGAATGGGATAGCGCGTCACACCGCGGCGGAACGAGTGGATGCGGCCCGTCAGGCGTTCCTCATCGCCTTCACCCAGGAAGTCGATCTGGGCCATGATCCCGCCCGGGGTCTTGGCATCCTGCCGCTGGGTCCGGACCGAAGCGAGCAGCCAACCCTTGCCGACGCGGATCTTGATCTGGCTGCCGACCTGCCCGGCCAGCGCAACGGAAGGGTCCCGGTCCTCGGCGCATTCCTGCAGCCGCTGAAGATCAAGCGCGATGGCCGAGCCGGAGCCGGCAATTTCCAGCACGATCCCGATCGGCTCGCGGGCATTGTCGAACTGCTGGCCGGGAGCCGGCGCAGCGGCCGGAATTTCCGACACATGCGCCGGGCGCGCACCACCGAAACCGTTGCCGCTCATATCGTTCATCACGTGCGCCTGTTCCCCTTGACCCGCTGCTTTCACGGGCCCGGCCCGGATTAGGGTTAAGGGGTTAAGATTGGCCTAAATCGGCCCCGCGCGCGCCTTCAGACGAGGGCAAACAACCGGCCGGCGAGCACGCCCATGCCGATCGACAGGAAGACTGCAAGGAGACCATAGAGGAACCCGTTATACTCGGCAAAATCGGCCACCCCGCGCTCGAACCCCTGCTTGCGCACTTCAACCCGGCTGATCGCCGAAGCGACCACCCGGCCCTTGGTGACGGCAAAGGTTTCAGCCGTGTAAGTGCCGGTCTGGACGTTGGATGGCAGCGCGATCCGGGCTTGATAAAGCACCTGCTCCGATATTTTCACCCCGCCCGGATCCTCCTTGTAAAGCCCCTGGCGCTGCATCAAGTCAACCAGTCCGGCCGAGAAGCGGGCCTGTTCCTCCGGGTCATAGGCCCCGATCGGCGAAAGCTGCAACCAGGGCAGGCCCAGCTCATAGATCGCGGCGGTCTTGTCATCGACGATCTTGCCGATCGGGCGTGACGAGGCGACCGCAAAGAATGTGGGGGCGGAACGGAATTCGGTGCTGCTGGCGTTGATCCAGATGCCCGCAATGCGCTGCTTCTCGCGCAGCACGATCGACCGGGTCGGGCCCTTCAGCACTACGACGATGTCATAATCCTGCCCGGCCCGCGTCCCTTCCGGGGTCATGATCGCGCCGAACAGCAACAGGTTGGCCCCGCGAAAGCCCTGGCGAACCTGGATCTCGTGCTGGGATACCTCCGGCACCAGGATGGGATCACGCGCGCCGCCCAGCAGCAGCAGGCACAGCAGGGCCAACAGCGCTCTCAAGACGGGGTCACCGTATAGATCTCGTCCGGCCGCCAGCCCAGGCCGATCGCCATCCGCAAAGCAACAAACAGGACGATCGCAGCAAGGACGAAGCGCAGCTTCTCGGCCGGGATCTTCTCGGCCAGCTGCGAGCCGATCTGCGCGCCCGAAACCGAACCGATCAGCAGCAGTGCGGCCAGCACGATATCGATCGCGCGGGTGGTCAAGGCATGCATCATGGTGGTCGCCATGGTGACGAACAGAATCTGGAACAACGACGTGCCGACCACGACATTGGCACTCATTCCCAGGATGTAGAGCATCGCCGGAACCAGCACGAAACCGCCGCCGATCCCCATCAGCATGGTCAGGATCCCGGTGAATACCCCAAGCAGGAGCGGCGCAAGCGGCGAGATGTAGAGGCCGGAACGGTAGAACCGCCAGCGCAGCGGCAGGCTGGCAACCATCGGATGGTGGCGGCGCTTGCTGGGCGGCACCGGCACCCCGGCCTTCTGCGCCTGCAGAGCCTGCCAGCTCTCCCTCGCCATCACGTAACCGATCCCGCCCAGCAACAGGACATAAAGCAGGTTGATCACCACATCGATCTGGCCCCATTGCTGGAGCAGGCGAAACAGCACCGCACCGATGCCGGTGCCGATGATCCCGCCCACGACCAGCACCGCCCCCATGTGATAATCGACCCCGCCCCGCCGGGTATGGGCCAGCACGCCGGATACCGAAGCGCCGGTCACCTGGCTGGCGGCCGAAGCGGCGGCTACGGTCGGCGGGATGCCATAGAAGATCATCAGCGGGGTGGTCAGGAACCCGCCGCCCACCCCGAACATGCCCGACAGGATCCCCGTCAGCGCCCCAAGCGCGACGATGACCAGGCCGTTGACCGCAAGGTTGGCAATCGGAAGGTAGACGTCCATCTCAGGGACGTAACCCTAGCCGCGGGACGCGGCCAAAAAAAGGCCGCCCGGATCAGAAACCCGCAGAAAAGGTGACCGCTGCGCCAGAACCGGGCGCCGCCGCTCCAACCACGCGCAGGCGGTAATCGGCCGAAAGCCGTGTGCTGACCCCGCCGACCGGCAGATCGAAGCTGGCCGAAGGGCCGATATCAACCCGTTTCGCCCCGTCCTGCGCCCCGCCCCAGGCTCCCCCGCCGACCCGCAATTCGGCCGTGCCGGCGCGCCAGACGGGCTTTTCGACCCGCGCCTGTCCATCGATGAACGGGGTATCGTCCCGCCCGCCAACCCAGCCGGCCTGAATATAGCCCTCGACGCGCAGACCCAGCGGCAGGCTGGCCGGTGGGAACTCGCTTACCAGTGCTACCGCGGGCCGGATCACTTCGCCACCGGTCCTGCGGGTCACACGGGCTTCCCCCATGACGGCCACCGGCAGGCGCGGCAGCGGGCGAAGCGACAGGCCAGCGGCCAGTTCCTCGCCGCGCGGAGCATGAAGGCCGCTGGTGCCCCGCAGGTACAATGCCGGGCCGAGTGGGCTGCCGTGAGCCAGCCGGTACCGCAGCACCACGCCGGCCTGGCTTGAACCATAGGCTCCGGCCGGCAGGCTGGCTCCGGGCAGGCCCGCACCGGGCAGGTTAAAGCCATTGCCGCCCTGTCGCCACAGGATCCAGCCACCAGCCGACCAGCGACTTGCTTCACCCCCGGCAGCGGGCAAATAGGGGACCGGCGGAGTGGCCAGCGATGGCGGCGCCGCCGCGACGGCATCTTCCGGAAGCGGCATGGCTTTCAGGCCGGACAGGAGCAATAGCTGGTGCCCGGCGGCGATCTTCGGCTGGCTGAGCGGAGCCTCGGTGGTTGGCGAGGCCACCGGGGCAGGTCGCGGCGCCAGGCTGGGCGCAGCGCGCGGCGCGGGGGGCGCGGTGCGCGGGGGTTTCGGCTGCGCGCCGTGGCGGACTTCGCCCAGACCGGCGGGGCGGTGGGCCTTTGGTGGCGGCGCCGGGTGCACCGGCACGGCTGGTGCAGGATCGTGCGGCGGCGCAGCGGCCCACAGCGCCGTGCGCGCTCCCACCCAGACCAGCAACAGCAGGGCGAGGGCGGCCAGTGGCTGACCGCGCGGGGTGGAGCGATGCGGCATCTTCATGTCCGCAGCCGCCGCAGCATGGCGCTGGCCGGGTGCGTTTCATGCCGGGTCTTGTCCCACACCACCTGCCCGGTCCTGAGCGAGCGGAAATAGGCCACGACAGCCCGCCGCCCGGCCATGATCGCGATGATGTTGGCCAATGGCATCCGCAGCACGGCCCGCAGCCCCTCGGCCAGGCCATACTCGCGCGCGGTGAAGGCAAAGCGCAGCGCCGCACGCCACAGGAACCCCGCGAAGGCCAATGCCAGCATCGCCTTGAGCGGTGCCGAAAGGGCATGCGGCACGGCCACTCCGGCGGCGCTCAATCCCAGCAGCAGCATGTCGATCAACAAGAGCAGGTAGGCCGCCGCCAGCACCAGGGCGGTCAGCGGTCCGCGCCGGTCGCGCAGCGCCATCCACAGTTCCACCGCGCGCCCGCTCCAGCCCAGCCGGTCCCAGCCCTGCAGGGCAATGCCGTGGATCCAGCGGGTCTTCTGCCGCACCGCGGATTCGATCGTGTCGGGAAAATAGGACCGAGTCGCGACAAGTTCGCCGGAATCATCGCGCATCCGCAGGAAAGCACACCCCCGGCCATGCTGTGAGAGGATCAGGCCAAGCTCGTAATCCTCGGTCAGGCATTCCGGTGCGAAGGGCCCGGCCTCGCCCGCAGCGGCGCGATGCTCGGCCAGACGGCCCAGCGCCGTGCGCGAGAAACCGCAGCCGACCCCCGCCGCCGGCAGCGGCGCACCCAGCGCCGCGCGCACGACCATGCCCTTGCCGTGGCTTTCGGCAAATTCGTCCGAATAGTGCCCGGCGATCCAGCGCGAATGGAGCTGCGGTTCCGGGCGGACCGGCAATTGCACGAAATCACGCAGGACCAGAGCCGCATCGATCGCCTGCAAGGCTGCGGGGTGAACCATGTCTTCGGCATCATGAAGGATCACGCTGGTAAAACGGCGCTGCTGCCGGTGCTCATCCACCTCTACCGCGCGGTACAGCCGGTTAAGGCAATCAGCCTTGGTGGTCGGTCCATCGACGCCGTGAACCACGATCCGCACCCTGGGATCACTGCCGGCGGCGGCGCTGGCCGCGGCAAGCGTGGCCAGATCGTTGCGATAGCAGCCGACATAGATGGTCAGCTCTCGCTGCGGCCAGGCTGCCAGCATGTGGGCAATGGTCGCACCGATCACCGGGGCTTCCTGAAAGGCCGGAATCATCACCGCGGCGTGGCCGGAGAGCGGATCCGCCCCATAGCCGACCGGCAGACGCAAGGTGCGGGCCTTGCCGGTCAGCCGCAGCCACAGCCACGCCAGATCAACACCCAGTTCATCAAGCAGGCCGACGCAGAGCCAGAAGGCGGCAAAGGCCATCAGCTCATGCTCGAACAGCAACAGCCCTTCAAGCAACGCGTGCCAGCCTGAACCTTCCCCCGTCATTTCCGCCCGCGACTCTGCCCCCGATACCGCATAAGCAACGCCTAACCGCTGGCTAAATTGATGGCAATGCCGAACAGGCCGATTGAATGCAGCAATTGCTGCCAGCGCGGATCAAAGCGGTTACTTGATTTATGACCCGGCAGTCGCGCGGTGCCAATTCGGGACTTTTACTTTCATTCATGACAGTAATCGTTGGCCTGCGCCAATCGGCATGGCGCGTTGGCGCTTTGGGTTGCCCCGGCCCTGCCACCTTGGCTAAGGACTGCGCCATGACCCAGCGCCGTCACCCCTTCTCGCCCCTTGCCAGCCTGGCCATGCGCCTGTTTGGAGGCGAAGCCGGGGCCGGCATTCTGCTGATCCTGGTGGCGATTGCAGCCATGAGCGCGGCCAATTCGCAGCTTGCCGATGGCTATCACGCGTTGTTCCACGGCGCCCTGCCGTGGAGCCCGGTTGCCAAGCTGTCCAACCTGCACCTGTGGATCAACGATGCGCTGATGGCGCTGTTCTTCTTCGTGGTCGGGCTTGAGATCAAGCGCGAGGTGCTGGCCGGTGAACTGGCCAGCCCGGAACGCCGCCGGCTGCCGGTGCTGGCGGCCGCGGCAGGCATGGCGCTGCCGGCCATCGTCTATCTGGCCCTGGCCGGAAGCGATCCGGCGCTGGTGCGCGGCTGGGCGATTCCTGCGGCAACCGATATTGCCTTTGCGCTGGGCGTGCTCGCGCTGCTGGGCAAGCGGGTCCCGCCTTCGCTGCGGCTGTTCCTGCTGACGGTGGCGATTGTTGATGATCTCGGCGCGGTGGCGATCATCGCGCTGTTTTACACGGCCACGCTCAAGCTGGGATGGCTGGCCTTCGCCGCTGCGGTGCTGGCAGTGATGGGCGGGATGAACCGGATCGGCATTTCGCGCGGCCTGCCCTATGTGATCCTGAGCGGTGCGCTGTGGTATGCCGTGCTCCATTCCGGCGTCCATGCCACGGTGGCCGGGGTCCTGGCCGCCTTCACCGTACCGATGAAACTGGATGGGCAGGGAGATAGCCTGCTGCTGCGGATGGAGCATGCGATGGCTCCGCTCAGCGCCTATTTCATTGTCCCGTTGTTCGGCTTTGCCAATGCCGGGGTATCGCTTAGCGGCCTGTCTCTGGCCGACATGGCCGCTCCACTGCCGATCGGCATTGCCCTTGGCCTGTTCCTGGGCAAGCAGCTCGGGATCCTCGGGGCGATCTGGGCCGGGGTGAAGCTGAAACTGGCGCCGCCGCCCGCCGGCGCCAGTTGGGCGCAGCTGTGGGGCATGGCCCTGCTGTGCGGGATCGGCTTTACCATGAGCCTGTTCATCGCCCAGCTCGGCTTCCCGGACAGTCAGCTGCTGGTCGATGAAGCCAAGCTTGGCGTATTGTCCGGGTCGCTGCTTTCCGCCTTGCTGGGCTACACCGTGCTGCGGCTGGCTTCCAGCAAGGGCTGAGGCCTTACCAGGTTCCGGTATTCGGCATCGATGCCCACGGCTCTTGTGGCGGCAGGCGGCCGTCCTGCAGCAGCTCCACCGAAATGCCGTCTGGCGTCTTGACGAAGGCCATGTGACCATCGCGCGGGGGGCGGTGGATGGTGTGGCCGGCCGCCATCAACGCGGCGCAGGTGGCATAAATGTTATCCACCCGAAAGGCGAGATGACCGAAATTGCGCCCGCCGGTATAGACCTCGGGCTCATCGCCCTCAGCCGGCCAGTTATAGGTCAGCTCCACTTCTGCCAGCCCTTCCTGCCCGGGCGCGGCCAGGAAGATAAGAGTGAAACGGCCCTGTTCGCTGGCATGGCGGCGGACTTCTTCCAGCCCGATCAGCTTGAAGAAGGCAATCGTGGCATCGGGATCGGCAACCCGGATCATGGCGTGGAGGAACTTGGTCATGCCCGCGCCTTTAACGCGAAAGGGCCCGCCCCGGCAATGCGGAGCGGAGCGCGGCAAATAAGCCGCGTCTGGCTCAGAACGAGAACTTCAGCGAAGCGACGAGCGCATCGTTGGAGAACCCGTCAAGCGCAGCCCCGTCAACGCCGACATAGGTGACGCTGGCCGAGAGGTTCCTCGTCACGGCATAGCTGGCGCCGAGCGAGTAGTCCCACCCGCCGCCGCTACCGGTGCCGGTCAGCAGCTTGGGCGAGAGCGCGCCGTCGCTATAGCCAAGGTGCGCTGCGATGCTGATCGGGGTGCTTGGAACGCCCAGCCCCCAGTCGGTGTAGAGATAGAGGCTGTCGTCACCGCCCAGCGAATCCTGCTTCCAGGCATAGGCCACCCCGGCCTTGGCCGATACCGGGCCGACCGTGGTGGAAAGCGAAGCATAAGGCTCATACACGTTGGCATCGCCGACGTTGCCGCTGGGGTAGACGTAGTAGAGCAGGCCGACATCGGCCGTCACGCCGGCACCGACCGAGCCGGTCCAGCCGGCATAAAGGTCCAGTTCCATCTTACCATAGACCGGGCTGTCCTCGATGCTCGATGCCCAGGCACCGGCATAGAAGCCGCTGGAATGATTGACGGCGATAGAGCCCTGCACGGCCGGATCACCGGCCGAGAGCGAGATGCCGCGGAAACGGTAGTCGGTCACCAGCGCGACGTTGCCCGTCACGGCAATTTCCGAAGGGGGATCGGTTTCATCGGCAAATGCGGGGGTGGCGGCCAATCCGCAGCCGATGGCGAGAGTTGCGGCCAGGAGGCCGCGGACGGACGTGAGCATGGCAATCTTCCTTCGATTGTTCGTCGCTTCGTCCCACCTGCGCCCGCTGCGCGATCCCTCGTTCCGGGGATCGTCACTTTGGACACGAATCCTTGAGCACACTTTTGCTGCACTGCACAAGGAACAATTCGACATTTCATTACGCCAGGACTTCGAACTGTGACATTCTCGCCACGCGGTACCTGTGCCATTGTCCGTTAACATTGCCGTGGCTATAGGCCGCGCAGGATCGATCCAGACCATGTTGTCCAAGCTCTTCAACCTCTTCACCGGCAAGGACGCGGCACCCGCCGCCGCGGTTCCGCCCGGTCAACGTGTCTATGCCGTCGGCGACGTGCATGGCCGGGCCGACCTGTTCGCGGCCCTTGCCGAAGCGATCGAGGCGGACAATGCTGCCCGCGGCCCCGCCGACAGTCTGGTAATCCTGCTCGGCGATCTTGTCGACCGCGGGCCGGACAGTGCCGGTGTCCTGCGCCAGGCCCGCGAATGGCAGCAACGCCGGGCGCTGCGGGTGCTGATGGGCAACCACGAGGAAATGTTCCTCGGTTCGTTCGAAAATCCGGAAATCCTGCGCCAGTTCCTGCGCCACGGCGGGCGCGAGACGTTGCTGTCCTACCCGATCGACCCGGCCACCTATGCGGCGGCCACCCTCAGCGAGACGCAGAAACTGATGCGCAAGGCGGTACCGGCCGAAGACATCGCCTTCATGCAGGCGATGGAAGGGATGGTGCGGGTAGGCGATTACCTGTTCGTCCACGCCGGGATCCGCCCCGGCGTGCCGCTGGAACAGCAGCGCGGGGCCGACCTGCGCTGGATCCGCGCACCGTTCATCACCTCGCGCGAGGATCTGGGTTGCACCGTGGTCTATGGCCACACCATCTATGACCGGCCCGAGATTGCCGCCTGCCGGATCGGGATCGATACCGGCGCCTATGAAACCGGTCACCTGACGGCACTGGGGCTGGAAGGCACCAGCCGCTGGCTGATCGAAACCGGGGTTGAAGGCGAGACCATCACTGTCTCGCAAAGGAGCATATCATGAAGATCGCAATGGTCGGGTCCGGATACGTCGGGCTGGTATCGGGGGCCTGCTTTGCCGATTTCGGCCACGACGTGGTCTGCATCGACAAGGATCCCGCCAAGATCGAAAGCCTGCAGGCCGGCATCATGCCGATTTACGAGCCGGGCCTGGCCGAACTGGTCGGCTCCAACGTCAAGGCCGGGCACCTGACCTTCACCACCGACCTGGCCGAGGGAATCGCCGGCGCGACCGCGATCTTCATCGCGGTCGGCACCCCCAGCCGCCGCGGCGATGGTCATGCCGACCTGTCCTATGTCTATGCCGTGGCCGAAGAAATCGGCGCGAACCTGAAGCACGACGCGGTGATCGTGACCAAGTCGACCGTCCCGGTCGGCACCGGGGACGAGGTCGAACGGATCCTGACCGAGGCCAATCCGGGCGTGAAGTTCGCCGTGGCCTCCAACCCCGAATTCCTGCGCGAAGGCGCAGCGATTGGCGATTTCAAGCACCCGGACCGGATTGTCGTCGGCACCGAGGACGAATGGGCGCGCAGCGTGATGGCCGAGGTTTACCGCCCGCTGTTCCTCAACAAGTCGCCGCTGCTGTTCACCAGCCGCCGCTCCAGCGAACTGATCAAATATGCCGCCAATGCCTTCCTCGCGGTCAAGATCACTTTCATCAACGAAATGGCCGACCTGTGCGAAAAGGTTGGCGCGGATGTGCAGGACGTCTCGCGCGGGATCGGCATGGACGGGCGGATCGGGGCCAAGTTCCTCCACGCCGGGCCGGGCTATGGCGGCTCGTGCTTCCCCAAGGACACACTCGCCCTGCTCAAGACCGCCGAGGATTACGAAGCCCCGACCCGGATCGTCGAGGCGGTGGTCAAGGTCAACGACAGGCGCAAGCGCGCGATGGGCCGCAAGGTGATCGAAGCGCTGGGCGGAATGGACGAGGCCCGCGGCAAGAAGGTGGCCATGCTGGGCCTGACCTTCAAACCCAATACCGACGACATGCGCGACAGCCCCTCGATCGCCATTGCCCAGGCGCTGGCCGATGCAGGGGTGCAAGTGGCCGCCTATGACCCGGAAGGGATGGACCTCGCCCGTCCGCTGATGCCTGACGTGGAGATGAAGGCCGATGCCTATGCCGCGATCGAAGGGGCCGATGCCACGGTGATTGTCACCGAATGGGACGCCTTCCGCGCGCTCGACCTTGACCGGGTCAAGCGGATTGCCAAGGCACCGGTGCTGGTCGACCTGCGCAACATCTACGATCCGGCCGAGGTGCGGGCCAGGGGCTTTGCCTATTCCAGTGTCGGGCGGCCCTGACCGTTTCGTCGCGGCGAGCGCAGCGAGACGATCACGACGATAACGGTGCTGACGCGGCAACTCACCGGCACCGGATCCGGCTGGTCAGGTGAAATCGCCAGCAGCGTTCACAGCGACAGGCGCGCAGCGCAAGCTTGGCCCCCGCGGCGGCGGCCACCGCTTCCTCGCGGGTCGCGAAGCGTGCCTTTCGCCGGCAGATACTGAGCCGCGTCCGCATCGCCTTCCCGCTCCCAAAGCCGCGACAGGATAATTCGCCAGGGGGCCTGTAAGCCGGGTTCTGTAGCGCGGACGGTATCCCATGCAGGACCGTATCCCCGCCGGCAGCCATTCCTCTAGGCCCTGGGTTACCCCAGGGCTCAAGCAACCAACCCGGGCGGTCGGGCCCGAAACTGGCCTGCCCTGCCTTGCGGCAAGGCGCGCCGCCCCTATTCGGTCTTGCTCCGGGTGGGGTTTGCCGTGCGGTCTCTGTTACCAGACACCCGGTGCGCTCTTACCGCACCCTTTCACCCTTGCCTGCGCAAGGCAGGCGGTCTGCTCTCTGTGGCACTTTCCCTGGACTTCGCGGCCAAACCCTTTCGAATCCGGCCACTCGTCCGGCGGGCATTACCCGCCACCCTTGTTTCGTGGAGCCCGGACTTTCCTCGGCACTCTTGCGAGTGACGCGGCTGCCCGGCCCCCTGGCAAGGGCCTACCTAGTCTTTCCGCTGTCACGATCCAACAACAAAGAAAACAGGATCGCCGAACATTCCCCATCGACCTGCCCGTCGATGATGTGCGGGCGCCAGCGGCGCTGGAAGGCGCGGCAGGCCGCGGCGGGATCGGAAATGTCATAACCCCAGCGCTCCAGCGCCAGAAAGAAGGCGCCATCGTTCTCGAACGGGCTGGGCATGGTCACGCGCGGGGTGCGCAGGGCAAGGCGGTGGGCGGCCAGCAGATCCCAGTCGAACAGTTCTCCCGGGTCTTGCTTGCGCTGCGGGGCGACATCGGAATGGCCTACCACGTTGGCGCGGGGGATGTCGTGGCGCTGGACCATGTCGGCCAGCAGCGGCAGCAGGGCTTCCATCTGCGTGTCCGGAAACGGGCGATAACCGAATTCGTGCCCCGGATTGACCAGTTCGATCCCGATGCTGGCCGAATTGACATCGGTCACCCCGCGCCAGAAACTTTTTCCGGCATGCCAGGCGCGGCGATCCTCGCGCACCAGGCGGTGTACCTTGCCATCCTCCTCGATCAGGTAATGGGCCGAAACGCCGGCCTCCTCGCTGCACAGCCGGTCCAGCGCTTCGTCCGCGCTTGGCATTCCGGTGTAATGGAGCACCACCATCGAGATCGGCAATTGCCGCTCGTTCCAGTTGGGCGAGGGACTTTCGAAGTGGATCAGCTCAGTCATGCGCCCCGCTTACCCCGGCAGCACCGCGCCCATGACAAGCGCTTCGTCGGACAGGGCATATTGCAGGCCGCCGCCCTGGACCGTGGCCAGCAGCTGGATCATGTGGGCCGGCGCGGTGCGGCTGGTCAGCTCCCCCGGATCGAGCACACCGTCCAGCGCCTTGCCGACCACCGGATCGAAGGCGATCTTTGGCCCGGTAGCGCGGACCACGATCTCGCTCGCCCCGTCGCGCTGCTCGGCACCGATATCCAGCGTGCCGCCGCGCACCAGCGCCTCGATCCCGATGTGGGCCAGGTTGAGCAGCACCTTGACCGCCGGCTTGGGCAGCACGGTAACCCCCAGGGTCCAGCCCAGCCTGATCCGTTCGTTGTTGGCGACCAGCGCATCGATCAGGGCCCTGGGTTCTTCAACCGGCACCGTTTCGCCAAAACCGCCAGCCGCACCAAAGGCGAGGCGGAAGAATTTCAGCTTGTCGGCGCTGGTCCTGGCTGACTGCTCAAGCAACTCCATGCAGCGCTTGCGCATTTCCGGGTCCTTCTCCTCTGCGAGGAGTTCCAGCCCGTTGCTGAGCGCGCCGACCGGGCTGAGCAGGTCATGGCACAGGCGTGAGCAAAGCAGACTGGCAAGTTCTATGGTGTCGGTCATGAATGGCCCCTGATGCGCGATACTTCCGTTCCTTACCCGGCTGCGACTCGGCTGGAAAGCGCTTCGAACCCATTCTTTCCATCACGCCACCACAGCACGGTTCCCTTGGCAATGATTGCCCAAATCCGACCTGCCCCTTCGGCAAGGGCCAGATCTTCCGCCGAAGGATCCGGACGGCCGTTGGGGTGCGAATGATAAAAGCCGACCAGTTCCAACCCGCCGGCGCGATGCGCCCGGTGCGCGGCGATCAGGGCCGCGGGATCGATTTCAAAATGCCCCTCAGGATCGGGATGGACATTGGCGGCAGGCTGGGCCAGCGCGATCCGGCTGCCCTGCCCCAGCAGCAACCCACAGCATTCGCGCGGGTGGGCGCGGGCCGCTTCTTCGATCAATGTGGCAATCGTGCCACTTGTCACTTCAAGATCCATGCCCAACTAGCTAGCAATGAACGGGGGAGATTCCATCATTTCCGGCACGCTGACCGGCGGCGGGCGGCTTGACCGGGCACTGGCCGCCGCAAGTGGCCTCTCGCGCGAGCGGGTCAAGGCGCTGCTGGGCGAAGGCCGGGTGCTGCTGGCCGGCCAGGCTGCGGCCCAGGCCAGCCTCAAGGTGGCGGACGGCACTTCGTTTGAAATCCGCGTTCCCGCCGCGATCCCGGCCGAGGCCGCGCCGCAGGACATTGCGCTGACCATCGTGTTCGAGGACGAACACCTGATCGTGGTCGACAAGCCGGCGGGTCTGGTGGTCCATCCCGCAGCGGGAAATCGGGACGGAACGCTGGTCAACGCCCTGCTGCACCATTGCCGGGGGCAACTGTCCGGGATTGGCGGGGTGGAGCGGCCGGGCATCGTTCACCGGATCGACAAGGACACTTCCGGCCTGTTGGTGGTGGCCAAGACCGACAAGGCCCACGAAGGGCTGGCCCGGCAGTTTGCCGACCACTCGATCGAGCGGGCCTATCTCGCAATCGTCCAGGGGCGGCCGATGCCGCCGGCCGGCACGGTCAGCGGCTTGATCGGCCGATCGGACCATGACCGCAAGAAGATGGCCGTGCTCGATGAACGGGGCAGGCGCGGCAAGCACGCGGTGACCCATTACCGGACGGTGGAAGCCTTTGCCGCCGCCTCGCTGGTCGAATGCCGGCTGGAGACGGGCCGCACCCACCAGGTCCGCGTTCACATGGCATCAATCGGCCACGCGCTATTGGGCGATCCGGTCTATGGACGCACGCCCACGCGGTTCCGGCCGCTGCTCAACCGGCTTCGATTCGCCCGGCAGGCGCTGCACGCGGCAGTGCTGGGCTTCATCCATCCCGTTACGGGAGCAGCGCGTCGCTTCGAAGCCACGCTGCCTGCCGACATGGCGGGGCTGTTGGTCGAATTGAGGGAAGATAGCTGAGCTATCATGCTATCACACTTAGCCATGTGGCCGCCGACCAGGGATGCCTCTAAAGGGTCTCTTAAGGGTGGGCCGACAATGAAAGGACGAGTGAACAAAATGTCCGAAGCAGAACGCAACCTGCCTGCCACCGGCAGCACGACCCTGCCCAGCCTGTCGGGCGAACAGGGGCTCAACCGCTATCTGGCAGAGATCAAGAAGTTCCCGGTGCTGACGGCCGAGCAGGAATACATGCTCGCCAAGCGTTATCAGGAGCATCAGGATCCCGAAGCGGCGAGGCAGCTGGTGACCAGCCACCTGCGGCTCGTGGCCAAGATCGCGATGGGGTATCGCGGCTATGGCCTGCCGGTCTCCGAACTGATTGCCGAAGGCAACATCGGCCTGATGCAGGGCGTCAAGAAGTTCGAACCCGACCGTGGCTTTCGTCTTGCTACCTATGCGATGTGGTGGATCAAGGCCGCGATGCAGGAATTCATCCTGCGCAGCTGGAGCCTGGTCAAGATCGGCACGACCGCCGCGCAGAAGAAGCTGTTCTTCAACCTGCGCCGCATGAAGAAGAACCTCGACGCTTACGAGGACACCGACCTGCGCCCCGAAGACGTCAGGAAGATCGCCACCGATCTCGGCGTGTCGGAAGCCGAAGTGGTCAACATGAACCGCCGGATGATGATGGGCGGCGATGCCAGCCTCAACGTCTCGTTCAACGACGAGGGCGAGGGACAGTGGCAGGACTTGCTGGAAGACAATCGCCCGCTGCAGGACCAGATCGTCGAGGACGCCGAGGAAGCCGGCAACCGCCACGCCCTGCTGGTCGAGGCCATGAACAGCCTCAACGAGCGCGAGCGCCACATCCTCACCCAGCGCCGCCTGATCGAGGAACCGCGCACGCTCGAGGAGCTGAGCCAGGAATACAACGTCAGCCGTGAACGCGTCCGCCAGATCGAGGTGCGGGCCTTCGAAAAGCTTCAGAAGGCAATGTTGCGGATTGCGGGCGAGCGCCGCTTGCTGCCCGCCGCCTGACGCCCTGCGGTCTGCGCGCGGTCTGCACCTCGTCTTTCCCTGAAGTGCACTGCGTGTAACCGTTATGCCGCAGTAGTCAGGCAAGCATGCTTTGCTTGGAGACGATCCTTGCCTATCCATTCATGCACGGTTAGACCGATTATGGAACTAACCTGCGAATCCTGAAAACAAGGGGAATTCGAAATGCGTAAGACGATCATGGGATTGGCCTTGGCCACCACGATGCTTGCCACGCCCGCGCTGGCACGTGACGATTCGTGGTACATCGAACTCGATGCCGGCGGCATGAAGGCTGAAGACAGCCTGTTCGACGTCGGCACCGCGATCGATGCGGTCGCGCTGGAGCATCACCTGGGCTGGGATGCTGGCCTCGCCGTCGGCTATGATTTCGGCAGCTTCCGCCTTGAAGCCGAAGGTTCTTACCGCGAAGCAAAGGCGCAGGGCCTCAACTCGCAGATCCTGCTTGGAGGCAGCAGTGTCACCAATGTCAACGGTTTCCGTGGCCGTGCCAGCGGCGCAAATCTGGACGGCAAGTCCAGTGCGCTGAGCTTCATGGTCAACGGGATGGTCGATCTGGGCGATGACGATGGCCTGCAGGGCTTCTTTGGCGGCGGCGTCGGCTGGGCCAATGTCAAGCACCAGGCCGCTCTGGTCACTCCGGCCTGGACCTGGGTCAATGACACCGACGGCGGCTTTGCCTGGCAAGCAATCGCCGGTGTTCGCTACCCGGTCAGCAAGCAGGTTGATGTCGGCCTGAAGTATCGTCTGTTCAACGTCAATAACCTCAACTACGTCGACAGCAGCGGCGCTCCGCTCAAGACTGACTGGCGCTCGCACTCGCTGATGCTGACGCTGGGCTACAACTTCGGTGAGCCGGCTGCTCCGCCGCCGCCCCCGCCGCCCCCGCCGCCCCCGCCGCCCCCGCCGCCGCCGGTCGTCGTCGCTCCG
>JBKBSV010000096.1:0-7694 GCA_046291115.1 Novosphingobium sp. | reverse complement strand
GACCATTTGCTCGGCACGGAACGGCCGGCGATCGTCGAAATCGTCAGCTGGGCGGCCGGCAATGGCGATCGCAGCGAGAACGGCGATTACCTCTATGGCCGCAAGCGAATGCGCGAAATCTACCGCGAACTGGCGCACCTGGCGCGGCGGATGAAGGCTTGCCGGGTAATCGATCCGGCCGCCCAGACCGACCGGTCCCGCGTCTGGTTTGGCGCCACGGTAACGATTGCCGACGAGGATGACAGCCAGCGCACCGTCACGCTGGTCGGCGACGACGAACAGGATGCCGGTGCCGGGCTGATCGGCTGGTCCGCCCCCATGGCCCGCGCGCTGCGCGGCGCGGCCGTTGGCGATCTGCGCAAGGTCCGCCTGCCAGGTGGTGAAAAGGAATGGGAAGTGATCACCATCTCGTACCCGCCGGGCCGCTGACCATGGCGGATGTGGTCAACCTGCGTGCGGCCCGCAAGGCCGGGAGCCGCAAGGATAAAATCGATCTTGCGGCGCAGAACCGTGCGCTCCATGGCCGAAGCAAAGCCGAGCGTCAGCGCCAGCAAACCGAGGCAGAGCGCACCGCACGGTTACTTGACGGGGCAAAGCGCGAAGAGCCCTAGATCGGCCACTCATGCACCGCCATGCCGGAGCGCTGGTGCTCAAGATAGTCAGCGGTCAGGCGAAACAGGTCGCCGTGCCGGGCGAAATGCGCCAGTTGCCATCCGGCACCGGTGCGCCCTGCGGCAATGCGCTGTTCGATCACATCCAGATAGCGGTCGATCACCGCAGCGTCGGCTCCAAGCTGCTCCAGCCCCTGCCGGGCCAGCGGCAGCAGCGCCTTCAGCACCGTGCGGGCCGGATGCAGCGCGCCGTTCCAGATCAGCTCGCACCCCATGCCAAGACGCGCGGCGGCATAAAAGTTGGCGCGGATCGTTTGCAGCGAACCTTGTGCGGGCTGCCGCGCCAGCGCGTGAACCGCCCCATAGAAGAATGCCGCATTGGCAAACATGTCGATTACGCTCGGCCCGGCCGGCATGACCCGCTGTTCAAGCCGGAGATGCGCCGTGCCATCCTCATCGAAGCCTACCAATGGCCGGACCCACCGCCACAGCGTGCCGTTGTGCAAGCGCAGATGGGCATAGCGCTCGACCGGAGTGTCACTCAACAGCGGCAGCAGCACCGGATAGTCGTCGAGGTTGTCTTCCAGGATCGCCAGCGGATCATCCCCGGCCAGCCGATCGCCCAGGAATACGCGGGGGCGCATCCCTGGTCCGCTCCCCGCCCCGTTCATTGCCTGCTCGAACAGGGCAATCCGGGTTTCGTGCCACAGCGGCTGACCGAACAGGAACGGGGAGTTGGCCGCCAGCGCCAACAAGGGTCCGCACAGTTCCAGCGCGGCATCGAACGCCGCGCCCAGTTCCGCTATTGGCACCTGCAGGTGCAATTGGAACGAGGTGGTGCCCGCTTCCAGCATGACATCGCGGTGCCGCGACTTGAGGTGCCGTCCGGCCGGATCGGCGCAATCGATATCGACTTCCACCGCCGCACCGCCGCGCAGGCGCATGCCTTCGCGGTTGAGCGCGGCATAGCGGTTCGACGGGGTCATGTTGCGCAGCGACAGATCGGCATCGCGCAGTGTCGGCAGGGTGCCGATGGCAATCGCGGTATCGACCTGATCGTGCGCCGCACGCAGGCACTTTGCCCAGGTTCCGGCCAGTTCCTGCTCCATTTCCAGCAGGCCCGTGCCGCCCGGCGATCGCGGCGTGCCGTTCAGTTCGATATTGAAGCGCGAAAGTTCCGCCACCACCAGCGGTTCATTCAGCCGGGCCAGGAAATCCTGGTTGTGCGGGGCAGGAAACATGTTGCGGTCGATCAGCCAGGCTTCCAGCTCGAACCCCGCAACCGGCCCGGCACCGGACAGCCCGCCGGCACAAGCCAGCGCCCGCAGGTGCGCCGTCTCGGCTGCCAGCCGCGCGGCAAAGATCTTGCGGTCCGCTTCGTCGAACTGGCTGGTGGCGATTTCCTGCCCCATCGGCTGCCCTTCCCCAAACCCGCGCTTTCTGCAATGAGACACGCGATGTCTGGTTGCTACCACCTTCCCCGCCACTCTGCCTTGGTCTGGATCAAAGCCGCCGCGCTGGCCTGCACGGTGCTGGCCTGCCCGGCTGCGGCGCGCGAGGCGCTGGGCTTGTTCGGGGAATGGGCCGCCTTCAAGGATCCGGCCACGCCGCGCTGCTATGCCATTGCCAAGGCTGCACCTTCCACCCTCCAGCGCGATTACCAGCCCTATGCGACCGTTGCCTGGTGGCCGCGCCAGAACCAGCGCGGGCAGGTTCATTTCCGCCTGTCGCGCAAGCTGCAGGCCAATGCCCCGATCGTGCTGACCGTGGGGCGCACGCGGATCAACCTGGTCGGCGGCGGCGGCGATGCCTGGGCCGCTGACGCGCGCGGCGATGCGGCGATTGTGGCGGCGATGCGCTCGGCCGCTGAAATGACGGTCAGCGCCCGCGATGCCAGTGGCCGGGGCTTCTCCAACACCTGGTCCTTGCAGGGTGCGGCCAGCGCGCTCGACGCCGCGACGCTGGCCTGCGCGCAGCTGCGCTAGCTTTTCCGCGCTCTTGCCCCTATATCGCGCCGCCTATGGCCGATACCGCACTCATGCCGATCCCGGGACAGATCGATCCCGTCCCCACCCCGCGCGAGGTTACCCCGCGCGAGGATGGCCGCGTTGATCTGATCGGCCTGCCCCGCCAGCGCATCCGGGACCTGTTCGAAGCTGCAGGCCTTGATGCCAAGGCGGCCAAGCTGCGCGCCAAGCAGGTGTTTCACTGGCTCTACCACCGCGGCGTCACCGATTTCGAGGCGATGACCGATATCGCCAAGTCCATGCGCCCTTGGCTGGCCGAACGCTTCGTGATCGGCCGGCCGGAGATCGTGCTGGCCCAGCATTCGAGCGACGGCACCCGCAAATGGCTGCTGCGCACCGCCGACGGGCACGAATTCGAGATGGTGTTCATTCCCGACGCTGACCGCGGCACCTTGTGTGTCTCTAGCCAGGTCGGCTGCACGCTCAACTGCCGCTTCTGTCACACCGGAACCATGCGGCTGGTGCGCAACCTTACACCGGGCGAGATCGTCGGCCAGGTCATGCTGGCCCGCGATGCCCTGGGCGAATGGCCCAAGGCCGGGCAGGCCGATCTGGCCGCGCTGGGCGACGATCTGGTCGATGACGATGGCGGCTATTCGGCCGACGGGCGCCTGCTGACCAACATCGTGATGATGGGCATGGGCGAACCGCTGTATAATTTCGACAATGTCCGCGATGCGCTGAAACTGGTGATGGACGGTGATGGCCTGGCCCTGTCGAAGCGCCGCATCACCCTTTCGACCAGCGGTGTCGTGCCGATGATGGCCAGATGCGGCGAGGAGATCGGCGTCAACCTTGCCGTCTCGCTCCATGCCGTGTCCAAGGACGTGCGCGACGAGATCGTCCCGATCAACCGCAAGTACGGCCTGGAGGAACTGCTGCAGGCCTGCGCCGACTATCCCGGCGCATCGAACGCCCGGCGCATCACATTCGAATACGTCATGCTGAAGGACAAGAACGACAGCGACGAGGACGCGCGCGAACTGGTCCGCCTGATCAGGCAATACAAGTTGCCGGCCAAGGTCAACCTGATCCCGTTCAACCCCTGGCCCGGCGCGATCTATGAATGCTCCACGCCGGAACGGATCCGGCGGTTCTCGGAAATCGTGTTCGAGGCCGGGATCAGCGCCCCGATCCGTACCCCGCGCGGCCGCGACATTGATGCCGCCTGCGGCCAGCTCAAGACTGCCGCCACCAGGATGAGCCGTGCCGAACTGGACCGGCTGGCCGAGGAAAAGCAGGCCGCGCTGGGCTGACGGTTACCTTCCGTTAGGCCCGATCGCGATATGGCGATGGTCAACAGGAGGTTAGTCGCGCGATGAAACGGTCAGTGATAACGCTTGCCCTGGCGGCGCTGGTGCTGGGCGGTTGTTCGGGCAAGGCCAAGAACGAGGATGCGGCCAAGCCTGCCGCCCAGGCGGGCAAGAAGGGCGACAAGAAGGGCGCTCAGGACAAGCCGCACGTCAATCCCTGGGCATCCGACGCCCCCGCCGATACAGCCGCTGCAGCGCCTGCTCCGGTCAAGGAGGCCAAGAAAGCCGCGGAAAAAGAGCAGCCCAAGGCTAATCCCTGGGCCAAGGATGCCCCGCCCGGCACGGATCCGGCCGAACCTGCCACGAACGCCGGGGATTAACCTTTTCAACGGTCCGCCGTGCTTGCCGCACGGTTCACCAGAGCCGGAAATCCGCCGTTCAGGCGGCCGGCGGCAGAGTGCAACCCGTGTCGAAAACAACCACGGGAGCACGCTTATGAAGACCATTCTTGGCAGCGCGGTGATTGCCGCCAGCCTGTTCACTGCTGCCGCACCGGCGCTGGCCGATCCGCCGCGCTGGGCCCCGGCCCATGGCTGGCGCAACAACAACGGCGACATCCGCTACAAGCGCACCGACAACGGTATCCGCTACTGGCGCGGCGACGATGGCCGCTATTACTGCCGCCGCGGTGACGGCACTGTCGGCCTGCTGGCCGGCGCGGCTGTCGGAGCCTTGCTGGGCCGGGCGATCGACACGCGCGGTGAACGGGCCACCGGCACGATCCTCGGCGCGGCGGCCGGGGCACTGATCGGCAACGAACTGGCCAAGGGTCCAACGCGTTGCCGCTGATCGGCCTGCGCTGTTGCCTGACCTGATGCCTGCACCTCTGGGCGGTTGACCCGGTCGCTCATCCCCCGCATTGCAGTGAGCGATGGCGCAGTCACACCGCCCCCAGGTTTTGATCACCGGTGCCGCTCGCCGGATCGGAGCAGTGCTGGCGCGGCGCTTTGCGGCGAACGGTTGGCATGTGCTGATACACGCCGGCCACTCCACCGCCCAGGCTCGCGAGCTGGCCTCAACCCTCCGCTCGGCCGAAGTGGTCGAAGCCGACCTGATCGATCTCGATGCCGGCCTGGCGATGATCGCGGGCCTGGCCGAACGGCTCGACGATTGGCGGGTGCTGGTAAACTGCGCGGCGGTGTTCCGGCCCGATACTGCCGCGGGCATCGATCCGGCGATCTTCGCCGAAGCGATCCGGGTCAATGCCGAAACGCCGACCGCCATGGCCCAGGCCTTCCTGCACAAGGCCCGTGCACGGGGCGGCAAGCGGGTGATCCAGTTCCTTGACCAGAAGCTGTTGAACCCCAACCCCGATTTCTTCAGCTATACGATGGCCAAGCACGCCTTTGCCAGCACGGTCCGGATGCTGGCCATGGCCGCGCCCGATCCGGCCACGCGGGTCTATGGTCTCGCCCCCGGCGCAATGATGCCCAGCTGGGATCAGGCTGCCGAAGAGCATGAACTGTCCGGCCGGATGAACCTGCTGAAACGGCTGACCGATCCCGAAGAACTGGCCGATGCCGCGCTGTTCATGGCGCAGGGCTGGCTGGCCAGCGGCGAGACGATTTACATCGATTCCGGCCAGCACCTGCTGTCCCAGCCGCGCGACGTGCTGTACCTGGCACGCGAATAGCCGCGCGCCAAGCCCGGTTGCGCGGTTGCTTCAAGCCGCCTATCGCCGCCCATCATCCGAGGAGGAGCCGGCCGCCACCCGCCAGTCGCCACCTGGTGATCCTGCGTGCCGGCCTACTTGGCCGAGAGGCCATGGCGCGGAGAGGACGCTATAACCTCCTGGCGAGACCAATGCCATTGCCTTTCACCCGGCCGGGTGCAAGGCGCGGCGCGGTTGTCTTGCCTGCACCCGGCCGGGAGTTTGTTCGATGGAAGCCTTCCTATCCTCCACCGCAGTCGTCGCTCTGGCCGAAGTGGGCGACAAGACCATGCTGCTGGCCATCGTGCTGGCCGCGCGGCTGCGGGCGCGCTGGGCGATCCTCGCCGGGATCCTGGTCGCCACGCTGGCCAATCATGCGCTGGCCGCGCTGGTCGGCAGCCAGGTTGCGGGGCTGCTCCAGGCCGACTGGTTCCGCATCGCGGTGGCGTTGGGCTTCGTGGCCATGGCCGCCTGGACCCTTGTCCCCGACAGGCTGGAGGAGGACGAGGAGACGGTGCGAAGCTTTGGCGGCGCGTTCCTGACCACGCTGGTCAGCTTTTTCCTGGTCGAGATGGGCGACAAGACCCAGGTTGCAACCATTGCCCTGGCCGCCCACTACCAGCGGGTGCTGATCGTTGCCGCCGGCACGACGCTGGGCATGTTGCTGGCCAATGGCCCGGCCGTGTTCCTGGGCGAAGCAATCGAGCGGCGGATTTCGATGAAACTGACCCGGACGCTGGCCGCACTGCTGTTCCTGGTGCTGGGCCTGTGGCAGCTGGCGCAAATTTTCGGGCTGATTGGCCAAGCCTAATCCGCCTGGCTTTCGTTCATCGCGGCCCAGTTCAGCCGCACCGGCAGTTCAGCCCCTCATGTCCACATCGGCCGCCGCCTGGTATGGAAACTGCGCTTGCCCGCCGTGTCCTTGCCCAGCCGGGCGAACAGATTGTCCGCCTCGGCCCGGCGATAGATGCCATTGCCCATCAGATGGATCGTCATCGCCGCCTTGCGGGGTGAGCGTACGCCCCGCCAAGATCCTCCCCTTGCGGCCGCTCTGCTGCTTGCAGGCCTGGCTGCCATCGCCGCCGATCGACGGTCCCTGCGGCTAAGGCGCGGCGCGTTCGCCGGGCTTGGCGGCCAGGAACTCGGCCATGCTGCCTTCGCTCGGCTTGGTCCTTGCTTCAGCTTTGGCCATCGGCTTGCCCTCTCCTGCCGCTTGCCCTAGGGCGCGGCTCGAAGCCCAACGCCAACCACGCGGAAAACCAGCCATGTCTGCCATCAAGAAAGTCGTCCTCGCCTATTCCGGCGGCCTCGATACCTCGGTGATCCTGAAGTGGCTGCAAGTCACTTACAATTGCGAAGTGGTGACTTTCACCGCCGACCTCGGCCAGGGCGAGGAGCTGGAACCGGCCCGCGCCAAGGCCAGGCTGATGGGTGTGCCCGATCACCACATCTATATCGACGATCTGCGCGAGGAATTCGTGCGCGATTTCGTCTTCCCGATGATGCGCGCCAATGCCCGTTATGAGGGCGATTATCTGCTCGGCACCAGCATTGCCCGCCCGTTGATTTCCAAGCGGCTGGTTGAAATCGCACATGAAACCGGCGCTGATGCCGTGGCCCATGGCGCGACCGGCAAGGGCAACGATCAGGTCCGCTTCGAACTCTCAGCCTATGCGCTTGACCCCAGCATCAAGGTGATTGCCCCCTGGCGTGAATGGGATTTGACCAGCCGCACCGCGCTGATCGCCTGGGCCGAAGCGCACCAGATCCCGGTGCCCAAGGACAAGCGCGGCGAAAGCCCGTTTTCGACCGATGCGAACCTTCTGCACACCAGCTCGGAAGGCAAGGTGCTCGAAGATCCGTGGGAAGAAACCCCGGACTATGTCTATTCGCGCACCGACCATCCGGAAAACGCGCCCGATACCCCGGAATATATCACGATCGATTTCGAACGCGGTGACGGTGTGGCGCTGAACGGCGCGGCGATGAGCCCGGCCACGCTGCTGGCCGCGCTCAATGACCTTGGCCGCAAGCACGGGATCGGCCGGCTCGACCTGGTCGAGAACCGCTTCGTCGGGATGAAAAGCCGCGG
>JBKBSV010000095.1:0-7834 GCA_046291115.1 Novosphingobium sp. | reverse complement strand
CGGCAGGATGAGCATGATGTAGATCACGTGCATCCAGTTGTTGGGCAGCTTGTCGATAAAGAACGGGCGGTCGGTCTTGCGCTGGATCCGGGTTCGGCGCAGGAACTCCTCACCTTGCTCGATCAGCTGCTCTGCGGTCAGGTCCGGCAGGTTCAGCGGATAGTTCGGCGCGCGGCGGGCCATGGCCGGGATGTCGGGCAGTTCGGTGGTGCCTTCGATCAGGCTGTGGCTGGACAGGATCTGCTCGACCAAAGTCGATCCGGCGCGCGGCATGCCAAGCACGAAGATCGGGTCGGGCGCATCAAAACCCTGCCCTTCGCGCGCGGCGAAGAACGCCGGTGTGGCAATCTCGATCAGACGTTTGACATAGCGCTCCTGCTCGTCGGCGTCATAGTCCAGTTCGGTCCGGCGCAGGGCATTGCCGGCAGCATAGTGGGCAAAGGCACGATCGGCCTCGCCCCGGTCCTCGAATGCCTTGCCCAGCGCGAAGTCGAGGTGAAAGCGGTCCTCCGTGGCGACCTCGCCGCCCGCCAGCGCCTGCTCCATCGCCGCAATATCGGCATCGCTGAACCGGACAGTCTTGAGATTGGCCAGGCTCCACCAGGCCTCGCCCAGGCTGGGCATGATCGCAATGGCGCGGCGATAGGCGGCGATCCCTTCGTCGAGCCGCCCGACGGTCTTGAGCATATGGCCGAAGCTCATCCACACGCGCGGCTGGTTGGGAGCCTGCTCAAGCACGCGCTGGTAAAGGGTGATCGCATCGTCAAATTCGCCGATTCGGCCCAACGCAGCGGCTTGCAGGTTGGCGTGACCGGGGTTGTCCGGCTCTTCCGCAAGCACCCGGTTCAGCTCCGCAATTGCGTCGGCCGGGCGGTTCTGGCGATAGAGCACCAGCGCGAGATTGGCCCGCGCCGCCGTAAAGCCGGGCGACAGTTCCAGCGCGCGGCGCAGCAGCGTTTCGGCGTCCCTGTAGCGTCCGATCCGCCCCGCCACTTCGGCCAGCATCCGGATCGCCGCCACTTCGAGCGGGCGTTCTTTCAGGTGCGAGCGCAGCAGGAACTCGGCCCGGGGAATATCGTTCTCGTTCATCGCCAAAGCCGCCTCGATCAGGCGCGGCGGATACTGGCCAAGGCGCGAAAGCCAGGATTGGGTGGTCAGAGTTGCCATGGGTTCAAGAAACATGGTGACGCGGCGGGATCAAGCGATAGGTTACGCCGCGAAGGGGATAACGCCGATGAACCGCAAGCTTGGCTTCTGGGCGCTGCTGGCGCTGGTGATCGGCAACATGGTGGGATCGGGGATCTACATCCTGCCCGCCCAGCTTGCCCCGCTGGGCTGGAACCAGTTTGCCGGCTGGGCGATCACCATTGCCGGAGCCCTGGCCCTGGCCCGGGTTTTCGCCGCACTGGGCGCGCGGTTGGCATTGGCCGGCGGGCCCTATGCCTATGCCAGCGCCGCCTTCGGCCCGCTGGCCGGCTTCACCACGGCCTGGGCCTATTGGGTGATGAGCTGGGTCGGCAATGCCGCCGTGGCTGTCGCGGTGGTCAGCGCGCTGGCCCTGATCTGGCCCAAGCTGGCCAGCACCACCGGCCTTCCCGCGCTGCTGGCCGTGGTCTGTGTCTGGACCGTCACCCTGATCAACATCCGCGGCGTGCGCGAAGCGGGGCGGTTGCAGGAAGTGACCGTGGTGCTGAAGCTGCTGCCGCTGATCGCGCTGATCGGGATTGCGCTGTGGCTGTGGTTGACCGGTAGCGCGCGTGCGCCCGATCCGCAGGTGCCTTTTACGGCTGGCAACATTGCCCTCGCCGCCGGGCTGACCTTCTGGGGCTTCCTGGGGCTTGAGGCCGCGACCGTCCCGGCCGACAAGGTCGAGAATCCGGTCCGCAACATCCCCCGCGCGACCATGATCGGGGTAGCGCTGACCGGCCTGGTCTACATCGGCATATCCAGCGCCTTCGCCCTGTTCATGCCGGTGGCGGAGGCCGCCGGATCGACGGCGCCGATTGCCAGCTTCCTCGGCCGCTACCTTGGCGGAGACATCGCCGTGGCGGTGGCGCTGTTCGCCGCGATCAGCGCCTTTGGCACGCTCAACGGCTGGATCCTGGTCCAGGCCGAAATGCCCTGGGCGATGGCCAAGGGCGGGGTCTTTCCCAGGTGGTTCGCACAGGAGGGTCGCTACGGCACCCCGGTGCGCTCGCATCTGGTATCATCCGGTCTGCTCACCCTGATCACGCTGATGAACTATGCCCGCGGGATGACCGATCTGTTTGCCTTCATCGCTTCGGTCAGCCTGGCCGCAGGGCTGGTGGCCTACCTGATGACAGCACTGGCCGCGCTCAGGCTGGAGCGCGGCAACACCCTGACCCTGATCGCCGCACTGGTGGCCGTGGCCTTCTTCTTCTGGGCCGAATGGGGCCTGGGCACCGAGGCGATGGGCTATGCCGCGCTGCTGATCCTGGCCGGGCTGCCGGTCTACCACTCGGTCAGGACCGCAGGATCTTCCTGAGCAGCGGCCGGTCGGCCAGGATTGCATGGGCCGCATTGTGGCCCGGCGCGCCGGTCACGCCGCCGCCGGGATGGGTGCCCGCGCCGCACATGTAAAGGCCCTTGATCGGCCCGCGATAATCACCATGGCCCAGCACCGGCCGCGCGGCCCACAGCTGGTCCAGCCCCATCGTGCCATGCATGATGTCACCGCCGATCAGCCCGAACTTGCGCTCCAGGTCCCATGGTGAGTGGATCTGGGTGGCAATCACGCTCTTGCGGAAATTGGGTGCATGATCGTTGACCGTGTCGATGATCAGGTCGGCCACCTTTTCGCGGTTGGCGTCCCAGTCAACCGTCGGATCGAACTGCTGGCAGAACAGCGACGCGACATGGCAGCCGGGAGGGGCAAGGCTGTCATCCACCGTGCTGGGGATCTTGATCTCGACAATCGGCTTCTTCGACCAGCCATGCTGCTGTGCATCGATGAAGGCCTGATCCATATAGTCCATGCCCGGCGCGATGATGATCCCGGCGGTGTGATGTTCGGCCTGCTCCTTGCCGGGCAGTACGGAAAAGTCCGGCAGTTCCGACAAGGCAACATTCATCCGGAACGTGCCGGAGCAGGTCTTGTAGCCCTTGATCCGGCGCCGGAAATCCTCGTCCAGATCGCTCGCGTCAAGCAACTGCCGGTACAGCAGCGCCGGGCCGGCATTGGAGGCGACAATGCTGGCGGCAATCTCCTCGCCGCTTTCCAGCTTCACGCCGGTCACTTTGCCGCCATCGACCAGCACCTTGGCAACAGGGGCCTCAAGGCTGATCTCCACCCCGGCATCCTCGCAGGCGCGGGCCATCGCCTGGGTGATCGCGCCCATCCCGCCCACCGCATGGCCCCAGGCCCCCAGCTTGCCGTTCACTTCGCCGAACACGTGGTGCAGCAGTACATAGGCCGATCCCGGGGTCGAGACCCCGGCATAGTTGCCGACCACCGCGTCAAAGGCGAAAGCCGACTGGACATAGTCATGCTCGAACCAGCCGTCGAGAAAAGCCCGCGCCGACTTGGTGAAGATATCCAGCAGGTCGCGCTGCACCGACAGGTCCAGATTGGCCATCGGCCAGCCCTGCCTGGCCGCTGCCACCAGCGCGGCAAGACCACCGCCGACATTGGGCGGGATCTGCAAGCTGAGGTCGCGCAGCACGTTGGCGACTTTCTCCAGCGCGGCATCGTACTTCGGGTAGGCCGCGGCGTCCTTCCTGGAGAAGCGGGCAAATTCCGCCTCGGTCCGGCCGGGGCCGCCGCCCAGCTTCAGGTAATCGTTCTCGAACGGGAAGAAATTGCTGATCGTCCGTTCGATCACCCGGTAGCCATAGTCGTGCAGCCGCATGTCGGCGATCACCTTGGGCCGCAGCAGGCTGACCGTATAGCTGGCGGTCGAGTTGCGGAAGCCGGGGTGGAACTCCTCGGTCACGGCCGCGCCGCCAACCACGTGACGCCGTTCCAGCACCCGCACCCGCATCCCCGCCCGGGCGAGATAGAACGCGCAGGTCAGGCCGTTGTGGCCGCCGCCGATGATGATTGCGTCATAGGTCTTGGTCATGCTGGATCCGGCTTTCGAAGGGTTGGAACCTGACAAAGTTCACAGGGTCCTGACGATAAAAAAGTGCCTGTTTCCCCGTTTGAAAACGAGTTTGGCAGGGCAAGGCCGTGTAGGAAAGGCCGATCAGCTCCGGCGGCTCCAGCCGGGTGCCGGCTGGTACGGCTGGCGCGCCTGCGGGATCAGTGCGCGGATCTTCCTGGCGAAGCTGCGCAGGCAGACCTCGCTTTTGGCGATCGGGCCGCTGCCATAGGTCCTGCTCTGCATGCCCTGCTGCACGCGGGTGATCAGCCAGGTATCCTCGGCATTGACCACGCGGTTGATCCGCCAGTTGGCATAGCGCACCAGCTTCATTTCCCGCTGCTTTCCGGCAGGAGTATGGGAATCCGGCAGGCAATAGGCCACCTCACGCAGCAGGCATTCGGTCGGGCTGACCGGCAGCCACTGCATGAAATCGATCTGGTCAGCATAGATATCGAAGGCCATGTTGGGCCACAGCTTGAAATAGAGCCAGCGGCCGTGCGCTGCTTCGGGCAGGTGCTTCAGCCGCGGCATGTGGGCGGTATAGAACTTCTCCCAGAAGTTCTGCTTCTCGTTCTTGACCACATCGCCATAGAGCCGGTCGACCCAGCCATGGGCCTCGATCCGGTAGGTCTTCCCGACCAGCCGGGTCAGGCCGTCATGCGCGACCGGAATGTGCAGGTTGTCGGAATAGTTGTCGCCCACGTTCTTCCAGTTGACGGCACGCGGACGGTGGCGAACGGCGCCCATGGCACGCATCTCCTCGAACCGGTACTGCGCCACTTCAGCCTCGAACGGGGCCATCATTTCGCCGGGCGTGGGAAAGCCTTTCGGTTCAAGGCAGACGAACACGAAGCCGTGCCAGATTTCGAGAGCGACAGGCACCAGTCCGTTCTCTTCCAGCTTGAGCGCGGGATATTCGGACTTCATCGGCACGCCCGACAGGCGCCCGTCGCTCTCGAACACCCAGGCGTGATAGGGACAGACCAGCTTCTTCGCGCAGCCCGAAGGACCCTCGACCAGGCGCATCGCGCGGTGGCGGCACACATTGGTAAAGGCCCGGAGCTGTCCGTCATCGCCGCGAATGACGATGACACTCTCACCCAGGTAATCCAGCGTGCGATAGTCACCGGGATTGGCAACTTCGCTGACATGGCAAACGATCTGCCACGAAGGGCGGAAGATCCGTTCCTGCTCCAGCTCGAAGAATTCGCGGTCGTGATAGATCCACCCCGGCAGGCTGAAATCGGCGTCCGGATCGCCATCGGGTCCGGCGATTTCGGCAAAGGCGTGGTCCAGCTTGGTCATTGAACGGCGATTCCTTGATCGACTTGTTGAACGAATGTATAACAACGGTAATGGCATCGCAACCCGCCTTTCGCCGCGAAGATCCGGACGCCCGCCGCGCCGGCCTGATCGCGGCCTGCACGCGGGTGCTGGCCCGCGAAGGGGCGGCCGGGGCGAGCGTGCGGGCGATCGCGGCTGAAGCCGGTGTCTCGCCGGGATTGATCGGGCACTATTTTGGCGGGGTCGATGCGCTGGTCGCGGCCAGCTATGCCGCGACCGATGCGCGGGTGACGGCGGCGCTGGACGCGGCCGTGGCGGCAGCCGGATCCGAACCGCGCGCGCGCCTTGTCGCTTACGTCAGCGCCAGCCTGCTGCCGCCGATTGCCGACAGCGAGCTGCTGTCCACCTGGATCGCGTTCTGGAGCCTGGTCCGCGCCCGGCCCGACATCGCCGCCCAGCATGATGAGCAGTACGGCCGGTTCCGCCAGCGGCTGGAAGCCTTGCTGGCAGAAACCGGCGTGCCGCCGGCGGCGCTGCGCCGCACCGCGCTTGCCGTGACCGCGCTGGTCGACGGGCTGTGGCTGGAACTGTGCCTTTCGCCCGAAACGTTCCGCCCGGGCGAAGCCGCCGCGATTGCCCGCGACGGCCTTCACGCCCTGCTTGCGAGCGCGCTTATTGCGACAGGTCGGTGAACAGGCTGAGGAAGTAGGCCAGGCCCGGACGGATGTTTGACAGGCGGACCCGTTCGTTGAGGCCGTGGGCGAAATCTTCCGAATCCTTGCTGAAGGTCGGGCTGGCGCCATAGGCCGGCACGCCGAGCGCCCGGTACCACATCGAATCGGTCGCGCCCGAGGCCATCGACGGCACGATCGCGATCCCCGGATAGGGCTTGCCGATCGCCCGCGCCACCGCGCCGACGAAGTCCGCCCGCATCGGAGATGCCGGGGACATGGTGGTATCGTTGCCGGACACGTCGGTGATCTTCACCGCATCATCGCCCACCACCCTGGCCAGTTCATCGCGGATTTCCTCGCGGGTGTGGCCGGGGAAAACGCGGCAATTGACATTGGCAGTAACCCGCTGCGGCAGCGCGTTCTGGGCATGACCGCCGTGAACCATGGTAGCGACGCAAGTGGTGCCGACCTTGCCGACATAGGCCGGATTGGCCCGCAGCACCGCCAGTGCGGCTTGGTCATTGGGATTGGCGGCAAAGGCCCGCATCGCCGCGGCCAGCCTGGGATCGCCTTCGAACCGGGCAGCCTTTTCGAAGTATTCCCTGGTCAGGGGGCTGAGTTCCGGTTTGAACCGGTAGCTGCCGATCCTGTCCAGTGCCCGCGACATCTGGGTGATCGCGTTGACCGGCCGTGGAGCCGAACTGTGCCCGCCGGGGTTGGTCACTTCCAGCTGGTAATCGACATAGGTCTTTTCCGCGCCTTGCCAGGTCCAGTAGAGCGGCTTGCCGGTCGCTTCGTCCAGCGTGCCGCCGCCGCCATCGATGTTGATCACCAGTTCGGCGTTCTTCAGCCGCTCGGCGATGATCTTCGACGTCTTCATCGTCGTTTCTTCATCGCCCGAGAATTGCAGGATGATCGTGCGCCTCGGCCTGTAACCCTGGCGGCGCAGTTCGATCAGGGCCGATGTGGCGAGCGCAGCATCGAACTTCATGTCGCTCGCCCCGCGGCCATAGAGGATTCCGTCCTCGATGATCGGGATGAAGGGATCGCGTGTCCAGTCCTTGGGATCGGCCTCGACCACGTCCATGTGGCCGGAAATCACCAGCGGTTTCAGGCTGGGGTCGCGGCCCGGCCAGGTCGCAATCATGTAGGCGGTGTCATCGACCGGAACCACTTCGACCTCGGCGTCCTTCCACCCGCCGGCAACCAGCGCGGTCTTGACCACGCCCAGCGCCTTGCCGGTCTCGTTGCCAGGCCCCCGCACCGATCGCAGCGCGATCAGCCGCTGCGAAAGGTCCAGCACCTGGGCTTCGGCGGCCGGGTGGACCGTGAGCCGCGGAGCCGTAACCGGCCCGGCGGAAAGCTGCGGCGCAGCCAGGGCGGCACCCAGGGCAACAGTCACGGCAAGGGCAAGCGGGGCACGGCGCATTGGCGAATCTCCTTTGCCACCCCTGTAACGGCCAGAAGGGGCATGGCGAAGGGCCGGCTATCACTTTGTTAACCGTAGCGGGCGTAAGACCGAGCGGTATCAACTTCCGGGGGCCCGCGGGTTCATGGTCAGCAAGCAGGCGGCACTGCGTGCCGCAGTACCGCCAGAGCTGCGCGAATGGGTCGATAACCGGCTGATCAGCGCGCATATCCGCATCATTCGCGCCATGGTGCTGGGCAGCCTGCTGAACGCTGCCATGATCGTGGCCGGTCTGGCCGGCAAGATCGCCTGGCCGCATCTGGCCCTGTTCGGCAGCTCGATGATCGCCGCTTGCCTGCACCGCC
>JBKBSV010000094.1:0-7856 GCA_046291115.1 Novosphingobium sp. | reverse complement strand
GCCCGCATGACGCAGGACTGGTCGATGCGCCTGCCGCTGATCGACGGCCAGGGCAACTTCGGCTCGATGGACCCGGACCCGCCAGCCTCGATGCGCTATACCGAAGCGCGGCTGGCCAAGGTCGCCAATTCGCTGCTTGAGGATCTCGACAAGGACACGGTCGACTTCACCGACAACTATGACGGATCGCGGCAGGAGCCGACCGTCCTTCCCGCCCGCTTCCCCAACCTGCTGGTCAACGGCGCGGGCGGGATCGCGGTCGGCATGGCCACCAACATTCCGCCGCACAACCTGGGTGAAGTGATCGATGCCTGCCTGGCCACGATCGAGAACCCGGCGATCACCAATGACGAGCTGATCCAGATCGTTCCCGGCCCGGACTTCCCGACCGCCCCGCTGATCCTGGGACAATCGGGCGCGCGCAAGGCCTATAGCGAAGGGCGCGGCAGCATCATCATGCGCTGCCGGCACGAGATCGAGGAAGGCCGGGGCGAGCGCCGCTCGATCGTGCTGACCAGTATTCCCTATCAGGTCGGCAAGTCTGGCCTGGTCGAGAAAATCGCCGAAGCGGCCAAGGACAAGCGGATCGAGGGCATATCCGACATCCGCGATGAATCGAGCCGCCTGGGCGTGCGCGTGGTGATCGACCTGAAGCGCGATGCCACGCCGGAAGTGGTGCTGAACCAGTTGTGGCGCAATACGCCGGCGCAAAGCTCGTTCCCGGCCAACATGCTGGCGATCCGCGGCGGACGGCCCGAAGTGCTGACGCTGCGCGACATCATCACCGCTTTCATTTCCTTCCGCGAGGAAGTGATCACCCGGCGCACCAAGTTCGAACTGAACAAGGCGCGCGACCGGGCGCACATCCTGCTGGGCCTGGTGGTTGCCGTCACCAACCTCGACGAGGTGGTCAAGATCATCCGCGGCTCATCCAATCCGGCCGCCGCGCGCGAAGCCCTGCTGGCCCGCGAATGGCCGATTGGCGAGATCGCGCCCTATATCAAGCTGGTCGAGGCGATCGAGCCGACCGCCGAGCAGGAAGGCGGCAGTTACCGGCTGTCCGAAGCGCAGGTGAAGGCAATCCTCGATCTGCGGCTGCACCGCCTGACCGCGCTGGGCCGCGACGAGATCGCTGACGAGCTGAAGCAACTGGCCGAAGCGATTGCCGAATATCTCTCGATCCTGGCCGACCGCGCGAAACTTTACGATGTGATGAAGGGCGAACTGGCCCTGATCCGCGAGGCCTATGCCACGCCGCGCCTGTCCGAAATCACTGCCGCTGCCGACGGGATCGAGGACGAGGACCTGATCGAACGCGACGAAATGGTCGTCACCGTCACCATGGACGGCTATATCAAGCGCACCCCGCTTTCCACCTTCCGCGCCCAGAACCGCGGCGGCAAGGGCCGCGCCGGCATGGCCACCAAGGACGAAGACGCGGTGACGACGATGTTCGTCACTTCCACCCACAATCCGGTGCTGTTCTTTTCCACCGCGGGCAAGGTCTACCGCCTCAAGGTCTGGCGCCTGCCCGAAGGCGGTCCGGCCACCCGCGGGCGCCCGATCGTCAACCTGCTTCCTGCGCTCGAGCAAGGCGAAACGATCCAGACTGTGCTGCCCCTGCCCGAGGACGAGGCCGAATGGGGCAAGCTCTCGGTCGTCTTCGCCACGGCCAAGGGCAATGTCCGCCGCAATTCGATGGAGCTGTTCACCAACATTCCCTCGAACGGCAAGTTCGCCATGAAGTTCGGGGACGACAGCGATGACCGCCTGATCGGCGTCGCACTGCTTGAAGCGAGCGACGACGTGCTGCTTGCCACCCGCGCGGGCAAGGCAATCCGCTTTGCCGGGGATGAAGTGCGCGAATTCCAGAGCCGCACGTCCACCGGGGTGCGCGGCATGACCCTGAAGGGCGATGACGAGGTGATCAGCCTGTCGATCCTCCACCGCGTCGGCACCACCAGCGAGGAGCGCGAGGAATACGTCAAGTTCGCCCCGTGGAAGGGCGAGCGCGAGGGCGAGCCTTCGCTTTCGCCCGAACGCATGGCCGAGCTGGCCGAGCGTGAGCAGTTCATCCTCACCGTCTGCGCCAATGGCTATGGCAAGCTCAGCTCTGCCTACGAATACCGCCGCACCGGTCGCGGCGGCCAGGGCATCACCAATATCGACAATATCGCCCGCAACGGCCCGGTCGTCGCCAGCTTCCCGGCCAGCCAGGCCGACCAACTGATGCTGGTGACCGATCAGGCCAAGCTGATCCGCCTGCCGCTGGAAAGCCTGCGGGTGATCGGTCGCGGTTCAGCCGGGGTGCGGCTGTTCAACGTCGCGGAACAGGAACACGTGGTTTCCGCCGTGCGCCTGGCCGAAGAAGACGACGATCAGCCGGTTGCCGGCGATGAGGGCGGCGAAATCCCGGCGGCAGAAGATTGAGCGCGCATCCCGACCACGCGTGGAAGATCCTGACCGGCGCGCAGAAGGACAGCTTGCTCGCCGAAGGGATCTTTCATGGCAGTCCGATCGATCTGGCCGATGGCTACATCCACCTCTCGGCCGAGGCGCAGGTGGCGGGTACGCTCGACAAGTATTTCGCCGAGCAGAGCGGGCTATGGCTGGCGCGGGTCGACCTGATCGGGCTTGGCGCCAGTGTCCGCTGGGAACGGTCGCGCGGCGACGCGCTTTTCCCGCATATCTATGCGCCGCTGCCGCTTTGCGCGGTAACCGCATTGGGCCCGCTTCAGCGCGCCCCCGATGGGACAATCACCTATCCGGTTTGACTTGCAGCGCGAAGGCATTCGGGGTGAAAGTGCTGCAAACACCGGGACAGGATGGATCGCCATGGGATTGCGGGTTGAACCCTCTGGGCAGGCGTGCGGTGCACGGGTCACGGGGCTGGATCTCAAGGCCGATCTTGCCCCGGACCTGGTGGCGGAATTGCGCGCGATCTGGCTTGAACACCACGTGCTGGCCTTCCCCGACCAGGGGCTGGACGATGACGATCTGGAACGTTTCACCCTCGCCTTCGGCGGGTTTGGCGACGATCCGTTCTTCGCCCCCATCCCCGGCCGCCAGCACATCGCTGCAATCCGGCGCGAGGCGGATGAGCAGACCCCGCTGTTTGCCGAAAACTGGCACGCTGACTGGTCGTTCCAGGCCCATCCCCCGGCCGGGACCTGCCTGCTGGCCATCGACATTCCCCCGATCGGCGGCGATACCCTGTTTGCCAATCAGCACATGGCCTGGGAAGCCCTCCCGCCTGACCGGCAGGCCCGCTATGCCGACCTGATTGCAATCCATTCCGCCCGCCTGCCCTATGCGCCTGACGGCACCTATGGGACAAAGGACAAGGGCCGCAGCATGGACATCCGCCCCAGCAAGGCGGCGCTGACGACGCAGACCCACCCGCTGGTCCCCACCCACCCGGAAACCGGGCGACGCGGGTTCTATTCCACGCTGGGCTACATCATCGGGATCGAGGGCATGGCCCAGGACGAAGCTGTTGCCCTGCTGCTGGAACTGCAAGCCTGGCAGAGCGACGAACGCTTCGTCTTTGCCCAGCAGTGGGAACCGGGAATGCTGGTGATGTGGGACAACCGCTCGGTCCTCCACCGCGCCACCGGCGGCTACGAAGGCTATCGCCGCGAGCTTCACCGCACCACGATTGCAGCCTGGGGCGGCTGAGCCGCCGCCGTCAGTCCATCGGCTCCCCGCGCACCCGCTTGGCGCAGTTGTTGAGCACATTGTACGGCAAGCTTTTCAATTGCAGGTCGAACGGACCGTAGCGTTCCTTGTCGGCCACGACCGTTACCGTCCTGATCTGGCGCAGCTTGGCAAAGGCCGGCTGCGAAGGTGCGCCCGCGCCCCAGCCTGCCCAGATGCGCTGGAACCGGCTGGTTACAGCATAGCCGGCGGATCGCGGCACCGGCATATCACCTTGATCGGTTTCCAGCTTGAGCGTCACCGGCCTCTCGGCTTTTGCCGCTGCCAGCGGAAAGGAAACCGCCTTCAGATCCAGCCCAAGGTTGCCATCCTCGACCCGGTAGCTGAATTCCAGCGTCATGGTGGCCGAACCGTCCTTTGGCCCAGGGCCATCGACCGAAAAATAGCACACGCCGTTCCGCTCGGTGGTCTGGTAGCTCAGATTGAAGCTCTGCGCTGAAGCGGAACCGGCAAGGCTTGTGCAGATCAAGGCAAGAACAATTTTTCCGTTCGATTTCATCCCGGTTTCCTCAACAATAAGGGTTGCTGACCGCGCAGACCGAGGTCACGCCGCGGTAATAGTCCATCGCGTTATTGAAATTGTGGTTGTCGTAAATCTGCGAGACCGACGGCCCGGAACTGTAGGGATTGTAGCTCGCGCTTGGCGCGGACCAGGTCGGGCGGTAGTTGGCCCAATAATAGGTCCAGTCATTCTTGCGCCGCTCCGCTGCTTCGGCAGCTTCCTTCGCGCGCCGCTCGCGGTCCACCCGGATCGGCTCCGCCTTCATCGAACGCAGGATGGCGGCTCCCTTGTCGCTTCCTTTCATGGCGGCAATGCCCATCAAGGCTTCGCCCTTGGCGCGATCCTGCGGCACGCCTTCGCCATACCAGTAGGCCATGCCCATGAAGATCGCCGCGTCGATATGGCCGACATTGGCCGCATTTTCGAACAGGATCAGCCCGTCAGCCTTGCGCTCCGGGCCGAACAGGCCGGAAAGACCGTAATACATCCAGCCGCCCAAGAGCCAGGCCGCATCCTCGTGGCCCTCCTCCATCAGGCGGACCACCGTCATCACCGCATCGGAGCGGTTGCCGGCATCAACAGCGGCTTTGGCCCGCCGCAACTGATCGGCGGCGGGAAGCGCGGGGTCGATCGGGGGAACCTGCCGGGCCATGGCCGGGCTGGCGCGCAGCATGGCCTCGGCACGCTCACAGCCGCTGCTTTCGCCCAGACGGCAGGCCCGCTGGTAGAGCGGCAAAGCGATCTCCGCCTGTCGGGCCATGGCGAAACGTCCGTCATAGACCATCGCAAGTTGCAGACAGGCTTCCCCATTGCCCAGATCACAGCCGCGCCGGGCATAGTAATAGCCTTCCTTCACCGTGGCCTTGCCGCCCGGATTCTGTCCGATGGCCCAGCGCGAGATCAAAAAGCAGGCCAGGCCATCATTGGCCATGCAAGCGGCGTGCAGGATGCCTTCGCCGCGATCGATCGACCGGGCATCGCGGTTGCCAAGCAGGTTCATGCCATGCCGGGTGCACAGCCGCAGCCTGTCGCCCTCGCTGTCCTCACAGCCGCTGCGGGCAAATTCGGCTGCCTTGCGCGGGTCTGGCGTCACGCCCCAACCATAGGCATAGGCATCGAACATCCCAAGGCAGCCCCACGCCCTGCGCGCCCGGCAGGCCAGCTCGAACAGCCGCAGCGCCTCGGTGCGAGAAGCCGCGTCCTTGCGGACGTAGAACAGGCTGTTAGCGCGGTTTCGGCAACCCATGTCGTCCCCGGCGGCGCAGGCCTTGGCCAGCAGGGCATCGGACTGGTCCGATCCGCTCGGTGCGGCTGCGGCCTGGCTGACTGCCAGCGCGGCGCAGGCCGGCTGGTGTTTCAGCTGGGTGCAGCCCCGTTCGGCCTGCTGCTGGGCCAGGCCGGGCAGCCTGTAGCCGGGAGTGCCCTCGCGCAGCATCTCGGCCGCGCGAACGCAGCCCTCGCCCGATCCCTGCTTGCAGGCTTCCATGAAATAGCCGACCGCCGCGCGTTGATCGGCGCGGACATGGCCAAAGCCCTGCTCGAACGCGCGGGCCAGCTTCAGGCAGGAATCGGCCTTGCCTTTCAGGCAGGCCAGCTTCCAGTCGATCGTCACCCCCCACAGGACATGGGGATAGTTCTGACGGCCATCGAAAACGAAGCTTTCCCAGCTCTTGTCATAGGGAGTAGGCGGCTTGTCCTTCGCCAGGGCTGGCGGGGCCAGCAAAGCCAGACCGGCAAGCGAGCACAAGAGCAAACGCAGCAAGGCCATCGAGAACCCCGATCAGGTGCGCGCCACCCGGCCAATAGTTTGCCATAATGTATGATCCGGGCAAGACCCTATTCCTGCCGCCGCCGCAGTTCCCCGACTACGCCCGTGCAGATCAGGAACTGACCGAAGTAATAAAGCGGCCAGATCAGCAGATCGGGCAAGGGACTTTGCGCCAGTGCGCCCATCCGCGCGAAGATCAGCAGGTCAGAGATGACGAACATCACTGCGCCGATCCCCACCCGGTAGCGCGGGAAGCTGCTGGTCCAGGCCGCCGCTGCCATCCCGCCAAGGCCAGCTGAATAAAGCGCGATGCCGGGCGCGGCGGCCCGGTCAGCCGGGATCAGGAAAGCGACCAGCGGAACCAGCACCAGCAGGGCAAATCCGGTCAGCTTCTGGCTGAAGGTCAGGCTGTCGCGCCGGTGCCGCCAATAGAGCCGGATCGCGATCAGGTGGCCGATCAGGAACGCGATCGCGCCCCATTCCAGCACCAGCTCGATCAGCACGTCGCCCAGCGCACCCAACGCCATGACTGCCGCGATTACCCGCGAATCCGCCCCCTTGTGCCGGGCCAGGGCATAGACCGCGAGCAGCGCCACGCCGGCCCCCTTCCAGGCCCATTCGAAGATGTCCGGCACGGTGTCGTGGCGAATGAAGTAATAGCTGATCCCGGCCAGCAGGCTGGCAAGCAGCCAGGGGCGTTTGTCCACCAGTGCGCGCTTTGGCATGAGCATTCCCTCTCTTGCCCCATGCTTGGCGTTGGAATTTGCCGCGCGCAAGGCTAGGCGCGCAGGCGATGGCATACGATGTTCACATTATCGGCGGCGGCCTCGCCGGATCGGAAGCGGCCTGGCAGCTCGCGCGGCGCGGCCTGAAGGTCCGCCTGTCGGAAATGCGGGGGGCGGGCGATACCACCCCGGCGCACCAGGGTGCGGGCCTGGCCGAGCTGGTCTGCTCCAACTCGTTCCGGTCTGACGATCATGAAAACAACGCTGTCGGCCTGATCCATTACGAGATGCGTCAGCTGGGTTCGCTGATCATGGATGCGGCCGAAGTGGCGAAAGTTCCGGCCGGATCGGCGCTGGCGGTGGATCGCGATGTGTTTTCCGCCGAAGTCGAGGCCCGGCTGGCCGCCCTGCCCTCTCTGCAAGTGGTGCGCGAGCGGATCGACCGCCTGCCTGCGGCCGGCCTGACCATCGTTGCCACCGGCCCGCTGACCGCGGCCGCGCTGGCTGAAAGCATCGGCGCGGCAACAGGTGCGGAAAGCCTGGCCTTCTTCGACGCGATCGCCCCGATCGTCCACCGCGAATCCATCGACATGGACGTGGCCTGGATGGCTGCGCGGTGGGATCGTGGTTCAAACCTTGGGGACGGCAAGGATTACATCAACTGCCCCCTCAACAAGGAACAGTACATTGCCTTCCGTGAAGGCCTGCTGGCCGGTGAGAAAACCGAATTCAGGGAATGGGAAGCCAATACCCCCTATTTCGAAGGCTGCATGCCGATCGAGGTGATGGCCGCGCGCGGCGAGGATACCTTGCGGTTCGGGCCGATGAAGCCGGTGGGGCTGGACAATCCGCACTGGGCGACACCCGAACATCCCAATGGCCGCTGGCCCTATGCCGTGGTCCAGCTGCGCCAGGACAACAAGCTGGGCACGCTGTGGAACATGGTCGGCTTCCAGACCAAGCTCAAATATGCCGAGCAGGTTCGCCTGTTTCGCACCATTCCGGGGCTGGAAAGGGCCGAGTTTGCCCGCCTGGGCGGGCTGCACCGCAACACCTTTCTCAATTCACCGGTCCTGCTTGATCGGCAACTGCGGCTGAAAACGGCTCCGCACATCCGCTTTGCCGGACAGATCACCGGCTGCGA